>NZ_JBJNME010000010.1:0-247527 GCF_052168715.1 Serratia sp. CY44782
CAGCTGGCGAGCCTGCGCGTGACCCCGAACATGAGCACCTGGCGCCCGTGTGACCAGGTGGAATCGGCGGTGGCGTGGCAGTACGGCATCGAGCGCAACGACGGCCCGACCACGCTGGTGTTCTCGCGCCAGAACCTGACCCAGCAGCCGCGCACCGCAGAGCAGCTGGCGAACGTGTACCGCGGCGGCTACGTGCTGAAAGACTGCGCGGGCACGCCGGACGTCATCCTGATTGCCACCGGCTCCGAAGTGGGCATCACGGTGGAAGCGGCGGACAAGCTGACCGCAGCGGGCCGCAAGGTGCGCGTGGTGTCGATGCCGTCGACCGACGCGTTCGACAAGCAGGATGCGGCGTACCGCGAGTCGGTGCTGCCGGCGGCGGTAACGGCGCGCGTGGCGGTGGAAGCGGGTATCGCGGACTACTGGTACAAGTACGTGGGCCTGAACGGCGCCATCGTGGGCATGACCACCTTCGGTGAGTCGGCGCCGGCGGAGCAGCTGTTCGCCGAGTTCGGCTTCACCGTGGACAACGTGGTGGCCAAGGCGCAGGCGCTGCTGAAGTAAGCGGCCTGGCGCAAGCCGATAAAAAAGCCGGTCATCGTGACCTAATGCCGATCGTTTAAGAACACTTGAACGATCCACTCAGTAAGAGACAATCCGGATTCAGCCCTCTGATTCCGGATTTTTTATGTCTGAACACGATATGGATTTCGTTGTTGATGTTTGCCCTTCTGAGCTTGATGCCTTTTCTCGTTCGCTCGATTCTGCCTAGATACATCAGGCCCTTACCGCATGCAACAAGGCCAGTATCCGCCGACGTCGCCTTCCCGCTGAGCAGGCTGTCTGGCTCATTCTGATGATGGGCGTGCTGCGCGATTTGTCCATTAAAGATGTTTGCCACCATCTCGACATTGTTCTTCAACCCGATGACGGCTACCAGGCCCCGCCCCCAGTGTCCTTACGGCGGCGCGTCAGCGCCTAGGGGAAGCTCCCCTCCGGTATCTTTTTCATGCCTGTAATGAAGCATGGTTGCCTGCAGCACTGGGTAAGGAGGCGTTTCATGGATTACATGTGTTGAGCGTCGACGGAACGCTGTTTCGTGCTTCAGACTCTCCGGAGAACGCCGCGGCTACGATCGCTACGACCGCGGTGAGCATGTCGACGGTGGACGAATAGCGGCTGAGGTTGAGGAAGGTGAGGTGATCCACCTGACCGACGCCGACAAGGATTCTATTCCCATGTCACCGAATGCAGCAGCCGGCTATCACCGTTTTTTGCTGAAGCACTAACCTATGGCCACCGGTATGCCGGTGGCTTTTTTTCCCGTGGGGGGATCCCGCCCCGGTCCGCGACAGGGTAGCAAAAGCGCCGTACCAGGCACAGGAGCGCGGCCGCTAACGTGCCCGTGCGGTCAGTTTTCGCGCGTTTCGGTAGAATGGACGTTTTACCGAAGAGTCTGGAGTGTTGCGGTAAACTTTACTTCTTTGCGCTATAAAACGATAATGATAATCACTTGTATTACAGTTGGAGCAAGGTAACAATGACTTGGGGATATTACCTAAAAAAAATGGTTTGGGGTGTAATCCCCATATTGCTCGTTTATTTAGATTGGCAAATCAACCAAGAAAACCAAAAATTAACATACATGTTAATTTTCTCTATCACAAGTGGATTATTGTATCCATTTTCTAATAAAATAATGACGAAAATTGGTTTATTATTTGCCAGGAAGGAATTTTGGGAAAAAGATTTTTTTACAAGTGCCACAGGTGGAAGTTTACAGGCCATACTCTTTATATTTTGTTTCGTGTTCGCAATTCCAATGGTTTTGGGATTTTCAGCATATAAATTAGCAAAACACCTAGCCCGAATTGGCTAGGTGTTTGTTTATTCAGATTTTAAGTGCACTATTTATCTTCTCCACAAATTTTTCATCAACGAAGACACTGACCAGTGTCATCATGATGGCAAAACCGAAGATACCTAATGGTGTGCCAAGAATAATACTATATGCAAATGCAGTAATGGCAGTGGCGGCACGTCCAGCGGCTAAGGATTCCAATTTAACAAAAAATGGCCGCCAGTTATCTGTTTCTACAGCCTTTTTTAATTCCATGGCTGTATCATATACATCGATTGTATTTCCAATATATTTAAATGCTTTGCTGAACTTGGCGAAATTCCTCGCCATTTCATCACGTTTAAGCGACTCTAGCGCATGAGAGATAGCTTCTCGATCTTTAACACTGAATTTTTTATTCAACACATCCTTGTACTTCTCAAATGCTTTTAATGCTTCATCCGCGTTTTTGATGGTTTTGCCCTTTGCGGCATCAGCCAGTTCTTTGGCTACCTTGGCAGATTGTTCACCAAATTTTTCCGTTGTCTCTTTATAGAAATCAGCGGTGGCTTTTAATGCATCCTTAACCCGATCCTCTTCGGCTTTAGCTTCGGCATCTTTTTTAGCCTTTGCATTAGCCTCTTTTTTAGCCTGAACATCTGCAAGCGTTTTCCGCGCATTGTTAAGCGCATTCTCCGCATTGATCTTATCTCGCTCGGCCTGTTCAAGACGGCTGGCAGCCTTATTTGCTGAGTCTCTTGCCGCATTCATCGCATTTGTTGCTGTATTTCTTTCATTTTCCAAACTGGAGATCAGGTCACTTGCGCCATTAAATTCTTTCCACCATGCTTCTTTACCATAATCAACTTCTGTGTTCCATTTTACGAATTCATCAAGAAGATCTTGATGCTTTTTTCTCTTTGCTTCAGCTTGTGCCGCTTTGTTTTCGTTATCTCGTGCTACACTCTCCGCTGTTACCCTATCGTTGTTGGCCTGATTAATACGATTTTGCGCATCATTAATCGCTTGTTGTGCGTTACTTTCGTTTTGATGAGCTTCACTCTCAGCATGATTTAAACCGACTTCGGTAGACAAGTCTAAATCTTTAAGTCTATTTACCTCACTTTCCTTTTCACGCTGCTCATTTTCCAAACGTTCAACATTTTGTTTGGCCGTGTCAATTTCTGATTGGATTTTCTTCACTTCTTCCTGTTTTTTACCCATTTCATTTCTATTTAATGATTGTTGTTCCCTAACCCAGGACGTGGGTTTTTCTCTGGAGAAGAACCAATCTTCATTATTCAGCTTTAAATATTCTTGCTGCACTTTTCTTTTATTAGCTTCATTTCGCAGAACAGTGAGACGTTCTTTACTTACCTTTAACTTACTAATAATAGCATTGAGGTTTGCTTTTTCGAATTCAGTCTGTTGATTATTTTCGGATTTCTTGCTTAATGTATCAATATCCTTTTGCATTTCCTTGATTTGGTTATCAAGGTCATTTTCTTTTTTAGCAGAAAAATCGATGGCTTTATCTGAATCTTCACGAAAACTATTTTTGGCTTCATTACTGAATGGCGTGACATCATCATCTTCAGGATCAAAAGCACTTATCGGTTTATTAATATCGGAAATTTTTTGATCCCAAATATGGGTAATATTACTCAATTCCTTCTGTCTATCAGGCAAACCGTCACCAACCCATCCTTCAACAACCATGTTGCCATCTGAGAGATCAAAACCTCGCTGCCATCCATGCCCATTCCAATAGTACCCCATTGAAGTCATTACATCGCGTTCATATTGAGTTGTATCTTCATATCGAGCCACAGTACAGTTCCCCTTTAAATGATAGTTGAAATCAAAATAACTGTATATGCATACAGCTAGGCGTACTTTATGGTGTCCCTGCTTGCTCGTCAAGATAATGATTATCACTCTCATTTGTGTAAGGCATCACACACAACAAGCTATTGATGGTTATTTTCGTCTGTCTTTACTAAGGAAACGAGGCAAGCTAAATGAAGGCAACTCTTCCAACATAAGCACAACGTATTGTTTATACTGTGCTTTAATAGAAAATTCGGTGGAACGCTGATACTGGTTGGCTGATCAGCGTTTCTATGTTTACAGGCAGAGAGCTTGATTGGTTGACAAACGAGGCAAAATATTAATTGGTTCTCATTTCCCCCTGGATGGTGTCATCTCTAAGCGGCAATTCGGTAAAAAGGGATCCTGTACACCATTCTGTGTAAATGCCTTTGCTTAGAAGTGACCGTCCAGGCGGTCACCGAACTCGATAATAAAGCGGCTCATTGCCATACGCCAGTCCTTCAACGGCATGGTCCATTTTTGCGAGGCTGCCTGGATCGCCAGCCACACCACCTTTTTGACAGCGTCATCCGTCGGGAATACTTTGCGCTTTTTCAGCGCGTGTCTGATTACGCTATTTAGCGACTTGATGGCGTTCGTTGTGTATATAATCTTAATGATATCAGCTGGATATGTGAAAAGCGTGGCAAGGTTGGCCCAGTTTGCCTGCCAACTGCGGCTTATTTGTGGGTAACGGCTGTCCCAGGCGCTGGGGAACGCTTCCAACGCCTGCAAGCCAGCTTCTTCTGTCGCAGCCTGGTAGATGGCTTTCAGGTCGCGGGTGACGGCCTTATAGTCCTTGCAGGAGACGAACCGCAAGCTGTTGCGTACCATATGCACGATGCACAGCTGAATGCGTGTCTGCGGATACACCGCGTTGATGGCGTCCGGGAAGCCTTTCAGCCCATCAACACAGGCACTGAGAATGTCGTTCAGACCACGGTTTTTCAGCTCTGTCAGCACATTCAGCCAAAACTTTGCCCCCACGTTTTCAGCCAACCACATACCCAGAAACTCTTTATGGCCATCAATATTGATACCCAACGCCAGGAACACGGATTTGTTGATGACGCGACTATCTTGCTGAACTTTCAGAACGATACAATCAAGATAAACAGTGGGATAGACAGCATCCAGTGGCCGATTTTGCCATTCGACAACCTGCTCAATGACGGCATCCGTCACCTTTGAGATCAGAGCCGGCGAGACATCAGCATCATACAGCTCTTTAAACATGGCGGCGATCTCGCGGGTGGTCATTCCTTTGGCATATAAGGATAAAATCTGGTTATCCATCCCCGTGATCCGGGTCTGGTTCTTTTTAACCAGTTGAGGTTCGAAGGAGCTATCACGATCGCGTGGCGTACGTAGAGCTCCAGCGGACTATCGCCAGTGATAACGGTCTTTTGGGTATAGCCGTTGCGGGCGTTGGTCGCTGGTTTAGGCTGATTTTTATCGTAGCCGAGGTGATGGGTCATTCCGGCATTGAGCGCCGCCTCGACGCTGATTTTCTTCAGCAGGCGATCGAACTGGTTGAGATCCTCAGGGGTTTTAAGGTTTTTGGCCAGTTCGTTAGCCAGAGCCTGCAACTGTTTTCGTCCATAAATCAACCTTCTTTTGATGTTGAGTTGAACATATCAAAATCAGGCAATTACACAAATTATGTACAGGCTCAAGTTTAGGGTGTGTTTTGGCGAATACAAATCTAAACGTTCTGACTGCGGTTTTCTATTGGTTCACGCTAAAGCGCGATGAACCTTTTTTTATGGGCGCAACCTGCGCTTACGACGCGGCGTTGGCGCTTTCGACGCTGCGCAACCGGTCGTAAGCCGCCGCCAGCAACAGCACCAGCAGCGTAGGCTGCAGCCAGACCAGACCCTGTTCGGCCAGCGGCAGCTTATCGAACCAGGCGGGCAGCAGGCCGCTGAAGCTGGAGGCCTTCAGGCCGTCGGCGAGGCCAAACACCAGGCTGGTGGCGATCACCGGCGCGAAGACGCGCTTGGCGCTGCGCCAGCGGTTCTGGCTGAAGCTGAGCAACACCAGCGCGATGCAAGGTGGATAGATCGCCGTCAGCACCGGCAGCGAGACGCGGATCAGGTTGGCCAGCCCCATGTTGGAGACCAGCATGGCGAAGAGGGCGAGGATAACCACCAGCGTGCGGTAAGAGAGCGGCAGGTAGCGAGAGAAGAAGTCCGCGCAGGCGCAGGTCATGCCGACCGCCGTCACCAGACAGGCGATGAACATCAGCACCGCCATAAAGACGCTGCCCAGATCGCCGAAGGTGTGTTGCACATAAGCGTGCAGGATTGCCGCGCCATCCTGAGCGCCACTCTCGACCAGGCTGCCGCTGCCGGCGCCGAGTTTGAACATGCAGATATAGACCAGCGTCAGGCCGACGCCGGCGATCAGGCTGGCCCACAGGGTGTAGCGCAGCAGCAGGCCGCTGTCGCTGACGCCGCGCGAGCGGGCGGCGGTGACGATAATCGAGCCGAACATCAGCGCCGACAGCGTGTCCATGGTTTGATAACCCTGCACGAAGCCGGTGGAAAACGCCGATGCCTGATAGCTGCCGATGGCGGAGACCGGTTCACCGGCGGGCCAAACCAGGGCGGCGATGCCGAGCGCGGCCAGCGCCAGGATTTTCAGCGGCGCCAGAATATGGCCGACGTTATCGAGCAACCGGCCGGGATACAGCGAGACGATCATCGCCAGGGTAAAGAACAGCAGGCTGTAGATGAACTGCGGCAGGGCGCCGTCGCCGGTGAAGGGCGCGATGCCGAGGGCGAAAGAGACATTGGCGGTTCGCGGCGTGGCGAACAGCGGGCCGAGCGCCAGATAGCAGACGGTCGCCAACAGCAGGCCGGCGGTGCGGCCGATAGGGCCGGTCAGCAGGCTGATGCTGCCGCCGACGCGCGCCAGCGCGATCACGGCGATCACCGGCAAGGCTACGGCGGTCACCATAAACCCGAGGGCGGCCGGCCACAGATGTTCGCCGGACTGCAGCCCCACCAGCGGGGGGAAAATGATGTTGCCGGCGCCGACAAACAGGGCGAAGGTCATAAAGCCCAGGGCGATAATGTCTTTCGGGGATAAATTCTTGGTCATAACGGTATGGCACTGCCTGTATTCATGAAATAAACGGCCTGCTGCGGAATGGATAACTGCAGAGGGCAGGCGCAGAGGGCAGCGAGCGCCCGCAAAATTTTCGTCCGGCAGGATATAATAATTCGGCGACAAAAACCTGATTAATCCAGCGCTGTTTATCCTGGCGTGAACCGGCCGCACAGAGGGATCATGGCGGCCGGCCCGGCTGCGCGTTAGCTCGCGCGCGCCACCATGTCTATCGACAGCGGGATTTCGATATGCGGTTTGAAAGAGTCATACGCGAAAGAGACGTGGCCGTCTTCGACCGGTTTGCGGGTGAAAAAGATCAGCATATCGCGGGTCGAATGCCGGCGTTTGTCCTGCGCTTCCACCGGTGAGAGGCTGTGTTTGCGTTCATGATCGACAATCAGCAGGGTATCGAGGAAATGCCGATGCTGTATTTCGCCCAAAATCCATTCCGGCCGGGCCCGATCAAATTTGATCCCGCTGGTTTCGCGCATATCGTGAATAAAGGTCTTGGCGCTGTCGTCGGTCATGTTGTCGCAGCCAAGGAAGGTCGTCATGGTGTGGTCGACGCCGTCGCTGTGCACGCCTTCCAGAGCCGGTTCGCCCAGCATCTGCGGCGTGGTGACGGTGCGCAGGTTGAACACCGTGCAGACGAACTTGTTGATCTCCTGATTAAGCCGGGCGCGCGGCGTCACGCTCACGCCATCGATCACGTAGGCTTTGAATTTCATCAGCGCCTGGAATGCCGTATTCAACTGCAGATCGTCGTTGATGCCGCGGAAGTGGCGCACCTTTCCCGAATCGTAACGGATGAAGTCTTCCTCGACCGAGAGCACGAAGGGCTGGAACTCCAGCCGCTCAATCTGGGCGCGATCGAAGTCGAAACAGAAGCGGCCGTTTCTGGACTTGCGGAAAGGCAGCGTGGGATCGTCCGCCAGATTGCCGCTGACCTGCTGCAGCTTGGCGAAATCTTCCGGCCGCGCGCCCAGCGCCAGCAGGATCGCTTGCATGGTGGCACCGGGGATAAAGGCTGAACGGTGTTCCTGATACGCCTTCTTAACTTCATCAAGCAGGGATAACTGTCGCATTTCTCGGTGGCCTCACGAATGATGTGGCGATTATAAAATCTTGCTGCCGATCTCCACGTCGAAATCGGTTTTCAGCAAGACGGTGCCTTGATCCCGGGTGACCGCGGCAAGTACCAGCACTTCGGATTTAAATCCAGCAACCCGCCTGGCGGGGAAATTAACGACGGAGATGACTTTTTTGCCGAGCAGATCATCTTCCTGATAGTTTTCGCATAATTGCGCCGAGCTGTTTTTAATGCCAATTTCTTCGCCGAAATCAATGCGCAGCTTATAGGCGGGCTTTAACGCCTTGTCGTTATATTCCACGGAAATAATTTCGCCAATACGCATATCCAGTTTCATAAAATCAGTGATTTCGGCCATGAGTCAGTCCAGTTAATTAAGTGGCTTCAGGAAGGCTAGCAAAGGGGAATTATTCCGACAACGCCGCCAATAGGGGAATAGTTATACCTGATGTAGCAATTAATTTACATTGTCGTAACGTGGTGGAATTAATTATAAGCTTAGTGAATTATATAAAATTGAAACTTCGTCATTTCCCGCCATTGTGTTCATCACGCAGGCGTGGGTGCCGGCGTCGATGCTGTTAAGCTGGTGTTAAATTGGGTAGTATTATGCTCCGCATTAATTCATCAATCGCATTCTTCAGGTAGTGATATGGAAATAACCCAGCGCGAAAAACGCGATCGGCGAAAGGCATTTATCGCGCCGTTTTTCCTGATATTAATTTGGTCGACCGGTTTTATTGCCGCGCGGGCGGTGGCGGATCATGCCGATCCCAACCTTTTCCTGACTTTTCGCTTTTTGATCGCCGCTGCGGTATTCGCCCTGCTGGCGCTGCATTGCGCCTGGCCCAAGGGGCGACAGTTCGTGATGCACCTGCTGACCGGCATGCTGATGAACGGCGTTTACCTCGCCGCAAGCTGGTGGGCGGTGGCGAACGGCCTGGCGGCCGGGGTGATGTCGCTCATTGGCGGATTGCAGCCGCTGTTCACCGCGCTGATTTTCGCGCTGGTGCTGCGCAAATCGATAGGGTTGCGTTCCTGGGCCGGGCTGGCGGTCGGTTTTATCGGCGTTGCGCTGGTGCTCTCCCCTCGGCTGACCGGTATCGACGTCGGCAATATGGCGCTGTTGCCGATCCTGATGGGCTTTGGCAGCATCGTCGCGCTGACGATCGGCATCATGGTGCAGAAGTCTTCGCTGGCGGCGGCCGATCTGCGGGCGGCAGGCGCCATTCAGCACCTCGGCGCCGCGATCGTGACCGGCGTGCTGGCGGCCGTGATGGGCTCCGCTGCCTGGGACAATTCGCCGACGCTGTGGTTCTCTCTGCTGTGGTCGGCCGGCGTGTTGTCGCTGGGCGGCACCGCGCTGTTTATCTGGATGGTGCGCCACGGCGACTTGACTCGGATTACCGCGCTGATGCTGCTGGTGCCGCCGGCGGCGGCGCTGCAGGCTTACGCGCTGTTTGGCGAGGCGCTGTCGCTGCTGCAGCTGGCGGGGTTTGTGCTGACGCTGCTGGGAGTCGCCATCGTACAGCGAATTCGCCTGCTGCGGCGCTCTCGCCTGGCCGAATAGTCTGCAACAGGAAGTGCCGTAAAGCCCGCGCTGCCGGGCTTTTTTATTGGCTGAAAAACGGCCAACCTCACAAAACCGAAAGATAACAAAGCAACGCCGTTGCCTCGTCACACTTATTAACTATATGTTAATTTTTGGTTTATTAAATGTGATCAGGGGATGGATGATGATGAGAAAAATCAGCGCTACCGTAGCTGCAATCACCTTACTGGGCTCCGTTTCCGCCTATGCGGCCTTCCCGGCGGGCTACCCCGCCGACTATCAGAAACTGGTCGACGGCGCGAAGAAAGAAGGCAAGGTGGTGATTTACTCGACCACCGACACCAAGGCGGCGGCGCCGCTGATCCAGGGGTTCGAGGCGTTGTATCCGGGCATTAAGGTGGAATACAACGACATGAACAGTACCGAACTGTATAACCGCTTCATCAGCGAGCAGGCGGCCGGCGGCACCAGCGGCGACGTGGTGTGGAGCTCGTCGATGGACACCATTTTGAAACTGGCGGGCGATTACGCACAGGAATACACCTCCCCCGAACAGGCCCAGCTGCCGAAATGGGCGGTATGGCAAGATAAGGTGTATGGCACCACCTATGAGCCGGTGGTGTTTATCTATAACAAACGCCTGATCCCGCAAGGTGATGTGCCGGATTCGCACGCGGCGCTGGCTAAACTGATCGCCGGCCAGACGGACAAATTCAAGAAGAAAGTCACTACGTACGACATCGAAAAATCCGGCGTCGGTTTCATGCTGTCGGTGCAGGACTTCAAGGCCGATCCTAACTACTTCAAAACGCTGGCCGACGTGGCCAAGGGCGGGCTGGCGGTACAATCCTCCACCGGCACCATGATGGAGCGCGTCTCCTCCGGTGAAAACCTGATCGGCTTCAATATCCTCGGTTCGTACGCCGAGGCCCGCGCCAAGAGCGATCCGTCGCTCGGCATCGTCTATCCGAAAGACTATACCCTGGTGTTGTCGCGCGTGAGCTTCATCAGCAAAGAGGCCGGCAATCCTAACGCCGCCAAGCTGTGGTTCGACTACGTGCTGTCGGAAAAAGGGCAAAATATTCTCGCCAATCAGGCGGATATCCCCTCGATCCGCAACGACATCGAAGGCAAGAACGACATTGACGGCATGACCAAGCTGCTGGGCAACGCGCTCAAGCCGATTCCGGTCGACGATAGCCTGCTGGAATACCTGCAGCCGGCCAAACGCCTCGACTACATCAAACAGTGGCGCGCCGCTGCGGCGAAATAACAGGGACTGCATTCGGACGCGCGCCTGCCTTAGAGGCGCGCGCCCTTTGGTCGGCGTTTACAACCATAGGGAGCATTTATGCAAGCATGGCGCAGAAAGTGGCAGAGCCTGCCGCGCGGCCTGGTGGTGTTGATAACCGCACTGGTTATCTATGTCCCCCTGTCGTTTATCATCATTCAAAGCTTCCTCTCGGCACCATTCTTCTCTCCCTCCAAGGTCTTCAGCCTGGAGGCCTTCGAGTTCATCTTTACCGATCCGGATTTCTACAAGGCGCTGAAGAGCGGCTTTATTCTGGCATTCGGGCTGGTGATCATCGCCATCCCACTCGGCGGCATTTTGGCCTTCCTGATGGTGCGCACCGATCTGCCGGGGCGGCGGATCATCGAGCCGCTGATTCTGGTGCCGATCTTCGTGTCGCCGATGGTGCTGGGCTTCGGCTATGTGGTAGCGGCGGGGCCGGTGGGCTTCTTCTCGCTGTGGGCGGAGGCGCTGCTGGGCTTCGTGCCGTGGAATATCTATTCGATGGCCAGCATCGTGGTGATTGCCGGATTGACGCACGTGCCCCACGCGTATCTGTATATCTCCTCGGCGCTGCGCAGCGTGGGCTCCGACGTTGAAGAAGCGGCGCGCACCGCCGGCGCCACGCCGCTGCAGGTCATGACCGCCGTCAGTCTGCCGATGGTGCGGCCGTCTATCCTGTATGCCGGAGTGCTGCTGTTCTTCCTCGGGCTGGAAGTGTTCGGCCTGATGCTGGTGCTGGGGGATCCGGAGGGCAACCTGGTGCTGGCGACCTACCTTTACCAGTTGACCAACAAGCTGGGCACGCCGTCTTACCACCTGATGGCGGCGGTGGCGGTGGTGCTGATCTGCATCACCATTCCGCTGGTGATGCTGCAGCGCCGGCTGATGCGTACCGCCAACCGTTTCGTCACCGTCAAGGGCAAAGCCTCGCAGGCCCGCGCGTTGCCGCTGGGCAAATGGCGCTGGGTGGCCGGCGCGGTGGTGGTGTTCTGGCTGACCGTCACCATCGGCGTGCCGCTGATCGGCGTGGTGCTGCGCGCCTTTATCTCCAACTGGGGCGTGGGCGTGTCTGTTTGGGACGAGCTGTCGATCAACACCTTCCGCACCATCTGGGCACAGCCCAACCTGCTGCGCGCCATCGTCAACTCAATGGCGATCGGGGTGATCGGCGGGGCGTTGGCGGTGGCGTGCTACCTGTTTATCGGCATCGCCATGCACCGCAAGCCGGATGGCGCCACGCGCTTCCTCGACTACAGCGTGCTGGTGCCGCGTGCGGTGCCGGGGCTGCTGGCCGGTCTGGCATTCCTGTGGGTGTTTCTGTTCCTGCCGATGTGGCTGGACAAATCGCTCAAGGAGGGCTGGCTGTCGGCGTTGCCGATGGCCGAGTGGCTGCGTGCTAACTGGATTGTCTGGCTGCGTTCGCTGCGCAGCACCATCTTCAGCGTCTGGCTGGCGTACACCGTGGTGTGGATGGCTTACGGCCTGCGGCTGATCTCTTCCACGCTGCTGCAGGTGGGGCCGGAGCTGGAGGAGGCGGCGCGCAGCGCCGGCGCCAGCCGCGGCCAGATCACTCGCCACGTCACCATTCCGCTGTCGCGCTACGGCCTGATCGGCTCTTGGCTGCTGATGTTCTTGATCTTTGAGCGCGAATATTCTACCGGGGTGTATCTGCTGTCTCCGGGCACGGAAACCATCGGCTCAATGCTGGTTTCCCTGTGGGCCGCGGGCGCTATCGATATCGTCGCCGCGCTGTCGTTCATCAATATCCTGCTGGTGGTGCTGGGGTTGGGGATCGCCTTGCGCTTTGGAGTGAAACTACATGATTGAACTTTCGGTAGAGAATCTGCATTTGACCTATGGCGACAACCCGGTGCTGAAAGGGGTGTCGATGGAGCTGAAACGGGGCGAAGTGGTCTCGCTGCTGGGCCCGTCGGGCAGCGGCAAAACCACGCTGCTGCGGGCGGTGGCCGGGCTGGAGAAACCGAGCCAGGGGCGAATCGTTATCGGCAACAGCGCAGTGTACAACGGCAGCGCGCGCAGCGAAATTCCCGCCGAAGAGCGCAACCTGGGGCTGGTGTTTCAGTCCTACGCGCTGTGGCCGCATAAAACGGTGTTTGAGAACGTCGCTTACCCGCTGAAGCTGCGTAAGATCGCCTCGGCGGAAATCACCCAGCGGGTGCAGGCGGTGCTGGATCAGCTCGGGTTGGGGCATCTGGCCAAGCGCCATCCGCACCAGCTTTCCGGTGGCCAGCAGCAGCGCGTGGCGATTGGGCGTGCGCTGGTCTACAACCCGCCGGTGATCCTGCTGGACGAGCCGCTGTCCAACCTTGACGCCAAGCTGCGCGAAGAGGCGCGGGTATTCCTGCGCGAGTTGATCATCAAGCTCGGCCTGTCGGCGCTGATGGTGACCCACGATCAGAACGAGGCGATGGCCATCTCCGATCGCATCCTGCTGCTCAATAACGGCAAAATCGAGCAGCAGGGTACGCCGCAGGAGATGTACGGTTCACCCACCACGCTGTTCACCGCCGAGTTCATGGGCAGCAACAACCGCTTGCCGGGCAAGATCGTGGCGCTGGAAGGCGACCGGGCGCGCATCGAAGGCAAGGACTGGGCGCTGTGGGGCAAAGCGGGCGAAGGCGTGCAGGTTGGCCAGGAGGGCTCGGCGGTGATCCGCGTGGAGCGCGTGCGGTTGGGCGAAGATCCGCAGGGCAACCAGCTTGAGCTGCCGCTGTTGACCAGCATGTATCTCGGCGATCGCTGGGAGTACCTGTTCCGCACCGTGGCCGAGGATTTTGTAGTGCGCGCCTATGGTCACGAGGCGCGCGATCAGGCGCTGTGCCGGCTCTCCCTGCCGGCTGAGCATCTGTGGATATTCCCGAAAGCCTAATCAGGACGCCCGCGGGTGCGGGCGCTCCGTTTACAGATCCAACACCAGCCGGTTGCCTTTGGCGCGCGAGCAGCAGATCAACAGGGTTTGCTGCGCCGCGCGCTCTTCGTCACTGAGATACTGATCGCGGTGATCGGCTTCCCCCTCGACGATGCGGGTTTCGCAGGTGCCGCAGATGCCTTCGCGGCACAGGCACTCGACCTTGGCCGCCTTGCTGTTTTCCAGCGCCTGCAGGATGGTCATGTCTTCCGCCACTTCAAGCTCAATACCTGAGCGGGCCAGCACCAGCGTAAAGGCGCCGCCCGCCGTGTCTTCGGCGGCGAAGGCTTCGCTGTGCAAGCGACCGGGGGCGATGCCCAGTTCGGCGGCGGTCCGGTAAACCGCTTCATTCAGCGCCGCCGGGCCGCAGACGTAGATATGGGCGCCGGGCTCCACGTCGGCCAGCGTGCGCGCCAGATCCAACCGGCCGTTAAGGCTGGTGACATGGCAACTGACGTTGTCGGTGAACGGCGCTTGCGTCAGCTGCTGCTGGAAGGCGTTGTGTTCCTCGCTGTGGAAGCAGTAGTGCAGATGATAGCGTTGCCCGCTGCGCTGCAGCTCGTGCAGATGGGCCATAAACGGCGTGATGCCGATGCCGCCGGCGATCAGCACGTGATGCTGCGCCTCCGGCGCCAGTGCGAACAGGTTATTGGGGGGGCTGATGGTCAGCGTATCGCCGATTGCCAGCCGATCGTGCATGAAGTCGGAACCGCCTTTGGAAGGGGACTCACGGCGCACGGCGATCTGGTAACGGTCGAGCTCGAACGGTGAGCTCAGCAGCGAATAGGCGTTGCTGTAACGCTGCTCGCCGTCCTGCATTTGCACGATGATGTGGCTGCCGCCGCTGAAGGCGGGCAGCGGCCGGCCTTGCGGATCCGCCAGGGTAAAGCGCTTGACCTGTGCGGTGACGGGTTCGATGTCGACGACGCGAACATCAAGCATCTGATAGCTGGTCATTCATTGGCTCCAAAGCGCGGGCGTCCCCGCGCATGAAAAAGTTATACCGCCTGGCACAGGTATTTGAGCTCCAGATAGTCTTCGATGCCGTATTCGGAGCCTTCACGCCCCAGGCCCGACTGCTTCACCCCGCCGAATGGGGCTACCTCGTTGGAGATAAGGCCGGTATTGATGCCGACCATGCCGTACTCCAGCCGCTCCGAAACGCGCCAGATACGCGCCGCATCGCGGGTGTAGAAGTAGGCGGCCAAGCCGTAAATGGTGTCGTTGGCCTGGCGGATCGCCTCGGCTTCGTCATCGAACACCACCAGCGGCGCGACCGGGCCGAAGATCTCTTCTTCCAGCAGCAGCGAGCCGGGCTGCACGTCGCCCAGCACCGTCGGCGTGAAGAAATTGCCGCCCAGCGCGTGCGGCGTAGCGCCGGTCAGCACCTGAGCGCCTTTGCTCAGCGCGTCATCGAGCAGCTCCAGCACCTTGTCGCGCGCCTTGCGGTTGATCAGTGGGCCGATCTGTACGCCGGGTTCGAAGCCGTTGCCGACCTGCAGCGCCGCCACGCGGGCGACAAACTTCTCGGCGAACTGTGGGTAAACGCCGCGCTGCACGTAGAACCGATTGACGCAAACGCAGGTCTGCCCGGCGTTGCGGTATTTGGCGATCAGCGCGCCTTCTACTGCGGCATCGATGTCCGCATCGTCAAACACGATGAACGGCGCGTTGCCGCCCAGCTCCAGCGACACTTTCTTGATGGTGTCCGAGCTCTGGCGCATCAGCAGCCTGCCCACCGGCGTGGAGCCGGTAAAGCTCAGCTTGCGCACCTGCGGGTGGCGGGTTAGCTCGGCACCGATCGCCTGCGAGTTGCCGGTCACCACGTTGAACACCCCGGCGGGAATGCCGGCGCGCTCGGCCAACTCGGCCATCGCCAGCGCCGAGTAAGGGGTTTCGTTGGCGGGTTTGACCACCAGCGTGCAGCCGGCCGCCAGCGCCGGCGCGGCCTTGCGGGTGATCATCGCCGCCGGGAAGTTCCAGGGCGTGATCGCCGCGCACACGCCGATGCCTTGCTTCAGCACCATCAGGCGTTTATCGCCGCTCGGCGAGGGAATGATGTCGCCGTTGGTGCGCTTGGCCTGTTCGGCGAACCATTCGATAAAGGAGGCGGCGTAACGGATCTCGCCCAGCGACTCCGCCAGCGGCTTGCCTTGCTCCAGCGTCATCAGGCTGGCCAGATCCTGCTGGTGTTCCAGCATCAGTTCGAACCAGCGGCGCAGCAGCTGCGCGCGTTGCTGTGCCGGCAGCGCGCGCCAGCCTTCCAGCGCCTGCTGGGCGGCGTCGATCGCCCGTTGGGTTTCGGCCGTCGCCATGTTGGGCACGCTGCCGATGAGTTGGCCGGTGGCGGGATCGCTCACCGGCAGGGTTTCCTGGTTGTCGGCATCGCGCCATTGCCCGTTGATGTAGGCTTGTTGGCGGAATAGCGCCCGATCGGAAATATTCACAAAGAACCTCACAAGTCAGGGGGAGGGGGCCCGTGGGCCCCGTCGCATCAGGGTTGATAAACCTGCGCCAGCAGGTTGTGGAAGTGGGCGATGCCGTGTTCGCTGACGCCGCTGCCGGCGCCGTCGGCCATGATGCGCCCCTGGCCGCGATAGCCGCGCGATTTGAGGCCTTTTTGCACGCTCTCCACCAGCCGCAAATCTTCCGGGCGGAACACGTCGCGGTACCAGTCGATCAGTTTGAGCTGCTCGTCGCTCAAATCGGCGTTGGTGAAGTAGATGTCGTAGTGCTGCAGGGTGGTTTCTGCATCGACCGGGAACTCATAGATCACCGTCATCATGCCTTCCAGCGGCGGCATGTTGAACATGGTGCACGGCCACAGCCAGATGCCGTGGAAGCTGGCTTCTTTACCCTCTTCAAACTTGAACGACTGCTCGGAAGGGCGGGCGTAGCCGAACTGCAACGTCCAGTTGCCGTGCAGGGTGTGCCAGTAGCGGTCGACCTGCACCGAGTCGGCGAAGCCGGGGTGCGCCGGGCCGCAGTGGTAGCACTCGAGGTAGTTGTCGACGATGTTCTTCCAGTTGGCCGGGGTACGGGTGACGAAGCGCGCCGCCAGCTTGAGATCGTCGACCTGTGGGCAGGCTTCGCGCACTTTGGCGCCGAGACCCGGCAGCTGGTCTTCCACCGCGCCGGCCTGCGAGTCCAGATTGACGTAAATAAACCCGGCGTACTCTTCGACCCGCACCGGCATCAGGTGCGAGTTTTCCTTATCGAAGTTCTGCACGTTTTCGCAGTTGCGCGCGTGTGCCAGTTCGCCGTCCAGCTTGAACGCCCAGGCGTGATAAGGGCAGGTGATGACGTTTTTCGCCCGGCCGTCGCCCGCCAGCAGCTGGTGGCCGCGGTGCGGGCAGACGTTGTAAAAGGCGCGCAGCACTTTGTCGCGGCCACGCACCACCAGAATGTTTTCACCGATGATCTCGCGGGTGATGTAGTCGTTCGGTTCGGCGAGCTCGCTGCGGTGCGCCACGCAAATCCAGCTGGTGGCGAACACCTGCTCTTTTTCGTGCTCGAACGCCGCCTGGTGGGTATAGAACCGGGCCGGAATGGTGTAAGCCTCGCGGGCGTCGGCGCAGAAATCTTTCGGTAAGGTAAATTCAGGGATCAGAGTGCTCATAAGTTAACCTTCCTCTTTTCTTATTGTCATTTCGCCATAGGGCGCGGTTGATACGACGATGGAGCGGAGAGTTCGGCGGCCGGCGGCGCCTCGGGCAGCGCCGGCGCGCTGCTTTCGATCAGGTGAGCCGGAATGGCCGCGTAGTCCTGCTTCAGCCAGCGGGCGAAGCCGTAGGTTTTCACCAGCAGCACCAGCAGGAACGGCAGCGCGGTCAGGATCACCGTGGTTTTCATGGTGTCCAGCGAGGCGCCGGTGAACAGGATCGACAGCGGGATCAGGGTGATCACCACGCACCAGAACAGGCGCAGCATCGGGCTGGGATCTTGCCCCTCCTGCAGGTTGCGGGTGCTGGTGGCGGCCATGGTGTAGGCCACCGCGTCCATGTGCGAGGCCAGGAAAATGATCATGATGAACAGATAGGCGGCCAGGAACAGCTTGCCGAGCGGCAGCGCCGTCAGCAGCATCTGCACGGCGGTTTCGCCGCCCTGGGTGCTGAGGATCTCCGGCACGTTGAGCTGCCCGCTGATGAACTGGTGCATGGCGTAGCTTTCCAGCGAGCCGAAGAAGAACCAGCAGCCGAGGGTGCTGCCGAGCAGCAGCGCCCAGATCACCTCTTTAATCTTGCGGCCGCGCGAGACGCGGGTGACGAACATCGCCACGCCCGGGGTATAGGAGATCCACCACAGCCAGTAGAACACCGTCCAGCTGCGGCTGAAGCTGCCGTCGCCCATCGGATCGGTGAACAGACTCATCTGCAGGAAATTTTGCGCCGTCAGACCGATGGCGTTGATGGTGTTGTTGATGGTGAACTCGGTGGGGCCGACCAGCAGCACCAGCCCGGCGAAGACGAAAGCGCCCCAGCCGACCATTTTGCTCAGGCGCTGCATGCCACCGTCGATGCCGATGTAGGAGCTGAGGCAGAAAATCACCGCCGCCAGCAGGATCACCGTCGCCTGCACCACGAAATTGTCGGGGATGCCGGTCAGCGCCGTCAGCCCCCGGGTAAAGGTGGAGGCGGTCAGCACCAGCGAAATGGTGAGGGCGCCGACGGTGGCGACCAGGAAAATCAGATCCACTATCCGCCCGATCGGGCCGTTGGCGCGCACGCCGGTGATGGCGGAAATGATCCCCGACAGGCTGAGCCCTTTGTTCTTACGCACGTGGAAGTGGTAGGCCATGATCAGCGAGGCGAGGGCGTAGGTCGCCCAGGCGCTCAGGCCCCAGTGGAAGAAGGAGTAGCTGATGCTGTATTCCAGCGCCTTTGGGGTGCGCGGCGCGATGTTCAGCCCCGGCGTCTGGTAGTAATACGCCCACTCCATTACCCCCCAGTACAGGGTGGACGAGCCGAGGCCGGCGCAGATGAACATGAACAGCCAGGCCAGCGTGGAGTATTGCGGTTTGCCTTCGCCGAGGCGGATGTTGCCGTATTTGCTCAACGCCAGATACAGCACCACCAGCAGGGCGATCAGCACCAGGATTTGAATGGTTGAACCGAACAGCCGGGTGACGCCGTTGAAAATGGTGTTGGCGATAAGCGCGGATTGAGCCGGAAAGAGCATCAGGCACATGGCGATCAGCGCAATACTGCACAGGCTGATGGCGATGAGCGTGACATCCTTTTTAGGGTTGCTCTGCATGGGAGTGAACTCCTGTTATCGGTGGTGGGCCGGTGCGCGAAGCGTAGGGTGCGCCCGGGCCTTATTGGTTTGAACCCTTTGTTTTGTTACACCGCGAGGAGCAAACGCCCCGGCAGAACGCCGCCGAGAATATTTACTCTTCATTAACATTTTCGAGTGTGCACAAATTACAGGAGGGCCACAATTGGGGTATCTGTAAAAGGATAAAACACAGTATGTAAACAATTTGTTGTGATCTTGACCGGGGTATTGGCGTGCTTTCTGCGGTGGTTTTCAGCGGATTTGCGGCGGCGATCGAAGCGGAAAAACGGACGTGGCAAAGCAGGGCGCGAAAACGCGCCCTGCGCAGGAAAATCGGTGATGCTTAGCGTTGCAGCAGGGCGGCGATCGCCTGGCCAACTTGCTGGGTGGAGGCATCGCCGCGCATGTCCGGCGTGCGCGGCCCGTCGGCGATGATGCGCTCGATCGCCTGCAGGATGCCGTCATGCGCCTGGCGGTAACGGGCATCGCCGTCGCCGAGGAAGTCCAGCATCATCGCGCCGCTCCAGATCATGGCGATCGGGTTGGCGATGTTCTTGCCGAAAATGTCCGGTGCCGAGCCATGCACCGGTTCGAACAGCGACGGGAAGTTGCGCTCCGGGTTCAGGTTGGCCGACGGAGCAATGCCGATGGTGCCGGTGCAGGCCGGGCCGAGATCCGACAAAATATCGCCGAACAGGTTGGAGGCCACCACCACGTCGAAGCGTTCGGGGTTCAGCACGAAGCGCGCGCACAGAATATCGATGTGCTGTTTGTCCCAGGCGATATCGGGGTACTGGCGCGCCATCTCCGCCACGCGCTCATCCCAGTACGGCATGCTGATGGCCATGCCGTTGGACTTGGTGGCGGCGGTCAGGCGTTTGCGCGGGCGCTGCTGCGCCAGCTCGAAGGCGTATTTCAGAATTCGGTCCACGCCCTGACGGGTGAAGACCGATTCCTGGATCACCATCTCGCGTTCGGTGCCTTCGAACATCCGCCCGCCGAGCGAGGAGTATTCCCCTTCGGTATTTTCGCGCACCACGTAGAAATCGATGTCGCCCGGCTGTTTGTTCGCCAGCGGGCAGGGCACGCCGGGAAACAGCCGCACCGGGCGCAGGTTGACGTACTGCTCGAAGTCGCGGCGGAATTTCAGCAGCGAACCCCACAGCGAAATGTGATCGGGCACCGTATCCGGCCAGCCGACGGCACCGAAATAGATGGCGTCGAAGCCTTTGAGCTGCTCAAACCAATCATCGGGCATCATCTGGCCGTGGTGCTGGTAGTAGTCGCAGCTGGCCCACTCGAAGGTGTCGAATTCCAGCGACAGATCCCAGCGCGCCGCCGCCGCCTGCAATACCCGTATGCCTTCCGGCAACACTTCCCGCCCGATACCGTCCCCGGGGATAGCGGCAATCTTGTAAGTTTTGCTCATACAGAGGTCTCATTTGTAGGTAGGGGAGATTGACAACACTGTTATCCTATAATTGACTAACTGTTAATCAATCTCGAAAACGGTGAAACATAAAACACGAATCATGAACAATATGCCGATCCTGAGTGACCTGCGGGTGTTCGTGCTGGTGGCGCGCCGCGCCGGGTTTGCCGCCGCCGCCGAAGAGCTGGGCGTGTCGCCGGCCTTTATCAGCAAACGCATCGCGTTGCTGGAAAAGGCGCTGGACGTGTCGCTGCTGCACCGCACCACGCGGCGGGTGGCGATCACCGAGGACGGCGAGCGCATCTACGAATGGGCGCAGCGCATTCTCAACGATGTCGATCAGATGATGGACGAACTGTCCGAGGTGCGTCAGGCGCCGCAGGGCATGCTGCGCGTGGTCAGCAGCTTCGGCTTCGGCCGGCGCTTCGTGGCTCCGGCGCTGTCGGCGCTGGCGCGGGAGTATCCGCAGCTGGAGCTGCGGCTTGACGTGTCAGATCGGTTGGTGGATCTGGTCAGCGAAGGGTTCGATCTGGATATCCGCATCGGCGACGATATCGCCCCTAATCTGATCGCGCGCAAGCTGGCGGACAACCAGCGCATCCTGTGCGCTTCGCCGGCGTATCTGCAGCGCCACGGCGTGCCGAAAAGCGTGGCGGAGCTGGCGGGCCGCGCTTGCCTGGTGATCAAGGAGCGCGATCACCCGTTCGGGCTGTGGCGGTTGCAGGGGCCAGGCGGCGAAGAGACGGTGAAGGTGACGGGGGCGCTGGCGTCGAACCACGGTGAAATCGTGCACCAGTGGTGCCTGGACGGGCAGGGCGTTGCGCTGCGTTCCGCCTGGGACGTGAAAGAGAACATCGACAGCGGCAGGTTGGTGCACATTCTGCCGGAGTATTTTCAGCCGGCCAACATCTGGGCGGTGTACGTTTCCCGGCTGGCAACGTCGGCGAAAGTGCGGGTGACGGTCGAATTTTTGCGCGACTATTTCCGTGAGCACTACGGCGAAACGGGGGCGGCGAGTGAAAATCCGCCGCGGCCTTGAGGCCAAAAATGTGCGCCAGATCATCTTATGCTCGTAAAACTCCCCTCCGTTACTTGTGGAACTGTTGCACCTGTTCCTTTTGCCAAAACTTTGGTTTATGCTCAGCTGAAGCGTTTCAGTTGAAGCACTCTTCGACAGAAATGCCGATGTGACGGCGGCGAAAAGCCGCTGAAGCGCGGGAATAATGCAAACGCGGCGATTCACAGCGGGCGGTGCGATCCACTACTCTATGCGGGTTAGTGAGACAACCAGTCAGCGCCGGCCCGGCGCCGGTGAGTCAACCCGGCGGGGACGGCCCTTTTTCAGGAGCAGCATGACCATCCGCATAGCGATAAACGGCTTTGGCCGCATCGGCCGCAGCGTATTGCGCGCACTGTACGAATCGGGACGACGGGCGGAAATCTCCGTGGTGGCGATCAACGAGCTGGCGAATGCCGAGGGCATGGCCCATCTGCTGAAGTACGATTCCAGCCACGGTCGCTTCGCCTGGGATGTGCGGCAAGAGTGCGACACGCTGAGCGTTGGAGACGACGCAATTCGCCTGTTGCATCAGCCGGCGGTGGAGCAGTTGCCCTGGGGCGAGCTGGGCGTCGACGTGGTGCTGGACTGCAGCGGCGTGTACGGCAGCCGGGCGGATGGCGAAGCCCATCTGGCGGCGGGGGCGAAGAAAGTGCTGTTCGCCCATCCGGGCGGCAACGATCTGGACGCAACCATCGTGTTTGGCGTCAACCATCAGACGCTGTTGGCGGAACATCGCATCGTGTCCAACGCCTCGTGCACCACCAACTGCATTATTCCGGTGATCAAGCTGCTGGACGACGCCTACAGCATCGAATCCGGCACCGTGACCACCATTCACTCGGCGATGAACGATCAGCCGGTGATCGACGCGTATCACGCGGATTTGCGGCGCACCCGCGCGGCGAGCCAGTCGATCATTCCGGTCGATACCAAGCTGGCCGCGGGCATCACCCGTATCTTCCCGCAGTTTTGCGATCGCTTCGAGGCTATCTCGGTGCGCGTGCCGACCATCAACGTGACGGCTATCGATCTTAGCGTCAGCGTGAGCGCCGCGGTGAAGGTGGCGGAGGTCAACCAGCTGTTGCAAAAGGCCGCACGGGAGTCATTTCGTGGTATAGTTGACTACACGGAATTACCATTGGTCTCGATCGATTTTAACCATGACCCGCACAGCGCTATCGTCGACGGTACGCAGACCCGGGTCAGCGGGCAGCACCTGATAAAGACCTTGGTCTGGTGCGACAATGAATGGGGCTTTGCCAATCGGATGTTGGATACCACCCGGGCAATGGCCGCCAGCGGTTTCTAGTACGGCGGCGCCGGCGTGACGGGCGCGCTGCTCAGGCAATTTTATAGAGATTCAATAAAGAGGGTTCACCATGTCTGTAATTAAGATGACCGATCTGGATCTGGCGGGTAAACGCGTACTGATCCGCTCCGATCTGAACGTGCCGGTAAAAGACGGTAAAGTGACTTCCGACGCGCGTATCCGCGCTTCCCTGCCGACTATCGAAGCTGCGCTGAAGCAAGGCGCCCGCGTGATGGTGACCTCCCACCTGGGTCGTCCTACCGAAGGCGAGTACAACGAAGAATTCTCCCTGCTGCCTGTGGTCAACTACCTGAAAGATCATCTGAAATCCCCAGTGCGTCTGGCGAAGGATTATCTGGATGGCGTCGACGTCGCCGAAGGCGAACTGGTGGTGCTGGAAAACGTCCGTTTCAACAAGGGCGAGAAGAAAGACGACGAAACCCTGTCCAAGAAATACGCGGCGCTGTGCGACGTGTACGTGATGGACGCGTTCGGCACCGCGCACCGCGCGCAGGCTTCCACCCACGGCGTGGGCAAGTTCGCGCCTGTCGCCTGTGCCGGCCCGCTGCTGTCCGCCGAGCTGGAAGCGCTGGGCAAGGCCCTGGGCAACCCGGCCCGTCCGATGGTCGCCATCGTGGGCGGTTCTAAAGTGTCCACCAAACTGACCGTGCTGGATTCCCTGTCCAAAATCGCCGATCAGCTGATCGTCGGCGGCGGCATCGCCAACACCTTCGTGGCGGCGCAGGGCAACAACGTGGGCCAGTCCCTGTACGAACCTGACCTGATCCCGAACGCGCAGAAACTGCTGGAAACCTGCGACATCCCGGTTCCGACCGACGTGCGCGTCGCGACCGAGTTCTCCGAAACCGCGACCGCAACCGTGAAGCAGGCCAACGAGATCCAGGACAACGAGCAAATTCTGGATATGGGCGACGTCTCTGCCGAGCGTCTGGCCGTGATCCTGAAGAACGCCAAGACCATTCTGTGGAATGGCCCGGTTGGCGTATTCGAGTTCCCTAACTTCCGTAAGGGCACCGAAATTGTCGCCCGCGCGATCGCCGATAGCGACGCTTTCTCTATCGCTGGCGGCGGCGACACTCTGGCAGCCATCGATCTGTTCGGTATCGCTGACAAAATTTCCTACATCTCCACCGGCGGTGGCGCATTCCTGGAGTTCGTTGAAGGGAAACCGCTGCCTGCAGTCGTGATGCTGGAAGAGCGCGCTAAGCAGTAATTCAGACAACGGGAGGCGAAAGCCGCCCGTTTGTTTTATACCGCGCGGCTCACGCTGCGCGGCGTGAAAACATCGATTTACATCCATCTACGGCCGACGAAACAGGACAAAGTAACATGTCTAAAATTTTTGATTTCGTAAAACCGGGTGTCATCACGGGTGATGACGTTCAGAAAGTCTTCGCAGTTGCTAAAGAGAACAACTTTGCGCTGCCAGCGGTAAACTGCGTGGGTACCGACTCCATCAACGCAGTGCTGGAAGCCGCGGCTAAAGTGCGCGCGCCGGTCATCGTTCAGTTCTCCAACGGCGGCGCCGCGTTCATCGCCGGCAAAGGCGTGAAGACCGATGTGCCTCAGGGCGCAGCGATTCTGGGCGCCATCTCTGGCGCACACCACGTTCACCAGATGGCTGAACACTACGGCGTGCCGGTGATCCTGCACACCGACCACTGCGCGAAGAAACTGCTGCCATGGCTGGACGGCCTGCTAGACGCTGGCGAGAAGCACTTCGCCGCTACCGGCAAACCGCTGTTCTCTTCCCACATGATCGATCTGTCTGAAGAATCTCTGGAAGAAAACATCGAGATCTGCAGCGCCTACCTGAAGCGCATGGCCAAAATCGGCATGACGCTGGAAATCGAACTGGGCTGCACCGGCGGTGAAGAAGATGGCGTGGACAACAGTCATATGGACGCATCCGCTCTGTACACCCAGCCGGAAGACGTGGCTTACGCGTACGAAAAACTGAACGCCATCAGCCCGCGCTTCACCATCGCTGCCTCCTTCGGTAACGTGCACGGCGTGTACAAGCCAGGCAACGTCAAGCTGACCCCGACCATCCTGCGTGATTCTCAGGACTACGTGTCCAAGAAATTCAACCTGCCGCACAACAGCCTGAACTTCGTGTTCCACGGCGGTTCCGGTTCTACCGACGCAGAGATCAAAGAGTCTGTGGGTTACGGTGTGATCAAGATGAACATCGACACCGACACCCAATGGGCGACCTGGGACGGCATCCTGCAGTACTACAAAGCGAACGAAGCTTACCTGCAGGGCCAGCTGGGCAACCCGAAAGGCGCCGATCAGCCGAACAAGAAATACTACGATCCACGCGTATGGCTGCGCGCAGCGCAGACCAGCATGGTGACGCGTCTGGAGCAGGCCTTCAAAGATCTGAACGCGGTAGACGTTCTGTAATCTTCGGCACCTGTTGCACGATGCAAAAGGCTCCCTGCGGGGAGCCTTTTTGTTTATGACAAGCCTGATGGCGTTGCCTGGCTTGCCGTTGGCAAAATATAAAAAATAAGGAAAATCAAGATATTGATTTTCGGTTGATGACCACAAAGGAGGAAAAACCACGTTTTTTCCTCCTTTGTTGGTGAGTTAAAGGCTCCCTGCGGGGAGCCTTTTTCGTTTTCAGCCCAGCAGGCCAGCGCCGACGTTGATAGACAGGCCCAGGATCAGCATGTTGAACGCGAAGGAGATCACCGACTGCAGCAGGGTGACCTTACGCACCTCCGCTGCTCCGACCGCCACATCGGCGGTTTGCGACGCCACCGCAATGGTGAAGGAGAAGTAGGCGAAATCCAGATAGGTCGGCTCGGTGAGGTTGCCGGGGAACAGCAGCGGCAAAGGATCCTGCTGTGCACCCTGGCGATAAAACTGGTGGGCATAGTGCATGGTGAAGGCGGTCGGCAGCAGCAGCCAGGAGACCACCAGCGTGGCACCGGTCAGCAGCAAATGCAGCGTCTTCAGAGAGCCGGCCACCTGTTTGGCGCTGCTCAGTTCAAACAGGATCGCGAGTAAACTGACCAGGCAACCGAGGCTGACCAGCGTCAGCACCATACTGGCGCTTTCATCCTGCCGCCGTGCGATCTGGCGAATGTGCTGCGGCGTGCTGATCAGCATCAGCCGCCAGAGAAACAGCAGGTAGAGCCAGGCCAGCGTATTCCAGCCGATCATCAGGCGCTGCAGCAGCGAAAGTTGGGCGGGCAGCAGCAGAAAGCACAGCAGCCCGGCGCCGACGGAAAACAGCAGCCTGGGCCGCACTTGCCAATAGTGTTTGAGCGAAGAGCGAATGTGCATGATTAACGGATCCCTTGTCGTGAAATGGCCAACGCGCTGTTCTCAGCATAGAAGAAGCGGCGGGCGGTTTCGGCTATTTTTAACGCTGACGGTTGGCATGAGCCTTTAATGTTGGTTACCCTTAGGCGGTGGTTTCCTACTGGTCGCCGAGGCCAGTGTATTTTTGCGAGTTTCTCCCGTTAGGGACTGAGTTAGGACGACACGAATGAAAGATTTGAATGTAGTAGACGGCATCAACGGTGCCGGCGACTGGTTGGTGAAGAACCAGGATCTGTTGATCCAGTACGCGGTGAATATCGTCGCCGCCATCGTTATCCTGATCATCGGTTCGATCGTGGCCCGCGTGGTCGGTAATGCGCTGAACCGCGTGATGAAGCTGCGCGGCATCGACGCCACGGTGGCAGACTTTCTGTCGGCGATCGTGCGCTACGGCGTGCTGGCGTTCACCTTCATCGCGGTGCTGGGGCGCGTTGGCGTGCAGACCACCTCGGTGATCGCCGTGCTGGGTGCCGCCGGTTTGGCCGTCGGTCTGGCGCTGCAAGGGTCGCTGTCCAACTTCGCCGCCGGCGTGCTGCTGGTGATCTTCCGCCCGCTGCGCGTGGGTGAATATGTCGATCTGGGCGGCGTGGCCGGTACCGTCGATCAGGTGCAGATTTTCTCCACCACCCTGCGTACCGCAGACAACAAAACCATCGTGGTGCCGAACGGTAAAATCATCGCCGGCAACATCATCAACTACTCCCGTGAACCGAACCGCCGCGTGGATATCGTGGTAGGCGTGGCCTACAATGCCGATATCGACGTGGTGAAAAAGGTGCTGGGCGACGTGATCGCCGCCGACAAGCGAATCATGCATGCCAAAGGCGTGACTGTGCGTCTGAACGAGATGGCGCCGTCTTCCCTGAACTTCGTCACCCGCTCCTGGACCACCAACGCGGAATACTGGAACGTGTACTTCGATTTGATGGAAAACTTCAAGCGCGCGCTGGATGCCCACAACATCGGCATTCCGTTCCCGCAGATGGACGTGCACCTGTATCGCACCGAAGACGCTTCCGCCAAGGCGGAATAACAGAGAAGGGGGCCTTGGCCCCTTTTTTCATTACAGGCCGAGACGCCATCGATGGCGTCTCGGCCTTTTCTTTTCCGCGAGGTCAGGCGCCAGCGGCCGGTTCCGCGAGCGGCGCGCGACGATGCAGGCTGAGGCGATAGAGCAGGAAGATAGCGACCGCGCCCAGCAGCGCCGGCAGCGCTAGCCAGAGGAAGAACACTTCCGCCGATCCGGCGGCGGTCATCATCCAGGCGCCGAGCATCGAGCCGACGATCGAACCGAAGCGGCCATTGGCCATGGCCCAGCTGACGCCGGTCACGCGGGCAGCGGTCGGGTAAAGGGTGGCGGAGACCAGGTTCAGGCCGTTTTGCGCACCGGCCACGCCGAAGCCAATCAGGAACACGACGGCGGCCAGCGTATAGACGTCGCCCATCAGATACCCGGTCGCGCCGATCACCAGCGCGGCGCCTAGGTAGGAGAGGGCCAGCACGCGGTAGGGCCCGACCCGGTCCATCAGCAGCGCCATCAGGATGGCGCCCAGGGTGCCGCCGAGCGGCACCATCGCCCCGATGCGCGAGGCGTGGGCGATATCGTAACCGGCGTCTTTGAGGATCGTCGGCAGCCAGCTGGTGAGCAGGTAGAACACGAACAGCGAACAGAAGAACGCCGCCCACAGCAACAGGGTGCGCACGGCGCGCCCTTCGATAAACAGGTGCGAGATCGGCGACTTGGCCTGTGCCGGGCGTTCGTCATCGACGATGGTGATCCCCGTCCAACGCCGGCCGGTGATACGCTCGACCACCCGGCGCAGCCGATCGGCATGTTTGGCGTTGGCGGCCATAAAGCGTACCGACTCGGGCATCTGCCAGGCCAGCAGCGGCAGCAGCGCCAATGGCGCAATGCCGCCGACCAGCAGCACGCCGCGCCAGCCGAACGCCGGAATGATCTGCCCGGCCAGCAGGCCGCCCAGGGCCAATCCGGCGGTAAAGCCGCTCCAGCTCAGGGTGACCATCAGCATGCGGCGGCGCGCTGGAGAGTACTCCGAGCTGAGGGTGATGCAGGTCGGTATCGCGCCCCCGAGGCCAATGCCGGTGATGAAGCGCAGCAAGGTCAGGGATTCGATCGATTGCGTATAGGCCGAAGCCAGGGTGCAGCCGCCAAACACCAGCACCGCGACGAGCAGCACGCGTTTGCGGCCGATGGCGTCGGCGATCGGCCCGAACAGCAGGCTGCCGATCAGCAGGCCGAACAGCCCCGCGCCGAAGGCGGGAGAGAGCTGCGAGGGCTGTAGGCCCCACTCTTCACGCAGCGCCGGGGCGATATAGCCGATGATGGCGGTATCGAAGCCGTCCAGCAGGGCGATCAGGAAACACAGGGTAAGGATGAGGATTTGATAAGGCGAGATCCTGGCGCGATCGATGATTTCGCTGATGCGAGCGGTATTTGGGCTCATGAGGGTTCCACTGTTATTAAGCTGTTGTGGGCTGGCTGAGGGGCCGTTCAGGCCGCTGTGGCTGGCATCGCGTAGAAACCCGAGTATACACCAGAGGGGGGACGTTGCGGGGAGAGGGAGTCGATGATCATCGCCCACCGCAGGAGGCTCCTGCGGCAGGCGCTGGCGAGGTTATTTGGCCAGCAGTTCCCGGCGCACGATCTCGGCGCCCGCACTCAAGGCATTCAGCTTGCCGCTGGCGACCTGACGAGGCAGGGGAGCCATGCCGCAGTTGGTCGACGGGTAGAGCTTGTCGGCATCGACAAACTGCAGCGCTTTGCGCAGCGTAGCGGCCACTTCCTCCGGCGTCTCAATGGTATGATTCGCCACATCAATGGCGCCAACCATCACTTTCTTACCGCGAATCAGTTCAAGCAGATCCATCGGGACGTGCGAGTTATGGCACTCGAGCGAGATGATATCGATAGTAGACGTTTGCAGCTTGGGGAACGCCTCTTCGTATTGCCGCCACTCAGAGCCTAGCGTCTTTTTCCAGTCGGTGTTGGCCTTAATGCCGTATCCATAGCAGATATGCACCGCCGTTTCACATTTAAGCCCCTCAACGGCCCTTTCCAGGGCGGCGATGCCCCAGTCATTCACTTCGTCAAAGAACACGTTAAATGCGGGCTCATCAAACTGAATAATGTCGACGCCGGCGGCCTCGAGCTCTTTGGCTTCCTGATTGAGGATCTTGGCGAATTCCCAGGCCAATTTTTCGCGGCTTTTATAGTGGTTGTCATAGAGCGTGTCGATCATGGTCATCGGCCCCGGCAGGGCCCATTTAATCGGCTGCTTGGTCAGCTGGCGTAAAAATTTGGCGTCTTCAACGAATACGGGCTTTTGGCGCGCGACCGCACCCACGACGGTTGGCACGCTCGCCTCATAGCGATTGCGAATTTTAACCACTTCGCGTTTCTCGAAATCGACGCCGCTGAGGTGCTCGATAAACGTCGTGACGAAGTGCTGGCGCGTTTGCTCGCCATCGCTGACGATATCGATGCCGGCCTGTTGTTGTTCAGCCAGCGACAAACGCAGAGCGTCCTGTTTCCCTTCGATTAATTCTTCATTCTGCAATTTCCAGGGCGACCACAGGGTTTCCGGCTGGGCCAGCCAGGAAGGTTTAGGCAAGCTGCCGGCGGTCGAGGTAGGGAGCAATATTTTCATAATAGATGACCTGTATTTAAGTGAGTCAAAGCGCGTAGTGAGCAGACCATTGCTCAAGAATGGGCTTGTAGGGCTTGATAAATTGCTCTTCCGTAAATTTCCCCTGCTCAATCGCTAACCGGCTACGCTCTTCGCGATCGTAAACAATCTTGGTTAATGAATGATCCTGGTTATTCAGGCTTGGCTGATAGCATTGCCCTGCCGCCGAGTTGGCATTGTAAATTTCAGGCCGATAGATTTTTTGGAAGGTCTCCATCGTGCTGATGGTGCCGATCAGTTCCAGATCGGTGTAATCGCTCAGCAAATCCCCGGGGAAATAAAACGCCAGGGGCGCAACGCTATTTTTCGGCATGAAGTAGCGCACCTGCAGGCCCATTTTTTTAAAATACCGGTCGGTCAGTGAAGCGCCGTCTTGCCGATACTCGTCGCCCAACACCGGATGTTGATTGCCCGTCCGATGATAGGTGTCTTTGCTGGACACGCTGAGGCAGATCACCGGCGGTTTGCTGAAATTCTCATGGTATGCGTTTGAATTGACGAAGTGCTTAAAGATATTGCCGTGCAAATCGCCGAAATCATCCGGAATGTTGAATTCCGCCGTGTTTTTATTGTGCGCCGGCAGCAGGACGCTAAAGTCGTAATCGCGCACGTAAGACGAGAAGTTATTCCCGACGATGCCCTCAAGACGCTTTTGCGTTTTTTTATCAATGATGTTGGTTTTCAGGATTTCAATTACCGGGAAGCTGGCCCCCTGATCTTCAACGCGCATCTCAACCGAAATGATTTCAAGCTCAACCGAATAGCGGTCGGCCTTGGGGTTATCCCAATGCGCCAACGAATTGAAGCGATTGTTAATCATCACCAGCGTGTTGCGCAGGTTCTCCCGGCGGTTTTCCCCTCTGGCCAAATTGGCGAAGTTGGTGGTGATACGCGTACTTTCAGAAGGGTTATAATCTTCATCGAAAGAACTGCTCTTAATCGTAAAGGCAAAGTCTCTATTCATCGTCTTATAGCATCCTGTTATATGATATGAGGGCTGGATTTATCCATTTATTTCAATGTGTTGTTTTTATCTTTTTTTTATTCAGCCGATTTCATATTGTCTGTCGTTAATGAGGTCTATTTTTGCCAGAGTCCCGAAGGGAGTGAAAGAGACTTAATTTCATTACTACATGAGCAGTATTCATGATCTGGCGTTCGTGCCGGTTTGCCGCCGTTGCCCTGCGGCGCAAACCGCCAACGTACCGGGTCGGCAACCTGGTGCAGCCTGAAAAATTACGGGTATAATCCCCCCATGACCCCACGGCTTCAGACACGAACATGACAAAACTCACCTTACAAGAGCAGATGCTCAAAGCGGGCTTGGTTACCAGCAAGAAAATGGCCAAAGTCCAAAGAACGGCTAAAAAATCACGCGTTCAGGCCCGTGAGGCCAGAGAGGCGGTGGAAGAGAATAAAAAGGCGCAGCTTGAGCGCGATAAGCAGCTGAGTGAGCAGCAAAAGCAGGCCGCGCTGTCCAAAGAATACAAGGCGCAGGTGAAGCAGCTGATCGAGATGAACCGCATCGTTCTGGCGAAAGGCGATATCGGTTTCAACTTCACCGACGGTAACCTGATCAAGAAAATCCTGGTGGATAAGGCGACGCAGACCCAGCTGATCAATGGCCGTCTCGCCATTGCCCGCTTGGTGGTCGAGAACCGCGAAGAGTGTGAATACGCGATTATCCCTGCGAGCGTCGCCGATAAAATCGCGCAGCGCGATGCGGCCAGCATTGTGCTGCACAGCGCGCTGAGTCAGGAAGAGCAGGATGAAGACGATCCGTACGCCGACTTCAAAGTGCCTGACGATTTGATGTGGTAAACCGCGTTCAGAACGGCGCGGCGTGACGAGCGGCGATCCGCGCTCCGCTGATGGGGTGCACAAAGTCCAGCTCGCTGGCGTGCAGCATCAGCCGCGGCGTCTGTTCGGTACCCTGCAGCAGACGCCCGCCGTACAGATCGCAGCCTAAAATAGGGTGGCCCAACTGCCGGCTGTGAATACGCAGCTGGTGGGTGCGCCCAGTCTCTGGGGTGAGCTGCACCCGCGTCAGCGGCAGCGAGATCCCGCTCTCCGCTTCACGATAAAAACGCTCGACGACCCGATAGCGGGAGCGGGCGGGTTTGCCGTGGAGGGCGCAAATTGACATCAGCGGGAACAGCGCCGGATCTTTGGCGATTGCCGCGTCTATGACCCCTTCGTTATCTGCCAGATGGCCGCAGAGCAGCGCGCTGTACACTTTGCTGACGGTGCGCTCGCTGAACTGCCGGCAGAGCGCGGCGTTGGCGGCTTTGTTGCGGGCCACCACCATCAACCCGGACGTGCCGAAATCCAGGCGGTGCACCAGGGCGCAGCCGGGGAAGATCTGTACCAGCCGATGGTGTACCGAATCGAGATTCTGCGGGTTCTTGCCCGACAGGCTGAGCAGCCCGGCCGGCTTATTGATCAGCGCCAGATGGTCGTCCTGATAGAGGATCTCTATTTGGTCATGGCATGGCGGGGCGATAAAGGTATCGGTGATCGTAGACATCGGGCGGCCGGCTGGAGGGTGGGTGCGGATGATAGCGAATTTCGCGTCGATGAGCGAATGCGGTTTTCGCTACACTGTGTCTCATGCCCGTTGGCACCCGATGCGGCAAAGCATCGGGTGCCACGGTTTTGGGGCCCCGGCGGCCCTACTGCCCGTAGTAGGCGTTTTGGCCGTGTTTGCGCAGGTAGTGTTTGTCCAACAGCTCGCGCTGCATGCTGTGAATGCCCGGCGTCAGCTGGCGCGAGAAAATGCCCATGTAGGCAATTTCTTCCAGCACCACCGCATTATGCACCGCGTTGTGGGCGTCTTTGCCCCAGGCGAAGGGGCCGTGGGCATTGACCAGTACCGCTGGGATAGCGTTGGGATTGATATCGCGCTGGCGGAAGGTTTCGATAATCACGTTGCCGGTTTCCAGTTCGTAATCGTGCTCAATTTCATCCTGGGTCATCAGGCGAGTGCAGGGGATAGCGCCATAAAAATAGTCGGCGTGGGTGGTTCCCCAGGCGGGGATGTCCAGCCCGGCCTGCGCCCAGATGGTAGCGTGGCGCGAATGGGTGTGGACGATGCCGCCGATATCGGCAAATTCGCGGTACAGCGCCAGATGGGTGGCGGTGTCCGACGACGGTTTTTTTGCCCCCTCGACGGTGCGGCCGCTGGCCAGATCGACCACCACCATATCCTCCGCCGTCATATGCTCGTATTCAACGCCTGACGGCTTGATCACCACCAGACCGCGTTCGCGATCCACCGCGCTGACGTTGCCCCAGGTAAAGGTCACCAGCTTATGGCGCGGCAGATCGAGATTGGCCTCCAGCACCTGTTGTTTTAACTGAGTCAGCATGTCATGCCCCCTTGTTGCATTTTCTGTTCGATCCAGCGGCGGGCCTGAACGATCTCGGCCACCGGCTCCTCGGCTTTTTCTGTCCACATCTCAATCAGGAATGCGCCACGGTAATTGAGGCGCTGCAGCGTGCGAAACACCTCGACGAAGTCGACGCAGCCTTCGCCAAACGGCACGTCACGGAATTGCCCCGGCGAAGTGGCGGTGACTGGGTAGGTGTCCTTCAGGTGAATGGCGGCGATGCGATCGATGCCCAGCTCCAGCTCGCGCGGCACGTCATTGCCCCAGGCGCTGAGGTTGCCGACGTCCGGATACACCGTGAACCACGGCGAGGCCAGCAGGGCATCCCAGGCTTTCCATTTACCGATCGAGTTCATAAAGGCGGTGTCCATAATTTCCACCGCCAGCATCACCTGGGCGGCGGCGGCACGCTCTACCGCCCACTGCATGCCTTCGCTAAAGCGCGCCAGCGTCCCCTCGTCCTGCTCTTCGTAATACACGTCGTAGCCGGCCAGCTGGATCGTCCTGATACCGACATCTTTGGCCAGTTGAATGGCCTGTTCCATCACGTCGAAGGCGCGCTGTCGCAGCGCCGGATCGTGGCTGCCAAAAGGAAAGCGCCGGTGGCCGGAGAGGCACATGGACGGAATGCGGATGCCGGTTTCCAGCATGGCGTCCACCAGCGCCAGGCGCTGCGCCTTGCTCCAGCTCAGGCGCGCCAGACGTTCATCGCTTTCGTCCACCGACATTTCGACGAAGTCGAAGCCGCAGGCCTTGGCCAGCGCCAGGCGTTCGGGCCAGCTCAGGTGTTTCGGCAGCGCTTTCTCGTAAATTCCCAACGGGTGCTGACGCATATCATGATCTCCAGATGTCATCGATGGCGGTGCGGAACTGCCTGGCGGCCGCCGGCGGATCGCCGGCCTCGGCCAGCGCGCGGCCGGCGATAAAGGCGGTGACGGCGATCTCTTTAAACAGCGGCAGGTCGACGGGCGTGATGCCGCCGGTCACCGACAGCTCGATGCCCAGATCGGACAGCGCCTTCATCCGATCCAAATCCTGCCGGCCCCAGGTTTGCCCGCTGGCCTGCGCGTCGCGGCCGCGGTGATAGATCGCCTGGCGAATGCCGAGGCCGCGCCATTGCCGCGCATCCTCCAATGTCCAGCGGCCGAACAGTTCGATCTGGATTTCACCGCCGTGACGCTCGGCGACCTCCCGCGCGCTGGCCATGGTGGCCAACGGCGCGGCGCAGATCACCGTCATCCAGTTCGCACCCTGGCCGAAGGCCTGCTCGGCCAGCGTCGCACCGGCGTCGGCCACCTTGAGATCGGCCACCAGCGTGTGCTGCGGACAGCGCTCGCGCAGCGCGCTAACCGCCTGAATGCCGGCGCTGATGCACAAAATGGTACCGGCCTCGATGATGTCCACATGGGGGCTGAGGGTCTCGGCGGTGCGCAGCGCCGTATCCAAACGGGTTTGATCGAGCGCCAGCTGCAGGCGCGGTTTCGTGCTCATGGAGCCTCCTTGTTGGCGGGCTGCAGATGTTGCAATGCAGCAATCAGCGCCTGATAACGTTGGTGTTTGTTGTCGTAAGCTTCGGCAGCGGCCGCATCAGGCAGCAGCCGCTCGATACGCGGCGCCAGCCGGTGCTGGGCGGCGGTGAAATCGTTGAAGACGCCGCTGCCGACCATGGCCGCCATCGCCGCGCCCAGACAGCCGGTTTCTTCCACCTGCGGCAGCTCAACCGGCAGGCCGCTGACGTCGGCGAACATTTGCATCCAGGGGAGGGATTTGGCGGGGCCTCCGGTCACGCGCAGCGCCTGCGCCTCAGGGAAACGCCGGCGCATGCGGTTAAGGTGCGTCATGTGGCAGAACACCACGCCTTCGTAGATCGCCTGCACCAGGTGCTCGCGCTGGTGGAAGGCCTGCAGACCATAGAAGCTGGCGCTCAGCCCCAGGCCGGCGTTGGAGCCATACAGGAAAGGGGCGAACAGCAGATCGCCTGCGGCTTTCGGCAGGGCGGCGACCCAGCGGTTAAGCTGGTCGTAGTCCTGCAGCCCCCATTGGTGACAGAACCACTCCAGGTTGGCGGCGGAAGTGGGGCTGGCTTCGTGCACGATGTATTGGCCGTTTTCGGCGTGGCGGCCATAGACAAAGGGATGATCGAAGCCCTCGACGATGGCGTCGGTGATGCCGCTGGTGACCGACCAGGTCCCCATCACCGCATTGAGGCGGGTTTCGTCCTGCAGGCCGGCGCACAGCGCGGTGGACACCACGTCGAACAACCCGCCGACCACCGGGGTGCCGGTTTGCAGGCCGGTGATGGCCGCGGCGTTTGCCGCGACGCGCCCGGCGATCTCGGCCGAACCGACAATCGTCGGCAGGGCGGGCATGATGTCGCCGATACCCAGCAGCTGCGCCAGCGCCGGGTCATAGCGTCCGCTGCGCATCTGATACAGGTTGGATTCGGAGATATTGGTTTCTTCGCAGGCCAGCTCGCCGGTCAGGCAATAGCGTAGGTAGTCGTGCGCCATCAGCACGCTGCCGATGCGGGCGTAACGTTCCGGCTGATGCCGCTTCAGCCAGCGCAGCAGCGAGACCGGGTGCCCGGTCCACAGCGTTTGGCGCGTTTGCGGATACAGCGCCTGCGGCACGCCCTGCCGCTGCCATTCCTGCACCAGCGCCAGCGCGCGCTGATCGGAAGAGAGCATGGCGTTGCCCAGCGGCTGCCCCTGCTTATCCAGCAGAAACGCCCCCTTACCCTGCGCCGAGATGCCGATGGCCTGGATGGCGCCGGCGGCGACACCGCTGGCGGACAGCACTTCACGGATCACGTCGGCGGCGGTGCGCCACAGCGATGCCATATCGCGCTCGGCCCAGCCGGGCTGCGGCGCGACGATCGCCAGATTGCGCCGCGCAACGCCGTGTTCATGGCCCCTGCGGTCGTATAATCCCGCCTTGATGAAGGTACCGCCGCAGTCCAGCCCCAGCCAATATTCCATCATTCGCTCCTCGCGCTGTGGTCGCATTTATTGGGCAGCATCAACGCCAGCACGGAGGCGATCGCCAACGAGGCCGCCAGGCTGTAGACGCCGATATCCTTGCTGAACAGGCTGATCAGGACGCCGACCATATACGGGCCGCAAAAGCCGCCGAGGTTGCCCAGCGCATTGATCACGCCGCGCGCGCCGCCGGCCACTTCGGCGTTGAACAATTTGGGCGGGATGGTCCAGAACACCCCGGCCGCCGCCTGAATAAACACGCCGCAGCCGACCAGCGCAGCGTAAGACCACCAGACGTGATCCTTCAGCAGCACCGACAGCGCCATGCAGGTGGCAAAGCAGGCCAGCGGCAGGGCGACGAAGACTTTGCGCTTGCCGGTGCGATCGGAGAGGGTGGAGATGATCAGCATGCCGAAGATGGCGCCGATATAGGGCAAGATAGCCAACATGCCCACTTGCTCCATATCGCCGTGGGTCAGCCCTTTCAAAATGGTCGGCAGCCACAGGGTGTAGCCGTAGATACCGGTCTGGTAGAAGAAATTCACCAGGATCAGCTGCCACATGATCCGGTCGCCCAGCACCCGGCGCAGCGAGGCGTTGCGCACCGTTTTTCCTTTGATCAGCAGCTGTTCGTCGTGCAGGGTCTTCACCAGATACTCTTTTTCCGCCTGCGAGATCCATTTGGCCTCTTGGGGGCGGTTGCTGATGGTGAAATACCACAGCGCCATCACCACCAGCGACAGAGCGCCCTCCACCAGGAACAGCATGCGCCAGTCCCAGGCGGTGATGATCCAACCCGACAGCGGGGCGGTGAGAATGCCGGCGATCGGTACGAACATGATGACGATGGCGTTGGCGCGGCCGCGCTCCTTATCCGGGAACCAGTTGCTGATCATGGTCAGCACCACCGGCAGCATGCCGCCTTCGGAAACGCCGAGGGCGAAGCGCAAGAACAGCAGCTGGTACTGGTTGGTGACCAGCCCGGTCAGCACCGAGATCACCGCCCAGGCCAACAATGACCAGCCGATGAATTTCTTGCCGTTGCCGTATACCGCCAGCTTGCCGCCGGGCACCTGCAGAAACAGGTAACCGATGAAGAAGATGCCGCCGGCCAGCCCGGCCATCGAGGCGGTGATGCCGAGTTCGTCATCCATGCCGCCGGGCATGGCGAAGGCGATGTTGACCCGGTCCATGTAAGAAATGATGCAGGTGATGAGGATCGGCGGCACGATCCTCAGCCAGCGGAGCTTGGGTATCGCCTGGCTTTGGCTGACGGAAACGGAGGCTGTATTCATAAGGACCTCTTTCGATATTCGCTTTTTGTAGGGTCGGGCGTTATTGTTTTGCTTGATTTGGGCGCAAGGGCGCCCGCACAGGCCTCATGGACCGGTGTTGTTATCGTTACGGGTGTTGCGTCTATCAGGCGCTAAACGACGCCAGCGGTATCTTCACCACCACCTTGCGTATCGTGCAGGGGCGTTGGTTAATGCAGGCCGGGCGATGCACGTCCTGCGGAAAAAATACCGCGAAGTTGCCGGGCCGCATCGTGAGCCAGGATTCGTCGGTCACGTTCTGATAAAACAGGATGTCGCGCTGCGCCAGCAGCTCCTGATGAATGACGTTGTCGCCGTTGTCCGCCGCTACGCCGATAAGCTCGGTACCGCTGACCAGAAACTGCACGTCGACGTTTTTCCGGTGTACTTCCGGGCGCAGCGCATCCGGTGGTTGGGTATGCAGATCCAGCACTTGCACCACGTAGCCGGTGGCGGGATCTTCATAGCGCCCTGCGGGCAAGACGCTGAAATCGGTGCGCTGCAAATAGGCGACGGCGTTGGCGACCGGCGTCGGGTACTGCTCGGGCGCTGTGTTGGCGATGTGGCCGAATATCATGATGATCCTCCCGTTACAGCGCCTGAATGCGCGCCCAAACCCGTTCGTCGACCGGAATGCCGTCGCGCAGGTTTTCTTCCAGAATGCGCGGGAACTTGTGGCCTGGCAGGCGAATGGCAACGTCGGGGTTGTCCTGTTCGGCGCTGGTGACGTAATCCATGATGCGCTGCAGTTTTTGATCGCGGCTGTCGCCGTCGATCAACCGGTCTACCTCAATCGCGATGAACACTTGCGAGACGCCGTATTCGTCGCGGTGATCTTCCGTCACTTCCGCCACCGAGGCGCCGCCGGACAGCAGGGTGGCGATCATGTCCAGCACGATCGACAGCGCCGATCCTTTCCAATACCCCATTGGCAAAATGCGTCGATTCTCCTCGATGGTGGCCGGATCGCGGGTCAGGCGGCCGTCGTTGTCGAAGCCGCCGTCCACCGGCAGAGTTTTGCCCGCCAGCCGGTTCAGCTCTAGCGCGCCGTAGGAAAACATCGACATCGACATGTCTACCATGGTGATCGGGTTACCGGGTACGGCGACGATCAGTGGGTTGGTGCCGATACGGCACGTTTTGGCGCCCCACGGCGGCATCACGGCGATCGAGTTGGTCCAGCAAATGCCGATATAGCCTTTCTCCGCCGCCTGCCAGCCGTAGCCGCCGCCGCGCATCCAGTGGTTGGCGTTGCGCAGCGCCACCAGGCCGATGCCATGAACGTCGGCTAACTGCATGGCGCGATCCATCATGCGGCGGGCGGTAAGGTTGCCGATGCCCTGGTGCGCATCCCATTGCTCGATCGCCCCCAGAGACAACAGTTTGCTGGGTTCGGCGTCCGGCACGATATCACCGGCGTCCAGCTGCTGAATAAAGCGCGGAAAGCGGTTAACGCCGTGGGAATAAACGCCGCTGGCGGTGGTGTCGGCGAACATGCCGGCGCAGTCATCGGCGGTGTGCTCCGCCACGCCGTGCGCCAGCAGCACGCGTTTGAATTGGTGTTTTAACTCGCTGTAACTCACTCTCATGCCGGTTCTCCACCTGTGCGAATCGCCTGTTTTTGGTTCGCTAAATTTCAATATACGAAATTGCATTTCAAATAAATGCTATCCCGGCGATTCAAGGAAGTCAAAGCAAGGGGGAGTAAAATTATTCATGAAAAACATGACGTTAAAATTGAGTGGTGGTTTTGTGATCGCCGCCACGTTTTGGTGGAGATGGCGTGCTTCAGACGTGACAAAGCAGGGCGGATCGAAACCCACCCTGCGTCTTGCGAGACCCCAGCTAACCGCGGGTGTTCAGCACCATGCGGTAGAGCGAGGTGGTGGCGGTGATATAGAGCTCATCGCCGTTCGGGCCGCCGAAGGTACAATTGGAGACGCGTTCCGGCACGCTGATTTTGTCGATCTGTCGCCCCTGTGGATCAAAGACCAGCACGCCGTCGGCGCAGCTGCAAAACAGATTGCCGGCTCGATCGACGCAGAAGCCGTCCGGGAATCCGGGCCCCACCGTTGCAAAACGGCGGCCGGCTTCCAGCTCGCGGCCGTTGACCGCATAGACGCGCAGCTCGCGGCGGCCCAGCGTCGGAAAATCCACGATCGACATGTCCGCAACGTACAGCCATTTTTCATCCGGTGAAAACGCCAGGCCGTTCGGGCGCTGTAGGTCGCAGGCGGCGATAGTCAGCGAACCGTCGCGTGGATCGAAGCTGTAGAGATAGCAGCCGATTACCTGGCTTTCCGATTTGTAACCCTCTTCGTCGCCGATGATGCCGTAGGGCGGATCGGTGAACCACAGGGTGCCGTCGGAACGCACCGCCACGTCGTTCGGCGAGTTAAAGCGCTTGCCGTCGACGCGATCGATCAACAGGCGCACCTCGCCATCGCTTTCGGTGCGGCTGATGCCGCGCCGCCCGTGTTCACAGCTGACCACGCGCCCTTCGCCGTCGCGCGCATTGCCGTTGGCGTAGTGCGACGGCGAGCGGTATAGGGTCAGCTCACCCCGGCGCGACCAGCGGAACATGCGATTGCCTTTCACGTCGCTGAACACCACCGCATCCTCCTGCGGCAGCCAGACCGGCCCCTCTGCCCAGATCGCCGGCGAACACAGGCGCTCGAGCCGGGCGTGCGTGCGCAATGAATTGCCGTTCACTTCACGCCCCAGATCGCTTTGTAATGGCCCTGATAATCGTTTTGCGGGTCATACAGGTTATTGGCGCCGCCGTCGGCGGCGATATTGTCGCGGGTCACCAGATGCGCTGGGGTGACGTAGCCGGAAGGCGGCTGCTTGGCGAAGGCGCGGTTGAATTCGTCCAGCAGTTGCCAACCGTGCAGCTTCAAGGGTTCCGGTACCGTCGCCGACTGGCTGTCGCCTGAGCGGATACGCTGATAAGCGGAGATCGAACCGTCGCCGGCCGATACGTTGTAAGGTGCGTTCTTGCCGCCTTTGCCGGCGGTTTTCAGCGCCGGCGCCATAAAGTCGAAGTACAGATCGTTGATCGCCAGCGCATATTGGAATTTGTCGCCGTACTTCTGCAGCAGGCTGAAGGTCATCGCCGGCATGCGGTTGGCGGTATCGGCCAGCGGCGTGTCGATGAATTCCAGCAGCGTACAGCCGCTGCATTTGGCGATCTCTTCTTTCATGACGTTGGCCTTGTCCAAGGCGATTTGGTACAGCGAGTCGGTGAAGATCAACACGCTCGCCTTGCCGCCGGATTGCACCACCGCGTATTGCGCGGCGATGCGCGCCACTTCGTTGGAATCCGACGTGACGTTATAGAACACGTTGTATTTGGCGATGGGGCCCGGTTCCGGCACCGCATGCCAGGCGGTCAGCACGATACCCTGCTGCACGGCCTTTTTCAGCGGGATCTTGGCGACGTTAGGGTTCCAGCCGCCGATCACGATGCCGTCCGGCTTTTGGGCGATGGCCTGATTGAGCGATGCCAGCTGATCTTTCACCGAGCCGCCGCCGTCGAGCGTTTCCAGCTTCCAGCCGGCGGCTTTCGCCGCTTCGCTCAACCCCTGTTGCACCCCTTGCACGCCGCCGTTCTTCATGTCGGAGGCGATAAAAATGATCTTCTTGTTGGCCTGCAGCTGCGGGCCGCTGGTGGGGCCGTCCCACTGGGTGGCGCTGGCGGTGGCCTTCGCGACGGCGGCGGTGGCCTGATCGAGATAGGCGTCGGCCCAGGCCGGCGATGCGGCGAGCAAGAATGTGGTGAACCCCGGTAACAGCCAAATGCGTTTCATGGTGTGCTCCTGGTTTAAGAATGGGTCGCTGTCTGATTGTTGTTGTCAGCCGGCGTCGCCTGGCTGCGTTGTACCGCTTTCTGATTGAGCAGCCGACGGCGTTGGGCATAGCCGGCCAGGGTGATCGACAGCAGCAGCGTCGCGCCGTTGAACAGCGGCTCGACCCAGAATTCGCCGCCGAACTGCTGAATGCCGGCGATGCCGATAGCCAGAATGGCGATGCCGACCACGGTGCCCCAGACGTTGACGCGCCCTGGGCGAATGGTGGTGCTGCCGAGGAAGGCGCCGACCAGCGCCGGTAGCAGATAGTCCATGCCGACGCTGGCCTGGCCGACGCCCTGTTCGGCGGCGATCAACACGCCGCTGAAACCGGTGAGCACGCTGGAGGCGATGAAGGCGCCGATGGTAAAGCGGTTGACCGAGATGCCATTCAGGCGCGCCGCCGCCGGGTTGCCGCCCACCGCATACATGCAGCGGCCGAGCGGGGTGTGTTCGGTGATGAGCCACAGCACCACCGCGACGATCAGCACGTAAAACGCCACGATCGGAATGCCGGCGATCTCGGTGTGGTGCAGCGCGATGAAGGCATCCGGCAAGTCGCCGACGATCTGCCGCCCGCCGGAGTGCCACAGGGCAATGGCGTACAGTACGGTGCCGGAGCCGAGGGTGGCGACGAAGCTGTCGATATCGGCCAGCGCCACCAGAATGCCGTTCAGTAGCCCGTACAGCGCCGAGATCGCCAGCACCGTCAGCACCGCCATCTGCCAGGAGAAGCCGTATTCCACCTGCAGCGTGATCGCCAGAATGTGCCACAGCACAATGCCGAAACCGACGTTAAGATCGATCTTGCCCACGATCATCGGGATGGTTGCCGCCAGCGCCAACAGGGCGATTTTGGCCTTGCTCGACAGGATCGCCTGCAGCGTCAGCATCGATGCGAAGGAGGGGGTGAGCAGTGAAAACAGCAAGACCAGCGCGATGCACAGCAGCAGCAGGCCATAGCGGGTGAGAACCTGCATCAGCCAGGGGCCGGCGCCGTCCTGCGCCAGACTGACGCGCTGCTCCAGCGCGGTTGATTTAACGGATGTTTTAGACATGGCCTACCTCGGATTCTGACGTGATTGCGACGCTTTCCCCGGTGCTGGCAGAGGCCAGCTCCAATAAATTGGCGAATGACACCTGCTGATTTTTCAGCTCGCCGACCACTTTCCCGCGGTTGAACACCAGTGCGCGGTTGCAAATATGGGCGATCTCCTCGAAATCGTTGGAGATAACCAGCACCGCCACGCCTTCCGCCAGGGATTTATTCAGCAGGTGGTAGATTTCCGCTCGCGCGCCGACGTCCACGCCGGCGGTGGGATCTTCGAGGATCAGCAGCGGCGCCCCCAGATGCATCCAGCGCGCCATCACCACCTTTTGCTGGTTGCCGCCGGACAGCGCGCTGATATCGATATTGACGTCCTTGGGGCGCACGTCGAACAGCTGCACCTTCCACCAACTGGCGCCGATCTCCGCTCGCCGCCCGTAGCGGGAGAGCAGCCGGTGGCCGCTGGCACAGGGGTTGATAAACAGGTTTTCACGCACGCTCATCGACATTACCAGGCTTTCGCCGGTGCGATCGCCCGCGACCAGCGAAACGCCGCAGGCCATCGCCTGCTGTGGGGAGCTCGCCTGATAGGGCCGATCGCGTAACCGAATCGCGCCGCCGTCGGCCTGGCGCAACCCGAACAGCAGCCGGCCAATCTCTTCTTGCCCGGCCCCGCGCAGGCCGGCCAGCGCCAGCATCTCGCCCGGCTGCAAATCGAAGCTCACCGGGCCGATGTCGCCCACCGTGACGCTATCGAGCTGCAACACCGGCGGACGATGTTCCGGCAGCGGTTCGCGCTGATCGTCCGCCATCGCTTCGCCGACGATGGTTTGCACCAGATCGCGCAGCGAGTAGTCGGCGGTGCGGCCGCCGGCGACATAGCGCCCGTCGCGCATTACGCAGACCCGATCGGCGATTTCGATCACTTCGTCCAGGCGGTGGGTGACGTAAATCATGCCGACCTTTTTGGCGCGCAGCCGGTTGATCACGGCGAACAGGTGACGCACGTCGTTGGCGGGCAGGGAGGCGGTCGGTTCATCCAGCACCAGCAGCTCGGCGTTGACCGCCACCGCGCGGGCGATCGCCAGCAGCGATTTTTCGGTGCGCGACAGTTCGAAGACGCGCGCATCGGGATCGAGCGCGATGCCGACGTCTTGCAGCGCCTGCGCCGCCCGGCGGCGAATGGCGCGCCAGTCGATCAACCCAAAGCGGCGGGGAAACCCCATTACCAGCGCCATGTTCTCCGCCACCGTCATCCATTCAATCAGGCCGAGATCCTGATGAATAAAGGCGATCGGCTGGCGGCTGGCGCTTTTTATCGCGGCGGCGGAGGTGATGCTTGCGCCCTGAAAGCGAATATCGCCGCCGTCGCGCGGGTAGACGCCCGCCAGCACTTTGATCAGCGTCGATTTGCCGGCGCCGTTTTCGCCCAGCAGCGCCAGAACCTCGCCCGGCATCACCTGCAGGCTGACGTCGTTGACCGCCACGTTGCCGCCAAATCGTTTGACGATGTGGCTGAGGGTAAGGATGGGTTGTGCCGCATTATCGATAGTCATGTGATGCGCCCCTGGTGTTGCGCCCGTGCGAAGATGCCGGGCAAATCAGCTAAACCGCTGGTGAGTATCTGGCCTTTAAATTTCAACATACGAAATTCAATTTCAAAAATAATATGACGTTCGTTGCGCTAAATCAAAGGCGATGAGGTTTTAATTGTTGATATTAAACAATGAGTTATTTTTTACTTTGCGGAAGTGTGACCGATGGCTCACTTCAATGAGGGGGAAATATTGCGGATTTTTGGCCCGCTGCGGACAATGAAACGGCGTTCCGTCTTCACCTGATGCAGGCCTTGGGGTAACATGCCCGGCAAAGAGCCTGCTGACTTCGCCGCAGCGCCGGTTGGCGGTTCGACACTGGAGAGATTTTCGCTATGAGCCTGAAAGCCGTCGACGAGAAAGATGACAAGAAAGACAAACCGCTGGGCAGCCAAAGCCTGTTCCGCGGTTTGCAGTTGATTGAGATCCTGAGCAATTTCCCCAACGGATGTCCGCTGGCGCATCTGTCCGAGCTGGCCGGCATGAACAAGAGCACGGTGCACCGCTTGCTTCAGGGGTTGCACACCAGCGGCTATGTGACCCAGGCGCCGTCGCCGGGCAGCTACCGCCTGACCACCAAGTTCATTTCCATCGGCCAGAAGGCGCTGTCGTCACTCAATATCATTCACGTGGCTGCGCCGCATTTGGAACAGCTGAACCTGGAAGTGGGGGAGACGGTCAACTTCTCCAGCCGCGAAGACGACCACGTTATCCTGATCTACAAGCTGGAGCCGACCACCGGCATGATGCGCACCCGCGCCTATATCGGCCAGCATATGCCGCTGTACTGTTCGGCGATGGGGAAAATCTTCATGGCCTACGGCAACGACGATTACCCGGCCCACTACTGGCAGACTCACCAGCAGGAGATTCAGACGCTGACGCGCAATACCATCACCGAGCTGCCGAAGATGCATGAGGAGTTGGCCGATATTCGCCAGCGCGGCATGGCGATGGATCGCGAGGAAAATGAGCTGGGGGTCTCCTGCGTGGCGGCGCCGGTGTTCGATATTCAACAGCGCGTGCCTTATGCGGTGTCGGTTTCTCTGCCGACCGCCAAGCTGCAGCAAATCGGCGTCAAAAGCCTGATTAAACCGGTGCTGGCCACCGCGCAACGCATCTCGCAGGAGCTGGGTTTCGTCACGCCGATTTGAGTATTAGCGTCTCTGATACTGGATTAGAAACATCAATTTCACCTAATGATCGCTTCCTCGTATGATGCGCGTGTTGACCGACACGCGCCCTCGTCCGGCGCCTTTTATCATTCGAGGAATCCCCATGTTAGCCGTCTTCCTGCAGGGCTTTGCCCTGAGCGCCGCCATGATCCTGCCGCTGGGCCCGCAGAACGTATTCGTGATGAATCAGGGCATTCGCCGCCAGTATCATTTGATGATTGCTTCGCTGTGCGCATTGAGCGATATCGTGCTGATCTGCGCCGGTATTTTCGGCGGCAGCGCCTTGCTGACCCGCTCGCCGCTGCTGCTGGCGCTGGTCACCTGGGGCGGGGTGGCGTTTCTGCTGTGGTACGGGTGGGGCGCGTTCCGTTCCGCCTTCAGCCCGCAACCGGCGCAGGCCGCGGCGCAGGAGCTGGCGCAGAGCCGCTGGCGCATCGTGGTCACCATGCTGGCGGTCACCTGGCTGAACCCGCACGTTTATCTGGATACCTTTGTGGTGCTCGGCAGTTTGGGCGGACAGCTGACGGCGGACGTGCGCTCCTGGTTCGCGCTCGGGGCGGTCAGCGCGTCGGCGGTGTGGTTCTTCGGGCTGGCGCTGCTGGCCTCCTGGCTGGCGCCGTGGCTGAACACGCAGCGGGCGCAGCGCATCATCAACGCGCTGGTCGGGCTGGTGATGTGGGGCATCGCGCTGCAGCTGGCCTGGCAGGGGGCAAATTTATAAGAATTTGTCACTAATCCGAATTCAAAACGCCGCGCGATATGCTACGTTTGATGCCAGGAATCCGGCGGTTCTCACAGGGAAAAGCCGGCGATCAGAGACAGCCTGTCATTAAGGAGACACTGTGAAGCTAAAAGCATTGGCTATGGCCGCAATGGTCGGATTAGGGACGTTACCGATGGCGCTGCAGGCGGCTGAAGTGCCTGAAGGGCCGCACGTCGTCACCTCCGGCACCGCCAGCGTGGACGCCACGCCGGATATCGCCACCTTGGCGATCGAGGTGAGCGTTTCCTCTAAAGACGCCGCCCAGGCGAAGAAGCAGGTGGACGAGCGCGTGGCGCAGTACTTTGATTTCCTTCAGAAAAACAACATCGAGAAGAAAGACATCAGCGCTGCCAACCTGCGCACCCAGCCGGAATATGACTACCTGAAAACCGGCGAGTCGGTGCTGAAGGGCTACCGGGCGGTGCGCCAGGTGCAGGTGACCCTGCGTCAGCTGGACAAGCTGAACGAGCTGCTGGACGGCGCGCTGAAATCCGGCCTGAACGAAATCCGCGCGGTGGAGCTGGGCGTCGCCAAGCCGGACGTGTATCGCGAGCAGGCGCGGCAAAAAGCGATCGAGAACGCGACTCAGCAGGCCGAATCCCTGGCCAAAGGCTTCCACGCCAAGCTGGGGCCGGTGTACAGCATTCGCTACCGGGTCGCCAACTACCAGCCGATGCCGGTGGCGCGGATGTATAAGGCGGCCGGTGCGGCGGCGGAAAGCGACGCGGCGCAAACCTATGAGCAGCAAAGCATTCACTTCGACGATCAGGTGGATGTGGTGTTTGAGCTACAGCGCAACGCCGCGCAGTAAGGTGTTCGTATTGAAGAAAAGGTTCGCTGCGGCGAACCTTTTTTCGTTTTAATCCTGGCGCAGCACCTGGTGGCCGTGTTCCAGCAGCGCGTCGGTCACTTTGCGCATCATGCGGCTTTCCGGCGCGAAGCGGTGCCAGTACAGCATTCGGCGCTGGTACAGCCCCGGCGTCAGATCGATCAGTTCACCGGATGCCAGCTCCTTTTCGATCTGCAGGTGAGGGATCATACAGCAGGTGGTGCCCTGGCGTGCCAGCTGCACGAAGGCTTCCGACGAGTTCACGATGTGGCAGGGCACGCTGCCCGGCGACAGATCGAAGTTCTGCTGCAGGAATGCCTGGTGCATGTCGTCGAGATGGTCGAAGGCCACCGCCGGCGCTTTCAGCAGCGCGGAGCGGGTGACGCCGCTCGGGAAGTAGCGCTCGGCGAAGCCGCTGGAGGCCACGAACAGGTAGTCCAGCGCCCCCAGCCGATCCACCAGGCAGCTCGGCAGCGGCTGCGGCTGAATACTCACCGCGCCCACCACCTCACCGCGGCGCAGCCGCTCCTGGGTGCGGGTTTCATCTTCCACCTGCAGATTCAGGCGAATGGGAGAGTCCGCCAGCACCGGCTTCAGCGCTGGCAGCAGCCAGGTTGCCAGACTGTCGGCGTTGACCGCCAGCGACAGCAGCAGCGGCGTGTCGACGCCGGTGTCGTTGCCCAGCCACTCTTCTTCCAGCAATTCCACCTGATGCAACAGCGCCAGCAGCTTTTGCCCTTGTTCGGTCGGGCGCGGCGGCACGGTACGAACCAGCAGCGGTTGGCCGAACAGGTTTTCCAGCTGTTTGATGCGTTGGGATACCGCCGATTGCGTGATACAGAGTTTTTGAGCAGCGCGCTCGAAGCCGCGCTCACGGATCACCGCGTCCAGCGCTTGCAGCGTACGATAGTCTGGGCGTTTCATCGGAAAGATATCCCTTAAATTAGAATGATACCGGCACTATGCCACATTTTGCGCACGGCGCAGGTGGAAAATCACGCCCCCACCTCGCCGCCAAGCGGGTAAAAATGCGGGCTGCGGTAGATAAGTGTGATCCTGCCGGCGTGAAAAACAGCGTTTTACCCTATAATACGCACACGTTTTCGTACAGAGGCAAGGGACATATTATGACGCAGGATGAACTGAAAAAAGCGGTGGGCTGGGCGGCGCTGGAATACGTGACGCCGGGCACCATCGTCGGGGTCGGCACCGGCTCTACCGCCGCCCACTTTATTGACGCGCTGGGCTCCATCAAGCACCAGATCGAAGGCGCGGTGTCCAGCTCCGACGCCTCCACCGCCAAGCTGAAAAGCCTCGGCATCCACGTGTTCGACAGCAACGAAGTGGACTCGCTCGATATCTATGTGGACGGTGCGGACGAAATCAACGGCCATATGCAGATGATCAAGGGCGGCGGCGCTGCGCTGACGCGCGAGAAGATCATCGCCGCCATCGCCAAGAAATTTATCTGCATCGTCGACGCCAGCAAGCAGGTGGACGTGCTGGGCAAGTTCCCGCTGCCGGTGGAAGTGATCCCGATGGCCCGCTCTTACGTGGCGCGCGAGCTGGTGAAACTCGGCGGCCTGCCGGAGTATCGCCAGAACGTGGTGACCGACAACGGCAACGTGATCCTCGATGTGCATAACCTGAGCATCACCGACGCCATCGCGCTGGAGAACAAGATCAACGGCATCGCCGGCGTGGTGACCGTGGGGCTGTTCGCCAACCGCGGCGCGGACGTGGCGCTGGTCGGCACACCGGAAGGCGTGAAAGTGGTCAAATAAGCCTCCGCCGTCTGTGGCCCGGTAGCGCCGGGCCGCATAATTCTTCGGTTAAAATATCTTTTCTGAAAAACGGCAAATTTGGTGACTTATGTCACATTGTGAAACCTGACTCCCCAAAGCTTCTGCCGAAAACTTTCCCTATGGCATTTTCTGCCGTAAACCGCCATCAACGCTGCGCCTTGTCCTGCCGGGCAGGCAATCGTTTGTATTGCCGCCCGCGTTATTTTTGTTATGTTGGATGGGAGCTGTGTCGTCACAGCCGCTTCTGAAGTCTGAACATAGGGTCGGGTAAATGGCAAAAGTATCATTGGAGAAAGACAGGATTAAATTCCTGTTGGTGGAAGGGGTTCATCAGAGCACGGTCGATAATTTACGTGCCGCCGGTTATACCAACATCGAATACCACAAGGGTGCGTTAGACACAGAATCGCTGAAGGCATCCATCCGCGATGCACACTTCGTCGGCATCCGATCGCGTACGCATCTGACCGAAGAGGTGTTTGCCGCCGCAGAAAAACTGGTGGCGGTGGGCTGCTTCTGCATCGGCACCAACCAGGTTGATCTGAAAGCGGCGACTAAACGCGGTATTCCGGTCTTCAACGCCCCCTTCTCCAATACCCGATCCGTGGCCGAAATGGTGCTGGGCGAGCTGCTGTTGATGCTGCGCGGCATTCCGGCCGCCAACGCCAAGGCGCACCGCGGCGTGTGGCACAAACTGGCCGTGGGCTCCTATGAGGCGCGCGGTAAAAAGCTGGGCATCATCGGCTACGGCCACATCGGCACCCAACTGGGCATTCTGGCCGAAGGGCTGGGCATGAAGGTGTTCTTCTACGATATCGAGAACAAGCTGCCGTTAGGTAATGCGCAGCAGGTGCGCCATCTGTCCGATCTGCTCAATATGAGCGACGTGGTGACGCTGCACGTGCCGGAAACGTTGGCCACCAAGAACATGATGGGAGCGGAAGAGCTGGCGCTGATGAAACCAGGCGCCATTCTGATCAACGCCTCGCGCGGCACCGTGGTGGATATTCCCGCGCTGTGCGATGCGCTGGCCAGCAATCACCTGGCGGGTGCGGCGATCGACGTCTTCCCGGAAGAGCCGGCAACCAACAGCGATCCGTTCAACTCGCCGCTGTGTGAGTTCGACAACGTGCTGCTGACGCCGCACATCGGCGGCTCCACTCAGGAAGCGCAGGAGAACATCGGCGACGAAGTGGCCGGCAAGCTGGCGAAATACTCCGACAACGGGTCGACCCTGTCCGCCGTCAACTTCCCGGAAGTGTCGCTGCCGGCGCATGGCCCGAATGCCAGCCGCCTACTGCACATCCACGAAAACCGCCCGGGCGTGCTGACGCAGATTAACCAGATCTTCGCTGAAGAGGGGGTTAACATCGCCGCGCAGTATCTGCAAACCGGCCCGGAAATCGGCTACGTGGTGATCGACATTGAAGCGGAAACCGCGCGCGCCGACGCTGCGCTGCAGCGCATGAAGGCCATCGACGGCACCATTCGCGCCCGTCTGCTGTTCTGATTAGGCGGCATGCCGCAACGAAAAAGGCCGGAGCGATCCGGCCTTTTGCTATTTAGGTTCGTGCCACGCCCAGCTGCAGAGCGGGGTGAGGATTTCCGGTAGCGGGATATCCCAGTGCTCGGTCGGCAGGTGCTCCACCTGCTGGCAATCATGGGCCAGCCCGATGGGATAGGGGCCGTCGCTCTGCCAGTTTTGCAGGGTGCGATCGTAAAAGCCGCCCCCCATACCCAGACGCTGCCCGGTATGATCGAATGCCACCAGCGGCGTCAGCACGACGTCCAGCTCGCCCAGCGGCAACACCTGGCGCACATCGAGGCGCGGTTCAAGAATATTGAAGCGATTGCGCACCAGCGGCGTTTCCGGCGCATAGCGCAGGAACAGCAGATGGCCCGGGCTGAACGGGTGCAGCACCGGCAGGTAAACCCGTTTTCCGAGCGTCCACAGTTGCTCGATCAGCGGCCCGGTGTCGAGTTCACCGTCAAACGACAGGAATACCGCGATGCTGTGCGCTGCCTTAATGTGCGCATGCGCGACGACGCGCTCGGCTATTTTTTCTGCGGCAAAGCGTTGCTGGCCCGGCGTAAGTTCGCGCCGACGTTGGCGAATGAGTTGACGAATGGCTTGGCGCTGCTGCGCGAATTGGGGTTGAAAAGGCATCGTATCAGGCTTGCTCAGTGTGGCGTTCGGCACACATAAACCGCTGAGAAGGGGAATCTCCGAGATGCCGTCGCAGGCTGTAACCCTTGAACCCATGGTTCAAGGTGAACGTGCCGTCGCAATCTTAAGGCTTCTCGGCGCACCGAGCGTGCTCACCGATCGCGGAGCAACACATTCTGTTTGTACTAAATATCGGCTCAGGGGACTGGCCCGCTGGCGAACATCTCAGAGAAATTTTGTACTCGTTGCCGAAACTGTGATTTCAACAACTTAAGTTATTCGAATTGTGCATCCTGACGTTCAGAGATGCGACCTTGTTCAAGCAGCGCTTGTTCAATGGTCTGCTGCAGCATCCGTATGCGTTGTTCCATATTGGACGCATAGTCACGGGTTTTCAACCGTTCTTGAGCAAGTTCGTGACAGACGTTCAATGCCGCGATGAAAACCAGTTGCTCAGTATTGGAGACTCTAGTGCGAACTTTAAGATCTTGCAACCGTTGGTTAAGATCGTCCGCCGCCATATTCAACGCATCTTGTTGTTCTGGCGGGCAATTGACTCTTAACGAGCGGCCAAAAATTTGAATATCTACCGGTTGTGCAGACATGCCACCTTCCTGCCTAAATTTCGCGCCAGCCTTGTCCGCCCAGGCCGGGCCGTCAAAGCGGGCGCCACTATATATACCTCGGTACCAAGATACAACCCCTTTTTCAGTACCTGGTTGTAATCTACTGTGGCGCACATTGCCAGTCAAAAAAGGGTTTCAAAATGCGTATTTACCGCACTTTCGCCACCCGACGGCGCAGTGTGAAACCTGCCACATCGCGATTATAACTAGCCACTGAGGTGTCGCGCTTATCTGGTATAGCGACGGACCTTGGTGGTAGCATAACACGAACTTATCCTGCCAACGATGACGAATGCGCATGTCTATACAGAATACATTTCCAAGTTACCAATCTTTGACCGTGGCCCTCAACCAGCAGTCGGTGGCGCTGACCGCGGCAGAAATGCATGGCCTGATCAGCGGCCTGCTGTGCGGCGGCAGCCGTGATGCCGGCTGGCAGGCGCTGGTGCACGATCTGACCAACGAAGGCGTCGCCTTCCCGCAGGCGCTCAGCCAACCGCTGCAACAGCTGTATGAAGTGACACGCGAAACGCTCGAAGACGACGAATTCCTGTTCCAACTGATGCTGCCGGAAGGGGAGATCGTCAACGTGTTCGATCGCGCCGACGCGCTGGCCGGTTGGGTCAACCACTTCCTGCTCGGCCTGGGGATGATGCAGCCGAAGCTGGCCCAGGTGAAAGACGAAGTTGGGGAAGCGATCGACGATCTGCGCAACATCGCGCAGCTGGGCTACGACGAAGACGAAGATCAGGAAGAATTGGAACAGTCGCTGGAAGAAGTGGCGGAGTATGTGCGGGTTGCCGCCATCATGTGCCACGGTGAATTCACCCGTCACAAGCCAACGGCGCCGGAAAACATCAAACCGACGTTGCACTAAGCGTCTTATCGCCCCTCCGCCGGCGGTGCGGATGGCATGATTTCAGGAGAAGGTAATGACTCAGCAGGAATTCAACAACCGCCGTCAGGCGCTGTTGGCGAAAATGGCGCCGGCCAGCGCGGCGGTTATTTTCTCTGCGCCGGAAACGACGCGCAGTGCAGATTCAGACTATCCCTATCGGCAGAACAGCGACTTTTGGTACCTGACCGGCTTCAATGAGCCGGAAGCGGTGCTGGTGCTGATCAAAAGTGACGAAACGCACAACCACAGCGTGCTGTTCAACCGGGTGCGCGATCTGACGGCGGAAATCTGGTTTGGCCGCCGCCTGGGGCAAGACGCTGCGCCGGCGAAGCTTGGCGTGGATCGCGCGCTGCCGTTCGATGAAATCAATGACCAGCTGCACCTGCTGCTCAACGGCCTGGACGTGGTCTACCATGCGCAGGGCGAATATGCCTACGCCGATCAGATCCTGTTCGGCGCGCTGGACAAGCTGCGCAAGGGGTTCCGCCAGAACCTGCAGGCGCCGGCCACCGTGACCGACTGGCGGCCGTGGCTGCACGACATGCGCCTGTTCAAATCGCCGGAAGAGCTGGCGGTGATGCGCCGCGCCGGTGAGATCAGCGCGTTGGCGCATACCCGCGCGATGGAAAAATGCCGCCCGGGCATGTTCGAATACCAGCTGGAAGCGGAGATTCACCATGAATTCACCCGCCTCGGCGCCCGCTACCCGTCTTACAACACCATCGTCGGCAGCGGCGAAAACGGCTGCATCTTGCACTACACCGAGAACGAGAGCCAGATGCGCGACGGCGATTTGGTGCTGATCGACGCCGGCTGCGAGTATCAGGGGTATGCCGGCGACATTACCCGCACCTTCCCGGTCAACGGCAAGTTCAGCAAGCCGCAGCGCGCGGTGTACGACATTGTGCTGGCGTCGCTGCTGCGCGCTTTGGCATTGTTCAAACCCGGCACCAGCATCCGCGAAGTCAACGACGAAGTGGTGCGCATCATGGTGGTCGGGCTGGTGGAACTGGGCGTCTTGAAAGGTGAAGTCGACCAACTGATCGCCGAGCAGGCGCACCGGCAGTTCTTCATGCACGGGCTGAGCCACTGGCTGGGCCTCGACGTGCACGACGTCGGCCACTACGGCACGCCGAGCCGCGATCGGCTGCTGGAGCCGGGCATGGTGCTGACCGTGGAACCGGGGCTGTACATTGCGCCGGATGCGGACGTGCCGGCGGAATACCGCGGCATCGGCATCCGCATCGAGGACGACATCGTGATCACCGCCGACAGCAACGAAAACCTGACCGCCACCGTGGTGAAAGACGCCGATGCCATCGAGGCTTTGATGGCGGCGGCAAGGTAACGGAATGAGCGTAATTATCGTTGGTGGCGGTATGGCGGGCGCGACGCTGGCGCTGGCTATCTCGTCGCTTACTCAGGGAAGAATGGCCGTGGATCTGGTCGAGGCGACTCGGCCGGATGACCGCAGCCATCCGGGTTTTGACGCCCGCGCCATCGCATTGGCGCAGGGCACCTGCCAACAGCTGGCACGCATCGGCGTTTGGCCGGCGCTGCGCGACTGCGCCACGCCGATCACTCAGGTGCACGTCAGCGATCGCGGCCACGCCGGTTTCGTGAATTTGCAGGCGCAGGATTATCAGGTCGATGCGCTTGGCCAGGTGATCGAACTGCACGAAGCCGGGCATCGGCTGTTCGCGCTGCTGGCGAAGGCGCCGGGCGTTACGCTGCATTGCCCCGCGCGGGTGGTGGACGTGATTCGCACCGCAGAGCGGGCAGAGGTGCTGCTGGACAACGGTCAGCGCCTGTGCGGGCAGCTGCTGGTGGCGGCCGACGGTTCGCGTTCGGCGCTGGCACAGGCCTGCAACGTGCAGTGGCGGCAGGAGGAGTATCCGCAGTTCGCCACCATCGCCAACGTCACCACGGCGGAAGATCCGCAGGGGCGCGCCTTCGAGCGTTTTACCCGCTACGGGCCGCTGGCGCTGCTGCCGATGTCGCAGGGGCGCAGTTCGCTGGTGTGGTGCCACGCGCGCGAAGATCGCGCCCGGGTGGATGCCTGGGACGACGAGCGTTTTATCGCCGAGCTGCAACAGGCCTTCGGCTGGCGGCTGGGGCGTATCCTCAAGGCCGGTAAACGGCACAGTTATCCGCTCAGCCTGCTGACCGCCGATCGTCATGTCAGCCATCGTCTGGCGCTGGTGGGCAACGCGGCGCAGACGCTGCACCCGATCGCCGGGCAGGGGTTCAACCTCGGCCTGCGCGACGTGATGTCGCTGGCGGAAACGCTGGCGGAAGCGGTAGACAGCGGCGAAGACGCCGGCGGTTATGCGCTGCTGAGCCGCTATCAGCAGCGGCGGCAAAACGATCAGCAGGCGACGATCGGCGTGACCGACGGATTGATCCGCCTGTTCGCCAACCGTTATGCCCCGCTGGTGGTCGGCCGTAGTCTGGGGCTGATGGCGATGGAGCGTTTGCCGGCGGTGCGCGACGCCTTCGCTAAGCGCACGCTGGGCTGGGTGGAACGTTAGACACAGAGTCGGGCGCCCTGTGGCGCGCCCAAAACGCGGCGCGGCAAGGCGTCGCGCGTTATTTAAGGAAATCGAGCAGCATGCAATCATTTGACGTGATTATCGCCGGTGGCGGTATGGTGGGGCTGGCGTTGGCCTGCGGCCTGCAGGGCAGCGGGCTGCGCGTGGCGGTGCTGGAACAGCGCCAGCCGGACATGGCGCCGCCGTCGGAGCAGCCTGCGCTGCGCGTCTCCGCCATCAATGCCGCCAGCGAGCGTTTGCTGCAGCACATCGGCGTGTGGGACGACATTCTCCAGCTGCGCGCCAGCGCCTACAACGCGATGGAAGTGTGGGAGCGCGACAGCTTCGGCAAAATCGCCTTCCGCGGCGACGAGTGCGGCTTCAGCCATCTCGGCCACATTATCGAAAACTCGGTGATCCAGCAGGCGCTGTGGAAACGCGCCGAAAGCCTGTCGGACATCACGCTGATTACCCCGGCCGCGCTCAAGCAGGTGGCGTGGGGCGAGAACGATGCCTTCGTTACGCTGGAGGACGGGCGCATGCTGACCGCCCGTCTGGTGATCGGCGCCGACGGCGCCCAGTCGTGGCTGCGCCAGCACGCCGACATCCCGCTCACCTTCTGGGATTACCGCCACCATGCGCTGGTTGCCACCATTCGCACCGAAGAGCCGCATCAGGCGACGGCGCGGCAAATTTTCCACGGCGACGGCATTCTGGCGTTCCTGCCGTTCAGCGATCCGCATTTGAGTTCCATCGTCTGGTCGGTGACGCCGGAAGACGCCGAGCGGCTCAAACAGCTTGAGCCGGAGCAGTTCAACCGCGAACTGGCGATGGCCTTCGATATGCGTCTGGGCGCCTGCAGCCTGGAAAGCGAACGGTTGGCGTTCCCGCTGACCGGCCGCTATGCGCGCAGCTTCGCCGCGCACCGCCTGGCGCTGGTGGGCGATGCGGCGCATACCGTGCATCCGCTGGCTGGGCAGGGCGTGAACCTGGGCTTTATGGACGCCGCCGAGCTGATTGCCGAACTGCGCCGCCTGCAGCGGCAGGGCAAGGATATCGGCCAGCATCTCTATCTGCGCCGCTATGAGCGCCGCCGCAAACATGGCGCGGCGGTGATGCTGGCCAGCATGCAGGGTTTCCGCGAACTGTTCGACGGCAACCACCCGGCCAAAAAGCTGCTGCGCGACGTGGGGCTACGGCTGGCGGACAGCCTGCCGGGCGTCAAGCCAAAGCTGGTGCGTCAGGCAATGGGCCTGAACGATCTGCCCGAGTGGCTTGCCTGATACCTGCCTTCTGCGAGCCCCCAGCGGGCTCGTGCTTCTCGCCTTATGCCATCGTCTTTCCTTATATAACCCTTCATTTGAAATAATCTAATTTCAGCCGCTTTTTATCATTACTTTTTCTAATTCCATGTTCGGTTATCAAAAGTCGGAATCTCATGTGCGGCCGTCGGTTTGTTATATAACTTCGGAGTTTTGCCGCTTTAATTGTTAATTTTGTGCCTTAAAGCGCATTTTTCCAGTGAAAAACTCTGCACACTAGCCCGGCATTTTACCGCCCTGGAACGGCGATGAGCCTATTTTAACTTATGGTTAATGTGGTCGTTCGGTGATAAGTTCGAGGGAAAGGTATCGTTTGCGTCACGGCGGTTGCACGCAGTTTCCGCCCGTCCCGGCGCAGCATTTGTGTTGAGCAGTCAGTGCGCCATGGCGATCGGGCCGCGAGCCAAGCTCCGCCGCATTGCGTGGCAGCACCCTAACTTCTAGCGACGAGTGGAAAGAGGGAAAAGATGGCAAAGCAAACCCCACTGTACGACCAGCACGTGGCGTGCGGTGCGCGCATGGTAGACTTTCACGGCTGGATGATGCCGCTGCACTACGGCTCGCAGCTCGATGAGCACCACGCGGTGCGTCAGGATGCCGGTATGTTCGACGTGTCTCACATGACCATCGTGGATCTGCACGGCGCCCGCACCCGCGAGTTCCTGCGCTACCTGCTGGCGAACGACGTCGCCAAACTGACCCAACCCGGCAAGGCGCTGTACACCGGCATGCTGAATGCCTCCGGCGGCGTGATCGACGACCTGATCGTTTATTTCCTCACTGAAGACTATTTCCGCCTGGTGGTGAACTCCGCCACGCGCGACAAAGACCTGGCCTGGATTGAAGAGCACGCCGCGCCGTATGGCGTTGCGCTGACGGTGCGCGACGATTTGGCCCTGATCGCGGTACAGGGCCCGCAGGCCAAAGAGCGTGCCGGCACGCTGTTCACCCCGGAACAAAAAAGTGCGGTCGAAGGCATGAAGCCGTTCTTTGGCGTGCAGGCCGGTGAGCTGTTCATCGCCACCACCGGTTACACCGGCGAGGCCGGCTATGAGATCGCGCTGCCGAAAGAGCAGGCGGCGGATTTCTGGCAAAAATTGCTGGCCGCGGGCGTCAAGCCGGCCGGTCTGGGCGCGCGCGACACGCTGCGTCTGGAAGCGGGCATGAACCTCTACGGGCAAGAGATGGACGAAGGCGTTTCACCGCTGGCCGCCAACATGGGCTGGACCATCGCCTGGCAGCCGGAAGATCGTCGTTTCATCGGCCGCGAAGCGCTGGAACAACAGCGCGAGCAGGGCACCGAGCAACTGGTCGGCTTGATCATGACGGAAAAAGGCGTATTACGTAATGAGCTGCCGGTGCGTTTCACCGACGCGGCGGGGCAAACCCACGAAGGCGTGATCACCAGCGGTTCGTTCTCTCCGACGCTGGGCTTCAGCATCGCGCTGGCGCGCGTGCCGGCAGGTATCGGCGAGCAGGCCATCGTGCAGATCCGCAACCGTGAAATGCCGGTCAAAGTGACCAAGCCCGGTTTCGTTCGGGCCGGCAAGCCGCTGACAAATTGATTTTTTATTGATTGATTCTTTTATTTCTTCGAAGGAGTAACCGGCGATGAGCAATGTGCCAACAGAATTGAAATACGCATCCTCCCACGAGTGGGTTCGTTCAGAAGGTAACGGCGTTTACACCGTAGGCATCACCGAACACGCGCAGGAACTGCTGGGCGATATGGTGTTTGTCGATCTGCCGGAAGTGGGCCGCAAAGTCGCCGCCGGTGAAGATTGCGCCGTGGCGGAGTCCGTCAAGGCGGCGTCGGACATTTACGCGCCGATCAGCGGCGAAATCGTGGCGGTGAACGGCGAGCTGGAAAGCTCCCCGGAGCTGGTGAACAGCGAGCCTTACGGTGACGGCTTCCTGTTCCAGATTAAAGCCGCCGACGAAGGCGAGCTGGCGAACCTGCTGGACGCCGCGGCTTATCAGGCATCGATCGACGAGTAATCGTGACCACGCCCCAGGCCTTTCGGCCGGGGCGTTTTAGTTACCGCTCAAGCTATATCCCGTATCACGCAAGCATTCAGGAATTTGTAGCAATGACTCAGACACTCAGCCAACTCGAACACAGCGAAGCGTTCATTGAACGCCACATCGGCTCTTCTGCGGAACAACGCCAGGAGTTGCTGGCAGCGGTGGGCGCTCGCTCGCTCAGCGCGCTGATCCAACAGATCGTGCCGGCGGACATTCAGCTGCCGGGGCCGCCGCCGGTCGGCGACGCGGCGACCGAACACCAGGCGCTGGCTGAGCTGAAGGCGATCGCCTCGCAAAATCAGCGCTACAAATCCTATATCGGCATGGGCTACAGCGCCGTGCTGACGCCGCCGGTGATCCTGCGCAACATGCTGGAAAATCCGGGTTGGTACACCGCTTATACCCCTTATCAGCCGGAAGTGTCGCAGGGCCGCCTGGAAGCGCTGCTGAACTTCCAGACCGTGACCCTCGATCTGACCGGCCTGGATCTGGCTTCCGCTTCGCTGCTGGATGAAGCCACCGCCGCCGCCGAAGCGATGGCCTTGGCCAAACGCGCCAGCAAGCTGAAAGACGCCAACCGCTTCTTCGTGGCTGACGACGTGCATCCGCAGACGCTGGACGTGGTGCGCACCCGCGCCGAAACCTTCGGCTTCGACGTCATCGTCGATAAAGCGGAAAAAGTGCTGGAGCTGGACGGCGTGTTCGGCGTGCTGCTGCAACAGGTGGGCACCACCGGCGAGCTGCACGACTACAGCGCGCTGCTGGCCGAACTAAAATCGCGCAAAATCATCACCAGCATGGCCGCCGACATCATGGCCCTGGTGCTGCTGACCGCGCCGGGCAAGCAGGGCGCCGACGTGGTGTTCGGCTCCGCGCAGCGCTTCGGCGTGCCGATGGGCTACGGCGGCCCGCACGCCGCCTTCTTCGCCTGCCGCGACGAGTTCAAGCGCTCGATGCCGGGCCGCATCATCGGCGTTTCCCGCGATGCCGCCGGCAACACCGCGCTGCGCATGGCGATGCAGACCCGCGAACAGCATATCCGCCGCGAGAAGGCCAACTCGAATATCTGTACCTCGCAGGTGCTGCTGGCCAATATCGCCAGCCTGTACGCGGTGTACCACGGCCCACAGGGGCTGCAGCGCATCGCCGGGCGTATCCATCGCCTGACCGACATTCTGGCCGCCGGGCTGCAGAAGGCCGGCCTGACGCTGCGTCACAACACCTGGTTCGACACCCTGACCGTTGAAGTGAAAGACAAGGCGGCGGTGCTGGAACGCGCGCTGAGCTTTGGCATCAACCTGCGTACCGATATCCACGGCGCCGTGGGCATCACGCTGGACGAAGCCACCTCGCGTGAAGACGTGCAGACGTTGTTCGCACTGCTGGCCGGTGACAACCACGGCCTGGACATCGAGGCGCTGGACGCGGCGGTGAGCAAGAACAGTCAATCGATCCCGGCCGCCATGCTGCGTCAGGATCCGATCCTGACCCATCCGGTATTCAATCGCTATCACAGCGAAACCGAGATGATGCGCTACATGCACCGTCTGGAACGTAAGGATCTGGCGCTGAACCAGGCGATGATCCCGCTGGGCTCTTGCACCATGAAATTGAACGCCGCGGCGGAGATGATCCCGATCACCTGGCCTGAATTCTCCGAGCTGCATCCGTTCTGCCCGCCAGAGCAGGCTGCCGGCTACCAGCAGATGATCGGCCAACTGTCTCAGTGGCTGGTACAGCTGACCGGTTATGACGCGGTGTGCATGCAACCGAACTCCGGCGCGCAGGGCGAATACGCCGGCCTGCTGGCGATCCGTCGCTACCACGAAAGCCGTAACGAAGCGGGCCGCCACGTCTGCCTGATCCCGAGCTCGGCACACGGCACCAACCCGGCCTCTGCCCAAATGGCGGGCATGAGCGTGGTGGTGGTCGCCTGCGACAAGAACGGCAACATCGATCTGCACGATCTGCGCGTCAAGGCAGAGCAGGCAGGCGAAGAACTCTCTTGCATCATGGTGACCTACCCGTCGACCCACGGCGTGTATGAAGAAACCATCCGCGAAGTGTGCCAGATCGTGCATCAGTTCGGCGGTCAGGTGTATCTGGACGGCGCCAACATGAACGCCCAGGTGGGCATCACCACGCCAGGCTACATCGGCGCGGACGTTTCGCACCTCAACCTGCATAAAACCTTCTGCATCCCACACGGCGGCGGCGGTCCGGGCATGGGCCCGATCGGTGTGAAAGCGCACCTGGCGCCGTTCGTGCCGGGGCACAGCGTTGTGCAGATCGACGGCGTAACCACCCAGCAGGGTGCGGTTTCCGCAGCGCCGTTCGGCAGCGCCTCCATCCTGCCTATCAGCTGGATGTACATCCGCATGATGGGCGCGGAAGGCCTGAAGCAGGCCAGCCAGATGGCGATCCTGAACGCCAACTACATCGCTACCCGCCTGAAAGGCGCATACCCAATTCTGTATACCGGCCGCGACCACCGCGTGGCGCACGAATGTATCCTCGATATTCGTCCGCTGAAGGAAGAGACCGGCATCAGCGAAATGGACATCGCCAAGCGCCTGATCGACTTCGGCTTCCACGCGCCGACCATGTCGTTCCCGGTCGCGGGCACGCTGATGGTCGAGCCGACCGAGTCGGAAAGCAAGGTGGAGCTGGATCGCTTTATCGATGCGATGCTGGCGATCCGCAGCGAGATCGACCGCGTAGCCAAAGGCGAATGGCCGCTGGAAGACAACCCGCTGGTGAATGCGCCGCACGTGCAGGCGGAGCTGGTCAGCGACTGGCAGCACCCGTACAGCCGCGAGCTGGCGGTGTTCCCGGTGGCCGGCGTGCGCGAGAACAAGTACTGGCCGAGCGTTAAGCGTCTGGACGACGTGTACGGCGACCGTAACCTGTTCTGCTCTTGCGTGCCGATGAGCGATTACGAATAACACGTTCGGCAAAGTTTGTGTTCGGGGGACACCGCATCATGCGGTGTCCCTTTTTATTTTATTGCGGCCTATTCTTTTCTGTACGTTCCCACGATTTGAGGAGTCACCATGCAAGCGGCAATCGTAACAGCGCTGGGGCAAGCCCCGGTTTTCGGCACCTTTGAGGAGCCCCAGGCGCAGGCGAATGAAGTGCCGATCGAGGTTCTGGCGGCCGGCATCAAACAGCTGGATCGCGCTACCGTCGCCGGCACCCATTACTCCAGCCCCAAGCAGCTGCCGATCGTGCCCGGCACCGACGGCGTGGGCCGGACGGCCGACGGGCAACGGGTCTATTTCGCCTCCTTCCGCCGCCCTTACGGCGCGATGGCTGAGCGCAGCGTCGCGTCATGGACGGTGCCGGTGCCGGAGGCGGTAGACGACGCCACGGCGGCGGCGCTGATCAATCCGGCCTTCGCCGCCTGGCTGCCGCTGCGCTGGCGAGCGGATCTGCAGCCCGGTGAAACGGTGCTGATCATCGGCGCTACCGGCACCTCGGGCAAACTGGCGGTTGCGGCGGCGCGTCAGGCGGGAGCCGGGCGCATCGTTGCCGCCGGCCGTCGGCTGAGCGTGTTGGAGGCGTTGGGCGTGGATGCCACGGTGGATCTGAGCCTGCAGGGCGAGGCGCTGACGCAGGCCTTCGCGGCGGCGGCGGGGCCGGGCGGTTATCAGGTGATCGTCGATTATATCTGGGGCCCGGCGACCGAAGCGCTGCTCGCGACGCTCAATAATCACGATCTCTCGTCTTACGCCGGCGGGCGAGGCATTCGCCTGGTCAACGTCGGCTCGATGGCCGCGCCGGACATCCGGCTGCCGGCGGCGGTATTGCGCAGCAATCAGCTGCAGATCCTCGGCAGCGGCACCGGCAACTTCCCGCCGATCCCGGAGATGCAGCGCTACGCGACCGAAATTCTGGCGCTGGCGGCGACGGGCGCGCTCACTATCGAGACGCAGGAGCACGCTCTGGCGGAGATCGCCGAGGTGTGGGATCTGAACAAGAAAAGCGACGTGCGTTCGGTGATACGCATCGCCCGTTAGGTCCTTGCCGTTAACGGCAAGGGCAGACCAGGTGAATATCCTCCGGCTCACGGGCGAACAGCTCGGCATCCGGGCGCTCGATGAGCCGGCAGCCCTGCGCCAGATAGAAGTCTACGGTGCTTTTGTTAGGGATGGAGGAGACGTATAGCCCGGCGGCGCCTTCCTGCGCCGCCTGACGCAGGCAGAGTTGAAACAGCTGCTTGCCCAGCCCCAGGCCGCGTTGGTGCGCGCTGACGTAAAAGAACAGCAGCTGGCGCAGATCCCGCTGCGGGCCGCGCGGCTCGGTGTCCAGCGCCGCCGCCGCGACGATCTCCTCGCCTTCGAACCGCGCGAAGAACGCGCCGCCGCGATCGAAGCAGGCTTCGTGGATTGGCGTATAGGTTTCCCGATCGTGCGGATCCCAACCGCGCACGTCGTAGTACTCCGCATAGGGCTGCAGCTTGCCGTCCTGCAGGCGATACAGAGTGTCGATGATTTCACTGCGGTCGATATCCCATAGGCGGTCGAGTTGCTGCCGCTGCAGCAGAACAGGGGCGCTCATGATCGTTATTCACTCTCAGTCTGTGGCCGGTAACTTTCCGGCAAATCGATAATAAAACCGATGCCGCGATCGTCGAGGCCTTCGGTGACGCGCAGCTGCGCGCCGATTTTGTCGGCCAGGTTCCGGGCGATGGCCAATCCCAGCCCGCTGCCGGTCTGCTGCGTGCCGGGCACGCGGTAAAAGCGTTCAAACAGGCGCGGAAGGTGCTCTTCGCTCACTCCGGGGCCGTTGTCGCGCAACGTAATATAGCAGCCGAGCGGCGCCAGCGAACGGATATTGGCTTCGATGCGGCTACCGGGCGGCGCGTACTTGAGCGCGTTGTCCAGCAGATTGGTGAAGATGGCGATCAGCGCATGGCGATCGGTGTTTATCACCACGTCCTCGCTGCCGTCGAGTGAAAGTTCCACATCCTTTTCCAGTGCATAGGGGACGTGCTGCGCGATGCATTTGCCAATGTCGGCGTAGATGTCCACCGCCTCGATTTTCAGCGGAAAATCCTCCGCCTCCAGCTTGGCCAGGTTGATCAGCTGGCGCGACAGCGACGCCGCGCGATCCAGCCCCTGCTGCATGTCGCCGATGATCTCCCGGCGCTCCTGTTGCTCCGAGACCTGGGTCAGCAGATGCAGCTGCGCCAGCACGGCGGCGATCGGCGTGCGCAGTTCGTGTGCCGCATCGGCCATAAAGCGTTTTTCGCGCTGGTTGGCGGCGTCGATGCGCGCCATCAGCTTGTTGACCTCCACCACCACCGGCCGGATTTCCTGATACTGCTCGCTGACGTTGATCGGCGACAGGTTACCCGGCTGGCGATCGGAGATGGTGCGGGCGATCTGGCGCAGCGGCCGCAGGCTGAAGTAGGCGGTAAACAGCAAGGTGATGATGATCGCCGCCAGAATGCCCAGCAGCGGCATGGCGGTGCTTTCCGCCGGGTTACCGAACAGCGTGGTGCGATCGTTGAACGACTCGCCGACGATCACCCGGTACTGACGCTTTTCGCTCCAGCTGCCGGCAAGATGCCAGTTGGCGCCGGCGTACTTAACGGAGCCGGACAGCACCGAAGGCGGCAGGCGCAGCGGTTCTCCCTGCGTCTGCGAACTGTAAAGCACCCGGTTGTCCCGATCGTAAACCACGAACAGCGGGTGGTAATCGATTTGATCCTGCATGCCGTTATTGATGGAATCAATGTACATGCTTTCAATGGTCTTGATGATGCCGCGATAATCGATATTGTCGGTGCCGGTTTCATCGAGAATATTGGCGATACCCACGGCGACGATGCGTTGCTGGTTATCGAAATATTTTTCCATGTCGGGGTAATACCAATATTTTACCCAGGCGACGAGGATCCCCCACAATAATAAAATGGCCAGGACCTGGAAAATAATGGTGCGCATAAAGAAGGATTTGAAACCGATCATCCTGCTACTCTTTCTTCAGCAAATAGCCAATGCCGCGTACGGTAATAATTCTTTCTTTACCGATCTTGCGCCGTAAATTATGCATGTGCACTTCCAGCGAGTTGCTTTCCACGCTGTCGCCGTGGCCGAACAGCCGCTGTTCCAACACCGCTTTGCGCACCACGGTGCCGGCACAGCGCATCAGCTCGTGCAGCAGGTGATACTCTTTTTTCGACAGCATCAGCAGTTCGTTATCCAGCGTCACCTGATGGTTGACCGGGTCGAGATACAGCGTGCCGAGGCTCCAGGTTTGCGAAGCGAAGCCCGCCATGCGTCGGTTGACCGCCTTGACGCGCGAGATGAGCTCGGGCAGCGCAAAGGGTTTGGCCAGAAAGTCGTCCGCGCCGGAATCCAGGCTGTTCACCAGGCTTTCGATGCGGTCGCGGGCGGTCAGGATGATGATGGGGATATTTTGCCCGGCGGCGCGCCAGGCGATCAGCTTTTGCAAACCGTCGCCGTCCGGTAGCGTAAGATCCAACAGCATCAAATCGAAACCGCCGGGTGAAAGTTTATTTTCCGCGTCCGAGAGCAGGCGCACCCAGCACAAATTAAAGCCGGTGAGCTCCAATGCGCGGCACAGCGCCTTGCCTAATTGCAGGTCGTCTTCCACCAACAGTATGTTCACGTTTGTTCCGCTGAGATCTTCAAGTCGCGATTATCTAACTATAACCCTGCCGGGAAGACAACGGGGAAACTCGCTTTGCCTGCGCGTTCTTAAGCAAACCTTAATCTGGCTTTAATCTCGCGTTAAGGGAACGCGGTGGAATTTCAGTTATTTTGCTGCCATTCGATACCACAACAGAAGGAGCGAAACATGCAGACTGACGTTTCCCCGCCCGCGGGCACCTCGCGGCGGCTGATATATGCAGGCGTGGCGGCCGTGCTCGTTCTGTTGATGCTGTCTTTTCGCGGCGACGCACAGAGCCATGGCCATAGTGGCCTGCATGCTGCCGGCTTACAACGGGGGCATCAGGCGGTGACGCCGGACGCCTACGGCTGCGTCAAAGCGCGCATTAAAAAGCAGCTGCGCCGCCTGGCTCAGCTTTAAAGCGTTTTTTAGCGCGCGGCTCTATACTCTGACGGGCAAATGGGGCGCCTGTGCGCAGGCCGCTGTGTTGATATCGCCAACCAGAGAAGAACAATATGACGAAAGTGGCATTGGTCACAGGCGCGAGCCGGGGAATTGGTCGCGCGACCGCTTTGCTGCTGGCCCGGCAGGGCTATGCGGTGGGGGTGAATTACCTGCGCGACGAAAGCGCGGCGCGGCAGGTAGTGGCGCAGATTGAGGCGCAGGGCGGCAAGGCGCTGGCGCTGCAGGCCGACGTGGCCGATGAAGCGCAGGTGATGGCGATGTTCGCTGCGCTGGATGCCGGGCTGGGCACGCTCAGCGCGCTGGTCAACAATGCCGGGATTCTGTTCCAGCAGGCGAACATTGAACAGTTGACCGCCGAGCGCATCAATCAGGTGCTCGGCACCAACGTGACCGGTTACTTCCTGTGTTGCCGCGAGGCGGTGAAGCGCATGGCGCTGCGCCATGGCGGGCAGGGCGGCGCTATCGTCAACGTTTCCTCCGCGGCGTCCCGGTTGGGGGCCGCGGGGGAATACGTCGATTACGCCGCCTCGAAAGGCGCCGTCGATACCCTGACCATCGGGTTATCGCGCGAGGTGGCGGCGCAGGGCATCCGCGTCAACGGCGTACGGCCCGGATTCATCTATACCGAGATGCACGCCAGCGGCGGCGAGCCCGGCCGGGTGGATCGCGTGAAGGACAGTTTACCGATGCAGCGCGGCGGGCAGCCGCAGGAAGTGGCGGAGGCGATCGCCTGGCTGCTGTCTGACGCTGCGTCTTACGTGACCGGCACTTTTATCGAGGCCGCAGGCGGGCGTTGAACGCATGAGGGGGTTTTGACATCCCGTCGTGCGGAGTGTATTTTGATTAAATAATAATCAAAATGTAGTTACAAAAATGTATGTTTATTTTGAATGGAATCAGGATAAAAATCACAGCAACCAGCGTAAACACCGCGTCAGTTTTGAGATTGCGCAACGGGTTTTTCTGGATCCCAACCATTTGGCCGTGCTGGAGAGGATCGAGGGCGGAGAAGAACGCTGGCAAACGCTCGGTATGGTCGGCTCCTGTTTGCTGCTGCTGGTGGCGCATACGACGATCGAAACGGATGTCGAAGGCGATACAGTAGAGATCGTGCGTATCATTTCAGCACGCAAGGCCGATGCCAAAGAGAGGGGAAGATATGAAGCGCAAAAATTCAGCCAAAAATCTGGCGCATAGCGTACTCCCTCCGTTGACGGAGGAGCAGAAAGCGCAAATTGCTTCGTTGAGCGCGTTGCCGGATGAGGAGATCGATTATGCCGATGCCCCGGCCTTGGGTGAGGAAAAGTGGCAGACTGCGGTGCAGGGGCGTTTTTATAAACCGATGAAAGTATCGAAAACCATCCGAATCGATGCGGATGTGTTGGCCTGGCTTCAGCGGCCAGGCAAAGGCTATCAGAAACGCCTGAACGCTGTGTTGCGTGAGGCAATGTTGAAAGAGCATGAGCGCGAGGAATAAGTCGTGTCAGACGGGTAACGGTCCGGTGAGGTTCTCACCGGATTTTTTTTGCAGTTTTTCAGGTAAAGCCTACCAGCATTAGCTGCCGCTCGGCAGCGTTCGGTCAAAACCACAAAAACGGTCATTAACGGTCATGTTGCGGAACGTGGAATTGTGACCGTTTACCGTTTCTCTCCTGTCTGTCTAAGACGTACACGCATCATAACTGCCTGTTACTCCACACTTTCGTAATTATTCATTTCATTTCCTTCCCGATTTTTTTGACAACTATCACACCGCCATCGTTGACCGATCGCGGGGCGATGCGCTTTGCGTCTGCGCGCAAAACGCGGCGCGGCAAATCGATATCGTAATCATCGTCCTGGAGGAGAAAAGAAACATGCTGCCTGTAGAACGTCATCGCTTTATCACCGAAGTCTTGAGCCAGCGCGGCCGCGTGATGGTGCAGGAGGTGGCGCAGCTGTGCCATATCTCTATCGAGACGGCGCGGCGTGATTTGGCCTTGCTGGAACGGCGCGGCCTGCTGCTGCGCAGCCACGGCGGCGCGGTGTTCGTCGAGCCGCCGGCGGTGGAGAAAACCTATGTGCCCGCCGAAATAGACCAGGGGGAATCTTTCCGCCAGCGCAGCAACGAGGCGCCGGAGCAGAAAACGCGCATCGCCAAACGCGCGCTGGAATTTATCGCGCCAGGGGATTGTCTGCTGCTGGACAGCAGCTCCACCAGCTGGTTTTTGGCGCGCCAACTGCCGGATATCTCGCTGGTGGTATTGACCAACTCGCTGCATATCATCCAGACGCTGGCCTGCAAGGCCAACGTGCGCACCATCGGACTGGGGGGCGAGTATTCCGCCAAGTACGAGGATTTTATCGGCGTGCTGGCGGAGCAGATGCTGAAGGAGTTCGTGATCAACAAGCTGTTCTTCTCCTGCCACGGCATCTGTCAGGACGGCGGCGTCCGCGAGAGCAACGAGCACCATGCGCGGTTGAAGCAGCAGATGCTGCTGGCGTCGGAGCGCAAGTTCCTGCTGGTGGACAGCAACAAGTTCGGCCGCCGCTCGTTCGCGCGCATCTGCCACTACCGGGAGATAGATACCTTAATCACCGATCGGCTCAGCGACGACGAATTTCGTCAGGAACTGGCCTGGAACAACGTCGACGTGATTGAAGTTTCACCCGCCGCGAAAAGGGCGGCGCGATAACAACAACGAAAACCCTTTATTACAGCCAACACTTGTGGAGAAAGAACAATGAAAAAATCCGTACTGGTCGGTCTGTTTGCCTCGCTGCTGCTTTCGGTCTCCGCGCAGGCGGCGGACAAGTTGAAAATGGGCGTGGTGGTGAAGATCGGCGGCATTCCCTGGTTCAACGCCATGGAGGCCGGTATCAAAAGCGAAGGCGCCAAACGCGGCATCGATGCCTGGATGGTCGGGCCGACGGCGGCGGATCCGGCGCTGCAGGTGCGCGCCATCGAAGATCTGATCGCGCAGAAGGTGGACATCATCGGCGTGGTGCCGAACGACGCCCGGGTGCTGGAGCCGGTGCTCAAGCGCGCGCAGGAAGCGGGCATCAAGGTGATCGTGCATGAATCCCCCGGCCAAAAGTACGCCGACTGGGACTTTGAGCTGGTGGACGCCTCGCAGCACGGCGTCAACCACATGAAAGCGCTGGCCGCCTGCATGAAAGAGCAGGGCAAGTACGCGGTGTACGTCGGCAGCCTGACGGTGCCGCTGCACATCACCTGGTCAGACTCGGCGATCAACTACCAGAAGCAGCACTACCCGAACATGCAGCTGGTGAGCGACAAGTTCGGCGTGGGCGAATCGCTGGATGACAGCGTGCGCACCACCAACGATCTGATGGCCAAATATCCCGATCTGAAAGGCGTGCTGGCCTTTGGTTCACAGGGGCCGATCGGCGCCGGGCGTGCGGTGCTCAATCGCGGCAAAAGCAACGATATCTGCGTCATCGGGCCGTTCAGCCCAGGCCAGGGCGCTTCTCTGGTCAATCGCGGCGCTATCAAGGGCGGCTATATCTGGAATCCGCTGGTGGCGGGCGAAGTGTTCGTGCGCATCGCCGACATGATGCACAAGGGAGAAAAGATCACCGACGGCATGACCATCGAAGGCATGGGCAAGGTGCAGGTGGATGCGCAGCAGCACACCATTCTCGGCAACGCCACCGAAAGCCTGGATAAGCAAAACCTGCCGAAGCTGGTGAAGATGGGGCTGTAATCATGGCGATTTCCGGCAATACGGCAACGCAGGGCGCGCCGCTGATCGCGCTGCAGCAGCTGTCGATGACCTTTGGCGGCCAGCGGGCGCTGAACGCTATCTCGCTGGCGCTGATGCCGGGGGAAGTGCACTGCCTGGCGGGTACCAACGGCTGCGGCAAGAGTACGTTGATCAAGGCGATCGCCGGCGTGTATCAACCGGACGACGGCAGCCGCATCACCATCGACGGGCAAACCTTCAGTCGGCTGTCGCCGGATCAGGCGCGCGCCTTCGGCATTCAGGTGATCTACCAGGATCTGTCGCTGTTTCCCAACCTGACGGTGGCGGAAAACATCGCCTTCGAGCACAACCTGCATGGGCTGCTGGGATGGTACCGCCCGGTACGGCTGCGGCGCACCGCCGAGCGACTGCTGCAGGAGCTGAGTTTCCATCTGGATCTCGATAAACGGGTGGCGGAGCTGCCGATCGCCCAGCGCCAGCAGGTGGCGATTTGCCGCGCGCTGGTGGCGGAGGCGCGGCTGGTGATCATGGATGAACCGACCGCCTCGCTGACCCGCACCGAGGTCAATCAGCTGCTGCGTACGGTGGATTACCTGAAAGCGAAAGGCATCTGCGTGGTGTTCGTCAGCCACCGGCTGGACGAGGTGCTGGAGATCTCGGATCGCGTCACGGTGATCCGCGACGGCAACAAGATCGGCACCTGGCCGGCGGCGGAGATCACCGGCGATCGTCTGACCGAGCTGATGACCGGCCTGAAGCTGGACTATCGCCTGAAGTCACCGAGCATGAATAAGGATCGGGTGATGTTGGAGGCGGATCGCCTCAGCCGCACCGGGCAGTATCAGGACGTGAGCTTCCGGCTGCATCAGGGCGAGGTGCTCGGTCTATGCGGCCTGCTCGGCTCCGGGCGCACCGAGCTGGCGCTGAGCCTGTTCGGCATGACCCAGCCGGACAGCGGCAAGCTCTACCTCGACAGCAAACCGGTGCGCTTTCGCGGCCATGAGGACGCGATCAAAGCCGGCATCGGCTATGTCTCGGAGGATCGCCTGACGCTCGGCCTGGTGCAGCAACAGTCGGTGGCGGACAACGCGGTGCTGACCATTCTCGATAAGCTGCGCGGGCGTTTTCGCCTGATTGACGACTACCGCAAGAATCGCATCGTCGCGGAGTGGATCGCCAAACTTGGCGTGCGGGTGGCGGATCCGGAGCAGGCGGTTTCGACGCTGTCCGGCGGCAATCAGCAAAAGATCGTGCTGGCCAAGTGGGTGCTGACCCAGCCGCGGATCTTGATCCTCGACTCACCGACCGTCGGCGTCGACGTTGGCGCCAAGGCCAGCATCTATCAACTGATCCATCTGCTGGCGCAGGAGGGGATCGCCATTTTACTGATCTCCGACGAGGTGCCGGAGGTGTATTACAACTGCGATCGGGTGCTGCACTTCAGCGGCGGCAGCGTGATCGGCGAATACCTGCCGGGGCAGGTGAGCCAGCAACAGCTGGCGGAGGCGGTCAATGCGTAGATTCAACCTGAAACCGCGCGGCAACGAAGGCTACCTGGCCTGGGTGCTGCTGCTGACGGTTATCGTTTTTTCGCTGCTCAGCGATCGGTTTTTGACGGTGCAAAACCTGCTCGATCTCAGCGAGAGCTATGCGGTGAGCGGCATTTTCGCCCTCGGCCTGTTCGTGGTGCTGGTGACCGGCGGTATCGATATCTCCTTCGCGGCGGTGGCCTCGGTGGTGCAGTACCTGATCGCCACGCTGGCGACCCACTACGGGCTGGCCAGCCCGGCGGGCAGCATTCTGCTGGCGTTGGCGATCGGCGCTGCGCTCGGCATGGTCAACGCGCTGTTGATCTACTGCCTGCGCATCGTCTCGATCATCGTCACCATCAGTATGCAGGCGTTGTTGTTCGGCATGCTGATGTGGCTGACCAACGGCCGCAGTCTGTACGCGCTGCCGGACTGGTGGACGCTGCCGCGCAGCGTGCTGCCGTTTCAGCTGGGTGAACAGAGCTATCAGCTCGGTTTGCCGACGCTGGTGATGCTGGCGGTGGCGCTGCTGACCTGGCTGCTGCTGAACAAGACGCACCTCGGGCGCCAGCTGTTTGCCGTCGGCGGCGATGCGGAGTCGGCGCGGCGCATCGGCATCCGCGTCGGCCTACTGCACCTGTTCGCCTATGGCTATCTGGGCGTGATGGCGGCGATCGGCGGCCTGGTGCAGGTGTACCGCATGGGGGAGGTGGTGCCCAATGCGCTGGTGGGCGGTGAGCTCGACGTACTGGCGGCGGCGGTGCTGGGCGGCGCCAGCCTGAACGGCGGCAAGGGCAGCGTGATCGGCACGCTGATGGGCGTATTCCTGATCGGCGTGCTGAAAAACGGCCTCAACCTGATCGGCGTGTCCAGCTACTTCATGAACGTGGTGATCGGCCTGGTGATCGTCGCAGCGATTACCGTCACCCACTACAAGAAACGCAAAGAAACCGACGTCGGTTTCGCCTGAGGAGCGCCTGATGGGCAACTACCTGAAATTTCGTCCGGACGGCACCGCCGTCGGCCTGTTGGCGCTGCTGGTGGCGGTGGTGCTGGCCTTCAGCCTGCTGATGCCGGGGCGCTTCTTCAGCGGCGCCACCTTCACCAGCGTGGCGTTCCAGCTGCCGGAGCTGGGCCTGCTGACCCTGGCGATGTTCATCCCGATCCTCAGCGGCGGCCTGAACCTGTGCATTATCGCCAGCGCCAACCTGACCAGCCTGCTGATGGCCTGGCTGTTCATCAGCTATCTGCCGCCGGACGCCGGGCTGGGGCTACAGGCGCTGTGGCTGGTGTTGGCGCTGGCGGCGGCGATGCTGCTGGCCGTGATGATCGGCGCGGCGACCGGCGCGTTGGTGGCCTACGTCGGCGCGCATCCGATTCTGGTGACGCTGGCCACCATGACCACGGTCAACGGCATCGGTATCTATCTGACGCGCGGTGCGGCCCTGAGCGGCATGCCGGAGATCGTGCGGTTTATCGGCGCCGAGCGCGTGCTGGGCGTACCGGTACCGCTGTGGATCTTCCTGGCGGTTGTCGTGCTGCTGGCGCTGTTCTTGCAGAAAACCCGGCTCGGCAAATGCATCTACATGAGTGGCAGCAACATCAACGCCACCCACTTCAGCGGCGTGAATACCCATCGGGTGTTGATCGCCATTTACACCCTCTCCAGCCTGCTGTGCGTGATCGCCGGGCTGGTGATGATGGCGCGCTTCAACTCGGCGCGCATGGGCTACGGCGACTCTTATCTGCTGCTGACGGTGCTGGCGATCATTTTGGGCGGCACCGATCCGTTCGGCGGTTTTGGCCGGGTCAGCGGCGTGGTCCTGGCGCTGGTGGTGCTGCAGGTGATCGCCACCGGTTTGAACCTGATGAACGTCAGCCCGCATTTCAGCCTGGCGATGTGGGGCGCGGTGCTGATCGCAGTGCTGGCGCTGAAGTTTTTCCGCCATCGCTATCGGCAGCGGCGGGCGATGCGCCGCAGCGCGGCCCAGGCCAGAGCCGCAGCGGGCCACTGATCCTTTTCCCTTTTGCGCAGGATAACGCTAATGAAATACCAGATTTCACCTTCACTGATGTGCATGAACCTGATGGATATCCGGCAGCAATTGGCGGTGCTGAACCGCCGCGCCGATATGCTGCATATCGACATCATGGATGGGCACTACGTTAAAAACATCACGCTGTCGCCGTTCTTTATCGAACAGATCCGCCCGCACACCTCGTTGCTGCTGGACGTGCATCTGATGGTGGAGAACCCGACCGATTTTATCGACCCGATCGCCCGTGCCGGCGCGGACTTTATCTGCCCGCACGCCGAAACCATCAACCGCGATGCGTTCCGGGTGATCAACCAGATCCGCGCGCTGGGCAAAAAAGTGGGGGTGGTGCTGAACCCGGCTACGCCGGTGGAGTTTATCCGCCACTACCTTCATCTGCTGGACAAGGTCACCGTGATGACCGTCGATCCGGGCTATGCCGGGCAGCCGTTCATTCCCGAAATGCTGGAAAAGATCCGCCAGTTGCGCGATCTGAAACGCCAACAAAACCTGAGCTATCTGATCGAGATCGACGGATCCTGCAATCAGCGCACCTACCGCGATCTGATGGCTGCCGGCGCGGAAGTCTTGATCGTCGGCAGCTCCGGGCTGTTCAACCTCGATCCGGATCTGGAGACGGCATGGGAAAAAATGCTGGATCAGATGCGGCAGGCGGCCTGAGGCGGGGGACATGATGCGGCATTTTCTTGGCGTAGACGTCGGCGGCACCAATACCCGCCTGCTGTTGATGGATGATGACGGCGAGTTCAGCGGGTACCTCAAGATAGCGACCGCCGATTGGGCACGGCAGGCCGATCCGCTGGTGGCGTTGGGCCGCCTGATCGCCGGGCATTGCAAAGATCGTCAGGTGGCGCAGGTGATGCTCGGGCTGCCGGGGATCCTCAGCCGGGATCGCTCGCGGGTGCTGTCGCTGCCGTTCATTCCGGCGCTGGACGCCCAGCCGGTGGCGGCGCTGTTGGCCGATGCGCTGGCGCTGCCGGTGCGGATGGATAAAGACGTCAATCACCTGCTGTGGTGGGACTTGCAGCAGCTGCCGGCGCTGCCGCAGGTGGCGGTGGGGCTGTATCTGGGCACCGGCATGGGCAACAGCCTGTGGCTGAACGGCGACTTTTATCACGGGGCGCACGGCGCCGCCGGTGAGCTGGGGCACATTCCCTGGCCGGGCCATCAGGGTGAGTGCCCGTGCGGTAAACGGGGCTGCGTCGAGAGCCTGACCTCGGGCCACTGGCTGACCGGCTGGGCGCGCGCCAACGCGGCGCAAACGCCGTTCGAACGGCTATTCGAACGCCACGGCGAACATCCGGATCTGCGGCGCTTCGTCGAACGATTGGCGCAGACCATCGCCATCGAAATGAACGTGCTCGATCCCCAGCGGCTGATCCTGGGCGGCGGCGTGATCGCCATGAGCGGTTTCCCGTTGGCACGCCTTAAGCAAGAGATCCGCCGCCATTTGCGCGGGCCGCAGCCGGCGCAGGGGCTGGCGATCTCCATCAGCCGCCTGACCGATGAAACCGGCAGCAAAGGCGCCTGCCTGGCCGCCCGGCGCCACCTCCAATTGAGCAGGGAGTACCCGCAATGAAAGGCAAAGTCTGCGTGTTCGGTTCGTTCAACCTGGATATCGTCGCCGGCATGGCGCGCTTTCCGCAGCCCGGCGAATCGCTGATCGCCCGCAACAGCATGATGGGCGCGGGCGGTAAGGGGGCCAACCAGGCCACCGCCGCGCTGCGCGCTGGGGCAAGGGTGCATTATATCGGCAAGGTGGGGCGCGATGACTTCGGCACCTTCGCCCGGCGCCACCTCGCCGCCGCTGGTTTCGATGCGGTGACGCTGTTCTCGACCGGCGATTGCCCGACCGGCAATGCGCTTATCTACGTTGCCGGTGAGGAGGCGGAGAACATGATCGCCGTCGATCCCGGCGCCAACCTGACGGTCAGCGAAGACGAGGTGCGCCAGTGTCGGCCGGCGATCGCCGCGGCGGACATTCTGTTGACCCAACTGGAGAACAATCTGCCGGCGATTGAGCAGGTGATCGCTATCGCCCGCGAGGCGCAGACGTTCATCATTCTCAACCCGGCGCCGTTTCAGCCGGTGCCGGACAGCCTGCTGGCACAGGTCGATATGCTGACGCCCAACGCCACCGAGTGTACGTTGCTGACCGGCGTGCCGGTGCGGGATGTGGCTTCGGCGCGCCAGGCGGCGCAGGTGCTGCATGCCAAAGGCATTCGCTTACTGATCGTGACCTTGGGCACGCAAGGGGCGTTGTTCTCGGACGGGGAAAACAGCGAGCTGATCCCGGCGTTTCCAGCGCAGCCGAAAGACACCACCGGCGCGGGCGATGCGTTTAACGGCGCCCTGGCGGCGCAGCTGGCGAATCAGGTGCCGTTAGCCGATGCGGTGCGCTTTGCCGCCGCCTACGCGGCGGTCTGCGTGGAGCGCGCCGGGGCGGCGGGGTCGATGCCGAGCTATGAGGAGGCGTTGGAACGCCAACGGGCATTCGCTTGACGTTGAAGGGCTGCCGCGGCAGCCCGGTTTACTTACTTCAACCAGCCTTTGCGCTGCGCATCCCGCAGGTGTTGCTCCATGTGGTGCCACAGCTCGGGGTGCACGTCGGCGATCGATGCATTGCGCGCCAGCACCTGCTCCAGGCTGATGCCGTTCTCTACCCAGCTCTGGCCTTCATTGTGCAGGTTCATCAGCATCGGCATGGTGCGATCCAGCAGCAAAGCGAAGCGTGCATCGGCGCTTTCGCCATCTTCATATTCCTGCCATAAAGCGGTGAAATACTCGCGCTGAGCCTCCGGCAACATGCCGAACAGACGGCGCGCCGCCGCCACTTCCTGATCGTGGATCGCCGCGCGGGCCGCCAGATCGTAGACCAGCACGTCGCCGGCGTCGATTTCCACGATGTCATGCAGCAGCGCCATCTGGATCACGCGCTGAATGTCTACGTCATCACCGGCGTAGGGCGCCAGACTCATGGCGGCGATGGCGAAATGCCAACTGTGTTCGGCGGAGTTTTCCTGGCGCTGGGTGCCCAGCACTTTGGTGCGGCGTTGCACGCCTTTCAACTTATCGATTTCCATCAGGAACTGGATGACCTGGGTCATTGAGCCGAAATCTAACGCGGGTACAGCGGATGACATGGTGTAAACCTCAAGGTGGGTGGGTTGAAGCCTGACGATTGTAGACCACCGGGCGGGCGATTTCGATGGTTACACGCGTTCACATTTTTATTTTAGCGTACACGTGTACACTGGAATTATTCTCAGTTAAGCTGCTTTGCGTTAATTTCGCACAAAGCAGGGCATTTTGAGGGGTTGCGCGTTATGGGGAAAACGGACGTAGTGAAAGCCGGGAACAATAAGATTGTCGCCGCGGCTTATCCGTGGGCGGAAGAGATCGCCAACAGCATCAGCCACGGCATTGGGCTGGTGTTCGGTATCGTCGGCCTGGTGTTGCTGCTGGTGCAGGCGGTGAATACCGGCGCGGATGCGACGGCCATCACCAGTTACAGCCTGTACGGCGGCAGCATGATCCTGCTGTTTCTTGCTTCCACGCTGTACCATGCGATCCCGCATCAGAAGGCCAAGCATTGGCTGAAAAAATTTGACCACTGCGCCATTTATCTCCTGATTGCCGGGACTTACACCCCGTTTTTGCTGGTGGGGCTGGACTCGCCGCTGGCGAAGGGCCTGATGGCGGTAATCTGGGGGTTGGCGCTGCTGGGCGTGTTGTTCAAGCTGGCCTTCGCCCACCGTTTTGAAGCCCTGTCGCTGGTGACCTACCTGACGATGGGCTGGCTGTCGCTGATCGTGATTTATCAGCTGGTCACGCGGCTGGAGGCCGGTGGCGTCACGCTGCTGGCGATTGGCGGGGTGGTCTACACCCTGGGGGTGATTTTCTACGCCTCCAAGCGCATTCGCTTTGGCCACGCCATCTGGCACGCCTTCGTGCTCGGCGGCAGCGCCTGCCATTTCATGGCGATCTACCTGTACGTCTAAGCGTTGCCGCTACGTCTGAATGCGTATTGAACTGGCGCCTCTTTTATTTTAAAAAAGAGGCGCTTGCTTCTTTCGGGTATCCAGCAAGCCCGTTCTTTCATTTCTGAGCCCGCATACTCTTTCTCTTACCTGTTCAGGACTCATTACGATGATCGTTCGCTTATCCAAAGCGCTGCTGGTCTGCGCTATCGCCTTGTTCGCTTCGCTGGTCGCCTTCGGCAATATCACCGATTACGGCTCCAACTTCGCCTTCGTGCGCCACGTCTTTATGATGGACACCATTTTCCCCGACGCCACCATCGGCTACCGATCGATACAGACGCCGTGGCTGCATCACGCCGGCTATATTTTCATCATTGCGCTGGAGAGCCTGACCGCGCTGTTGTGCTGGATCGGCGGTCTGCGTCTGTTGGGCGGCCTGAAACTGCCTGCTAAAGCCTTCAACGGCCGGAAAAAACTGGCGGTAGTGGGGCTGACGCTGGGCTTCCTCACCTGGCAGGTCGGCTTCATGTCGATTGGGGGCGAGTGGTTCGGCATGTGGATGTCGCAGCAGTGGAACGGCGTACCGAGTGCGTTTCGCTTCTTCGTCACCATCATCCTGGTGCTGATTTATCTGGTGCAGCGCGACGGGGAGTTGGACGAGTAACGAAGACGGCCGCAGGCAGGGCGCCTGCGGCCGATGGATTATTTCTCTTCGGCCAGCGAGTACGGCAAGGGTTTGATCGCCAGCTGGCTGGCGGCATCGTCGCGCACCCGCAGCTTGCTGTCGGCGTCCAAATCGTTGTTCATCACCACCTGTACCCACAGCGTGCCGTCGGCCAGTTGGCTCGACGCCAGTACGGTGCCGGTGCGGCGCCAGTTTTCACCCAGCTGCAGCTCCAGATCTTCCGCCGCCTGCGGGGCGCGGGCCGCCTTACCTTCCAGCCAGTAGAGCGCACGCTTGTTGGCACCGCGGAATTTGGCGCGCGCCACCATCTCCTGACCGGTATAGCAGCCCTTGCTGAAGCTGATGCCTTCCAGCGCCTGCAGGTTGGTAGCCTGCGGGATCAGCTGTGCGCTGTTGGCGGCGTCGATAACCGGATAGCCGGCTTCGATCTCCAGCGCCAGCCACTGGCCGCTGTCATTCAGTTCCGCCTGGTCATGCAGTTTGCCGATCAGCTGTTCGGCCACGGCGGGGCGGGTCACCAGCAGAAAACGTTCCGCCGGCGCATTGAAGTGCAGAATCGTGGTGTCGCCGTCCTGCACCACCGGGTGTCCGGCATCTGGCAGCGTAGCGAACAGGTCCGCCAACGCGGCGCGCGCCTGGAAACCGGCGACGCCCAGCAACACCGCATCGTTATCGGCGGCGATGGTGACTTTGGAGAATACCGCGTATTTTTTGATTTCAGCCAGCTGGCTGTCCAGTACGCTGCGGCGTTCCAGATAGGCGAAGCCTTCGCCACGGTGGAACAGACGCAGGTTGCTCCACATTTTGCCCTTGGCGTCGCAGTGGGCGCACAGCACGTGCCGATCGGCCGCCAGCGCGTCGATGTCCGCCGTCACCTGGCCCTGGAGATACTTCACCGTGTCCGGCCCGTTCAGCGTCACCAGCGCCCAATCTTCCAGCGAGATCAGCGTCAGGGGCAGATGGGTGGAGGCGGAGGGCTGACGGGGTGGGAATGGAATGTTATGCGCCATAGTAAGTTCCTGCTCAACGTTTAGCTTACCTGAAGGGTATTGACCCCATGGTAAAAGAGGCGGCGGGCTTTGCAAACTGTTATTCGCGCCGTGGGGCCGGGGTGCGCTTTTTTTGGCATTTTGCGCTTTATTACGTTTTCCGCAGCAAAGCGCCTTCCCGGCGTGTATGTCAAATTGTTACTCTATAGGCTTGCGGCCTGGGCACCCTTGCAGACAGATCCCCGGCTGATGGAATTATATTGCGACGGCGTTGCCATACAGTGTGTCATTTGAACCCTGCGCTGGTGCTGCCGCGCTGAAAAGAGGTGAGTCATAACAACATGGATATTAACAACAAAGCACGTATTCACTGGGCTTGCCGCCGTGGCATGCGCGAGCTGGACATCTCCATCATGCCGTTCTTCGAATACGAATACGACAGCCTGAATGACGCGGACAAGGCGTTGTTCATCCGCCTGCTGGAGTGCGACGATCCCGATTTGTTCAACTGGCTGATGAATCATGGCGCGCCGCAGGACAGCGAGCTGCAGAGAATGGTGACCCTGATCCAAACGCGAAATAAAGACCGTGGCCCAGTGGCGATGTGATATCCGCATTTCCTGGCGCACTCAGCTGTTTTCCCTGTTGACCCACGGCGTTCTGATCCTGCTGATCCTGATTTCGCCCTGGCCGGAAGGCTTGGGCCCGCTCTGGCTGGTGTTGCTGACGCTGGTGGTGTTTCAGTGCATTCGCAGCCAGAAGCGCATCGCCGCAGTGCAGGGCGAGCTGCGGCTGCTGGCGGACCGGCGCTTCAGCTGGCACGGCCGCGAGTGGCGGCTGGCGAAAAAACCGTGGATGCCGGGCTATGGCATGCTGCTGACGCTGCAGCCGATGGAGGGCAAAAAGCGCCGCCGGCTGTGGCTGGCTTCCGACTGCATGAGCAAAGAGGAGTGGCGCCACCTGCGGCAGCTGTTGCTGTATCCGCCGGCGGGTGACGGCGAGGAGGCCTGATGAAACCCGTACTCTGGTTGGTGGAGGATGAACCCAGCATTGCCGATACGCTGGTTTACACGCTGGAGAGCGAAGGCTTCGAGGTGCGCTGGTTCGAACGCGCGGAACCGGCGTTGCAGGCGCTGGCGCAAGGCGCGCCCGCGCTCGCTATCCTCGATGTCGGTTTGCCGGATATCAACGGCTTTGAATTGTGTCGCCGCCTGCTGGCTCAGGCGGCCGATCTGCCGATTTTGTTTCTTACCGCCCGCAGTGATGAAGTGGATCGCCTGATTGGGCTGGAGATCGGCGCCGACGACTATGTCGCCAAGCCGTTCTCCCCTCGCGAGGTTAGCGCACGGGTGCGCACCATTTTGCGCCGCCTGTATAAGCAGCAGCGCTTGCAACAGAGCGCCCGCTACCATTTCGGCGCTTTCACGCTCGACGAAGACGCGGCCACTATCTCCTACCATCAGCGGCCGCTGCCGCTGACCCGTTACGAATACCTGCTGCTGAAGACTCTGCTGTTGGCGCCCGGACGGGTGTTCTCGCGGCAGCAACTGATGGAAAGCGTTTGGGCGCAGGCGGAAGAAAGCCTGGATCGCACCGTCGACACCCACATCAAAACGCTGCGCGCCAAGCTGCGTGCGGTGGAACCCGGTGAGCCGCCCATCCACACCCACCGCGGATTGGGCTACAGCGTGAGCCGCCAGCCATGAAAATTGGCCTGCGCCTGCTGCTGGGATATTTTCTGATCGTGGCGGTGGCCGGGTACTTCGTGTTGAGCATTTTCGTCCAGGAAGTGAAGCCCGGCGTGCGGCGCGCTACCGAAGGCACGCTGGTGGACACCGCTAACCTGCTGGCGCAGATCGCCCGTCAGGACATGCAGCGCGGCGATGCGGCGCATGGTCAACTGGCGCAGGCGTTTACGCAGCTGAACCAGCGGCCGATCGGCGCCAATATCTCCGGCATCCGCAAGGATCGCAGCGAATACCACGTCTATCTTACCGATGCCCAGGGGCGAGTTATCTTCGATTCTGCCGGCCGCGCGCTGGGGCAGGACTATTCGCGCTGGAATGACGTTTATCGGACGCTGCGCGGCCAGTACGGCGCCCGCAGTACCCGCAGCGACCCGCAGGATGAAAACAGTTCGGTGATGTATGTGGCCGCGCCGGTGATAGAACAAGGGCGTATTATCGGCGTACTCACCGTGGGCAAACCCAACAGCACCATGGCGCCGGTGATCAAACGCAGCGAACGGCGCATTCTGTGGGCCGGCGCATTGCTGCTGGGGATCGCGCTGCTGATCGGGGCGGTATTCGTCTGGTGGATCACCCGTTCGATAGGCCGGCTGGTGCGCTATGCCGACGGGGTGGCGCAGGGAGAAAACGCGCCGCTGCCCAAAGTGGGCGGCCGGGAACTGACGCAGCTGGCGCAGGCGCTGGAGAGCATGCGACTGAAGCTGGAAGGCAAAGCATATATCGAACAGTATGCACATACCCTGACGCATGAGCTGAAAAGCCCGCTGGCGGCGATCAGGGGCGCGGCAGAGCTGTTGCAAGAGTTGCCGCCGCCGGAGACCGCCCGGCGTTTTCTCACCAATATCGAGCAGCAAAGCGCACGCATCCAGCAGCTGGTGGACAAACTGCTGGTGCAGGCGCGGCTGGAGAGTCGGCCAGACATGGAGACCGCGCCCATCGCGATCGCGGCGCTGGTCAGCCAGACGGTGGCGGGCAAAGAGGCGCAGGCGACGCAGCGCGGCGTCAGGTTACAATTGGAGGCGCTGGCAGAGGTGACGCTGAACGGCGATGCGTTGCTGATCAGCCAGGCGCTGACCAACCTGCTGGACAACGCGATCGACTTTACCCCGCCGGGCGGTTGCGTCAGCGTACGAGGCGAACGGCGGGAACAGCACTACTGCATCAGCGTTTGCGATGACGGCAGCGGCATTCCGGACTATGCGCTCGATAAGGTGTTCGAACGTTTTTATTCGCTGCCGCGCGCCGAACGGCCGAAAAGCAGCGGGCTGGGGCTGAACTTCGTGCAGGAGGTCGCCCGTCTGCATCATGGCGGCATTCACCTGCGCAACCGCCGGCCGCACGGGGTGGAAGCGACTTTCAGGTTATCGCTGTGACTTCACCTTCCCTTCACATAACCACATTCTGATTTCACCTGCGGGTTTTATCGTGGCCTCATTACCTACGAGGAGCGAGCATGATGAAATCGGTACTTTTCTGGAAAATAACCACGCTGCTGGGATTGATGGTGGTGATGTTGATCCCCATCGCCCAACTGATGAGCGTGATCGACGAACGCAGTGGCTATCGGCAAAGTGTGGTCGGGCATGTAAGCGAAAGCACCAGCGGGGCACAGCGCGTGCTCGGCCCGTTGATTGTCATTCCCTACGTCGAACGGGAAGAGAAGAAAGATGAGAAAGGACAAACGGTAGTGCAGCGGGTGCAGCATTACCGCTATTTGCTGCCGGAGTCGCTTCAGGTGCTGGGGGCGCCGAAAGTAGAGGTGCGTAAACTGGGCATTTATCAGACGCAGGTTTACCAGGGGCCGCTGAAATTCAAGGTGCGTTTCGGCCAGCCGGAACTGGCGGATTTGCAACGTGCCAACGTGACCCTCGGCCAGCCGTTCCTGCTGGTGGCGCTGAGCGACTCTCGCGGCATCAAGAGCATTTCTCCTCTGGAAATACCGCAGCCGGTGGCGTTTGAACCGGGCACCGGCGTGGGAGCGTTGCGCCAGGGGATCCACGCACCGTTGACGCTGGCGGCGCTGCAACAAAAAGAGGGGCTGAACGCCGACTTCACCCTGACGCTGGCGGGCACCAGCAGCCTGTCGCTGGTGCCGCTGGGGCGCAGCAGCGAATTGCAGCTGCAAAGCAACTGGCCGCACCCGAATTTCCTCGGCAACTTCCTGCCGGATGAACGCAAGGTGACGGAGCAAGGGTTTAGCGCTCGCTGGCGCAGCACCTGGTTCGCCAACAATATCAACAGTGCGTTCCATTACGACGATGGCATTATCGACGAGGACAAGCTGCCGGCCTTCAGCGCCAGCCTGGTCGAACCGGTCGATCACTATCAGCTGGCCGAGCGCGCGGTCAAATACGCGCTGCTGTTTATCGGGCTGACGTTTATGGCGTTTTTCCTGTTCGAAACCCTGACCGGGCTGCGGGTGCACCCGATTCAGTACCTGCTGGTCGGCGCGGCGCTGGTGTTGTTCTACCTGATTCTGCTGGCCTTCTCCGAACACCTGGGATTCGCTCTCGCTTACCTGGCGGCCAGCATCGCCTGCAGCGGTCTGATCGGCTTCTATCTGAGTGCCGTACTGCGCGGCAAGCTACGCGGTGCGCTGTTCGCCGTGAGCCTGTTGCTGTTGTACGGCGTGCTCTATTTGCTGTTGCAGTCGGAGGACAATGCGTTGGTGCTGGGAGCAGGGCTGCTGTTCGCCATTCTGGCGGGCATTATGCTGTTGACGCGCAAGCTGGACTGGTATCAGGTGGCGGATCCGGCGCGGTTGACCAAGGAAACGCCGGCCGGGGAAGAGGAGCCACGCTTCCGTCTGTGGAAATAAGCGGGGAAATCGGGCGCGCTCAGCGCCCGACAGCGGCTACAGCAGCGGTTCCATCTCCAACAGGATCTGCTCGCACCATTGCTGCAGGCGCTCTTCGCTCAGATCGTATTGGTTGACCTCATCGAGCGCCAGGCCGACGAAGTGTTTGCCGTCGGCGCTCAGCGGTTTGGGGCTGGTGAACTCGAAGCCGTCGGTCGGCCAGAAGCCGATGAACTGTACGCCCAGCGGCGCGATTTGATCGTGCAGCATGCCCAGCGCGTCGAGGAACCACTCACCGTAACCGAGCTGATCGCCCATGCCGTACATGGCGACGATTTTGCCTTTCAGATCCAGCGCCGGCAGCTGCGGCCAGATCGCTTCCCAGTCTTCCTGCAGTTCGCCGAAATCCCAGGTCGGGATGCCGAGGATCAGAATGGAATAGTCCTCCATCAGCTTGGGAGAGACGTCTTTCAGGTTGTGCAGGTCGACCAGGTCTTCACCCAGAATCTCACGGATTTTTTCTGCCGCCATCTCGGTGTAGCAGGTGCTGGAGCCGTAAAACAGACCAATCTTCATGTGTAAACCGTTACGTTGCTGTTTAGAGAATTGCAGCGAGTATACCTGATTTGCGTCGGCTTAAGGCATAATGGCGCGGGTGGAAATGCAACAAAGAGAGGACCGCGTGCAACAGCAAGACAATGCGCTGATTGAACAATTCCTGGATGCGCTGTGGCTTGAGCGCAATCTGGCGGAAAATACGCTGGCCTCCTACCGGCTGGATTTGCAGGCTCTGGGCACCTGGCTTGGCCATCAAAACACCGCCTTGCTGCAGGCGCAGGCGTTGGATCTGCAGGCCTTTCTCGCCGAGCGGGTGGACGGCGGCTACAAGGCCACCAGCTCCGCGCGTTTGCTGAGCGCCATGCGCCGCCTGTTTCAGTACCTGTATCGCGAAAAACTGCGCGCCGACGATCCCACCGCGCAGCTGGCGTCTCCCAAACTGCCGCAGCGTTTGCCGAAGGATCTGAGCGAGGCGCAGGTCGATGCGCTGTTGCAGGCGCCCTGCGTCGATCAACCGCTGGAGCTGCGCGACAAGGCGATGCTCGAAGTGTTGTACGCCACCGGGCTGCGGGTTTCCGAACTGGTGGGGCTGAGCATCAGCGACGTCAGCCTGCGCCAGGGCGTAGTGCGGGTGATCGGCAAGGGCAACAAGGAGCGGCTGGTGCCGCTGGGTGAAGAGGCGGTCTACTGGATCGAAAATTATCTGGAACACGGCCGTCCGTGGCTGGTCAACGGTCAGACGCTGGATGTGTTGTTCCCTAGCACCCGTTGCCAGCAAATGACCCGACAGACGTTCTGGCATCGCATCAAACACTATGCCATCCTTGCGGGCATCGACAGTGAACGTCTGTCGCCGCACGTGTTGCGGCACGCGTTTGCCACCCATTTGCTGAACCATGGGGCCGATCTCCGTGTCGTACAGATGTTGTTAGGGCACAGCGATCTCTCGACCACGCAAATTTATACTCATGTAGCGACCGAACGACTGAAACAGCTACATCAACAGCATCACCCGCGCGCCTGAGCGGCGGGTTCGAAAGGATTGGAACAATGAAAAAAGGTTTAATGCTGCTCTCTCTGCTGGTGGCTTCGGTGACCGGTGCCGCCCATGCCGACGACGCGGCGATCAAAAAAGCGCTCGCCAGCCTGGGCATCCAGCAGGCGGACGTGCAGCCTTCGCCGGTTAACGGCCTGAAAACCGTGCTGACCGACAGCGGCGTGCTGTACGCCTCCGAAGACGGCAAGCACATCCTGCAGGGCCCGCTGTTCGACGTCAGCGGCAAAGAGCCGGTCAACGTGACCAACCAACTGCTGAGCAGCAAGATGGACGCGCTGAAAGATCAAATGATCGTCTACAAAGCGCCGAAAGAGAAACACGTGATCACCGTGTTCACCGATATCACCTGCGGTTACTGCCATAAGCTGCACCAGCAGATGAAAGAGTACAACGATCTGGGCATCACCGTGCGTTATCTGGCGTTCCCGCGTCAGGGGCTGGCTTCCCAGGCTGAGAAAGACATGAAGTCTATCTGGTGTACCGCCGACAAGGCCAAGGCGTTCGACGCCGCCATGAAGGGCGACGCCATCTCTCCGGCCACCTGCAAAACTGACATCAGCAAGCATTACGAGCTGGGCGTGCAGTTCGGCATTCAGGGCACGCCGGCGATCATTCTGGAAAACGGCATGATGATCCCAGGCTATCAGGGGCCAAAAGAGATGGCCGCCATGCTGGATGCGCACCAGGCCGCCACCAAAGCCGGTGGTTAATCGCCGGTGAGTATTAAAACGCAACTACGCCGCCGTCCGGCGGCGGACGACACGCATCTGCCCGCCAGTTTGCCGCCGCTGCTGCGCCGGCTTTACGCCCTGCGCGGCGTTCAGGGTGAGCAGGAGCTGGAGCGCGGCGTCAAGGGCATGCTGCCCTGGCAACAGCTGGACGGTATCGACGACGCTGTCAGCCTGCTGCAACAGGCGCTGGCCGACGGTCGCCGCATCATGGTGGTGGGCGATTTCGACGCCGACGGCGCCACCAGCACCGCGCTGACGGTGCTGGCGCTGCGCAGCATGGGCGGCGCAGCCGTCGACTACCTGGTGCCGAACCGCTTTGAAGACGGCTACGGCCTGAGCCCCGAAGTGGTGGAGCAGGCGGCGGCGCGCGGCGCGGAGCTGATCGTCACCGTCGATAACGGCATCTCCTCCCACGCCGGCGTCGACGTGGCGCACGCCAAGGGCATGCAGGTGCTGGTGACCGATCACCACCTGCCGGGCGAGACCCTGCCGGCGGCCGAAGCGATCGTCAATCCCAACCTGCGCGGCTGCGCCTTCCCGTCCAAATCGCTGGCCGGAGTGGGCGTTGCGTTCTACCTGATGTTGGCGCTGCGCGCCCGGCTGCGGGACAGCGACTGGTTCGAACAGCGTGCGCTGGCGATGCCCAATCTGGCGGAACTGCTGGATTTGGTGGCGCTCGGCACCGTGGCCGACGTGGTGCCGCTGGACGCCAACAACCGCATTCTGGTGTATCAAGGGTTAAACCGCATCCGCGCCGGTAAATGCCGTCCGGGCATCCGCGCGCTGCTTGAGGTAGCTAACCGCGATGCCCGCCAGCTGGCGGCCAACGATCTCGGTTTCGCCCTCGGCCCGCGTCTCAACGCCGCCGGCAGGCTGGACGACATGTCGATCGGCGTGGCGCTGCTGCTGAGCGACGACATCGCGCAGGCGCGTATGCTGGCCAACGATCTCGACGCGTTGAACCAGACGCGACGCGAGATAGAGCAGGGCATGCAGGTGGAAGCCCTGCAACTGTGCGACCAGTTGGAGCGCACCAGCACCGAGCTGCCTTACGGGTTGGCGATGTATCACCCGGAATGGCACCAGGGCGTGGTGGGTATCCTCGCCTCGCGTATCAAAGAGCGTTTCCACCGCCCGGTGATCGCATTCGCGCCGGCGGGTGACGGCATCCTGAAAGGCTCCGGCCGTTCGGTGCCCGGCCTGCACATGCGCGACGCGCTGGAGCGGCTGGATATGCTGAACCCCGGCCTGATGATGAAGTTTGGCGGCCACGCGATGGCGGCCGGGCTGTCGCTGGAAGAGGCCAGGTTCGACGAGTTCCGCCAGCGCTTCGGCGAGCTGGTGGGGGAATGGCTCGATCCGGCGATGCTGGAAGGGGTGATCTGGTCCGATGGCGAACTGGCGATGCAGGAGCTGTCGCTGACGACGGCGGAGCTGCTGCGCGAGGGCGGCCCATGGGGCCAGGCGTTCCCGGAGCCGACCTTTGACGGCAAATTCCGCATTCTGCAGCAGCGGCTGGTGGGTGAGAAACACCTGAAGCTGATGGTGGAACCGCTCGGCGGCGGCCCGCTGCTCGACGGCATCGCGTTCAACGTGGACACCACGCTGTGGCCGGACAGCAGCGTGCGCGAGGTCGAACTGGCCTACAAGCTCGACGTCAACGAGTTTCGCGGCAACCGCAACGTGCAGCTGCTGATCCAGCATCTTTGGCCGCGCTAAGGCGAAATTGAACACAATTCGGGGATTGGGCTCTCCAATCCCCTGCATCCTTCCCGATCGCCACAAAAACTGACCAACTCGCTATAAACTGCCGCCCGGATCCGTTAGAATTAGCGGTTCCAATGGCATTCCGCCATCGACGACATCAACGTAAAAGAACGAAACCATGTTTGAAATTAACCCGGTAAAAAACCGAATTCAGGACCTGTCCGAGCGGACTGCGGTTCTTAGGGGGTATCTTTGACTATGATGCCAAGAAGGAACGCCTAGAAGAGGTCAACGCCGAGCTGGAGCAGCCGGACGTGTGGAACGAGCCGGAGCGCGCACAGGCGCTCGGCAAAGAGCGCGCCGCGCTGGAAGCCATCGTTGAAACCATCGATCAGCTGGAGCAGGGCGGCGAAGACGTCGGCGGGCTGCTGGAACTGGCGGTGGAAGCCGACGATGAAGAAACCTTCAACGAAGCGGTCGCCGAGCTGGATCAACTGATGAGCAAGCTGGATCAGTTGGAATTCCGCCGCATGTTCTCCGGCGAATACGACAGCGCCGACTGCTACCTGGATATCCAGGCCGGTTCCGGCGGCACCGAAGCGCAGGACTGGGCCAGCATGCTGCTGCGCATGTACCTGCGCTGGGCTGAAGCCAAGGGCTTCAAGACCGAAGTGATCGAAGAGTCCGACGGCGACGTCGCGGGCCTGAAGTCTGCCACCATCAAGATCATCGGCGACTACGCGTTCGGCTGGTTGCGCACTGAAACCGGCGTTCACCGCCTGGTGCGCAAGAGCCCGTTCGACTCCGGCGGCCGTCGCCACACCTCGTTCAGCTCGGTGTTCATCTACCCGGAAGTCGACGACGATATCGATATCGAAATCAACCCGGCGGATCTGCGTATCGACGTGTACCGCGCCTCCGGTGCGGGCGGTCAGCACGTCAACAAAACCGAATCCGCCGTACGTATTACTCACCTGCCAACCAACATCGTGGTGCAGTGCCAGAACGATCGTTCTCAGCATAAGAACAAGGATCAAGCGTTTAAACAGCTGCGAGCCAAGCTGTACGAGTTTGAGATGCAAAAGAAAAATGCTGATAAGCAGACGATGGAAGACAACAAGTCCGACATCGGCTGGGGCAGCCAAATCCGTTCTTACGTGCTGGATGACTCCCGCATCAAGGATTTGCGCACCAACGTCGAAACGCGTAACACGCAGGCCGTACTGGATGGCGACCTGGATAAATTCATTGAGGCAAGTTTGAAAGCCGGGTTATGAGGAATAGAAATGTCTGAACAACAAGTACAGGGCGCCGATCAGGCGCTGGATCTCAATAACGAACTGCAGTCCCGCCGCGAGAAACTGGCCGGCCTGCGCGAGAACGGCATTGCGTTCCCGAACGACTTCCGTCGTGACTCCACCTCCGACAAACTGCACGCCGCGTACGGCGATAAAGACAACGAAGAGCTGGAAGCGCTGGGCGTAGAAGTGACCGTCGCCGGCCGCATGATGACCCGCCGTATTATGGGCAAAGCATCCTTCGTCACGCTGCAGGACGTGGGCGGCCGCATTCAGCTGTACGTCGCGCGCGACGATCTGGCTGAAGGCGTATACAACGACCAGTTCAAGAAGTGGGACCTGGGCGATATTCTCGGCGCACGCGGCAAGCTGTTCAAAACCAAGACCGGCGAACTGTCGATCCACTGCACCGAGCTGCGTCTGCTGACCAAAGCGCTGCGCCCGCTGCCGGACAAATTCCACGGCCTGGCGGATCAGGAAACCCGTTACCGCCAGCGTTACCTGGATCTGATCGCCAACGAAGAATCGCGCAATACCTTCAAGGTGCGTTCTCAGGTGATGTCGGCTATCCGCAACTTCATGGTGGAACGCGGCTTCATGGAAGTCGAAACCCCGATGATGCAGGTGATCCCGGGTGGCGCGTCCGCGCGTCCGTTCATCACGCACCACAATGCGCTGGATATCGACATGTACCTGCGCATCGCGCCGGAACTGTATCTGAAGCGTCTGGTGGTCGGCGGCTTTGAGCGCGTGTTCGAAATCAACCGCAACTTCCGTAACGAAGGCGTTTCTCCGCGTCACAACCCAGAGTTCACCATGATGGAACTCTACATGGCTTACGCGGATTACAAAGACCTGATCGAGCTGACCGAGACGCTGTTCCGCACCCTGACCGAGAAAGTGCTGGGCACCTCTCAGGTACAGTACGGCGACGAAGTGTTCGACTTCGGCAAGCCGTTCGAGAAGCTGACCATGACCGAGGCGATCAAGAAATACCGCCCGGAAACCGATCTGGCTGACCTGGCCGACATGGGCAAAGCGGTGGCCATCGCCGAATCCATCGGCATCAAGGTTGAGAAGAGCTGGGGCCTGGGCCGCGTCGTGACCGAGATCTTCGAAGAAGTGGCGGAAAGCCATCTGATTCAGCCGACCTTCATCACCGAGTACCCGGCTGAAGTGTCGCCGCTGGCGCGCCGCAACGACGTTAACCCGGAAATCACCGACCGCTTCGAGTTCTTCATCGGCGGCCGTGAAATCGGCAACGGCTTCTCCGAGCTGAACGACGCCGAAGACCAGGCACAGCGCTTTGCCGATCAGGTGAACGCGAAAGACGCCGGCGACGACGAAGCGATGTTCTACGACGAAGACTACGTCACTGCGCTGGAGCACGGCCTGCCGCCGACCGCCGGTCTGGGCATCGGTATCGACCGTATGGTGATGCTGTTCACCAACAGCCACACCATCCGCGACGTGATTCTGTTCCCGGCGATGCGCCCACAGAAATAATTCCGTTTAGCGTGAAATCACCGGTGCAGGCAACTGCGCCGGTTTTTTTTCGCCCACTGGACTTAACCGCTTAAAACATCGACAGTTACGCGCCATCTCCGCTTGCCCGCCGCCGATAACCGGTTATAATGCCTGTCGCACACCGATGCGGGTGTAGTTCAATGGTAGAACGGCAGCTTCCCAAGCTGCATACGAGGGTTCGATTCCCTTCACCCGCTCCAAACTAAACTCCCCTGAAGTCTACCAAACTCAACTTTTCATTGATAAATCAGCAGTTATAGCATTCTATTAGTCTATTGAACTCAATTGTACTCCCCCAGGGTCAAGCTCAATGTGGGGGTATGGATGGGGGTATAATTGTACCCCCTGCTGAGAGGTACCCCCAATGAAGCTGACAGCTCGTCAGGTTGAAACTGCAAAACCCAAAGAGAAGCCCTACAAACTGGCTGATGGTGGTGGTCTTTACCTACTGGTTAATCCGAATGGTAAAAGATACTGGCGTCTCAAATATCGCTCGTTAGGTAAAGAGAAACTCCTCGCTATAGGTGTTTACCCCGATGTTTCTTTATAGCTGAAGCCAGAAGTAAGCGTGAGGATGCTAAAAGGACTGACCCGTCCTAAATAGCGTTGACACATTTTACTCACGCACAGAGGAAAATGTGATGAACCAGTATATTAAACGCACACAACGCGATTACTCTCTATCCTTTAAACTGGCCGTCGTCGAACAGGTCGAAAAAGGCGAAATGACTTGCCGTCAGGCCACAGACCGTTATGGTATCCAAGGCAACGTAACCGTCATGAACTGGCTGCGCAAATACGGTCAGCTTGACTGGCGGACTTCTCCTTCCACCAGAACGTGCGGAGACAACATGCCCAAACTCCCCCTGACGCCCGAACAGCGTATTAAAGAACTTGAGCAGCAACTGGCTGAATCTGAAGTCAAAGCCCAGTTCTTCGAAGCTGTCGTCAAAGTGATGAACACCGACTTTGGCACCACGCTGACAAAAAAGCAGCTGACCGCCTTATCGCGCAAACACAAGTACCGGGACTCACAGTAACCAACACGCGGCGGCCGCACCTGTCGCTGAAATACAAAACGCCCGATGAGGTTCATCGGGCGTTATCCGGCTGAAAAGTGTCAACCTATATCAGGACTAGTCATGATGATTACCATTGTTTTTTTGGATTTTACAATAGTATCATGGGGTTAATGGTATTTAAGTTTGCTTCGTCTGAAGCACCATATCACGATGGTAATGAATTTATACCTTTCATTATGCAACAGCAGATAATGAAACCGATGTATCAAGCTGATCGACCATTTCGCAGATTTGCGATTGTTCATAGCTCAGGACCGGTCGTTGCTTAACCACACTTACTACAAGTGGTTTAATCAGCATATTGGCCGTTGCTCGGTCTTGCTCTTTTGCGGCGAAGATAACCTCCAGGGTTTTTTGGTCAATTACTGTTGCCAGATTCGCGTTCAGGTTTTCAAGTTCGTGTTCTGTAAGCATGAAACTTGTTGCAAGCCATGTAACCTGTTCCTGGATGAGAGCCAGCACTTTTACTCGGTCGTCTTCAACTAGTGCACCCGCTATTTTTTTGGAAATCGCTGTGGCAATCATACCGCCTAACAAGCCACCAGCTGCGCGTCCTGCTAAAGCACCGAAAGGACCTAATGGACTAAGCATCATTCCGCCAGCAATAGAACCAATTGCACCCCCAGCCACACCAGATGAAGTAACTGCCAGATTTTTTATAAACTGTGCCCCAGAAATACGACCTCGCACCATTTTGATCATATCCGGACCAGTGGTCACGGCGACCAGTGCGAAAGAGGTAACCAGTGTGCCACGCATCATCTTGTTAAGGGAGTTGAGATTGTTAGCTCCGACTCCCTGTTGAAGCGCATTACGAACTGTCGGGCTGGCAGCGGCAAAATCAATATTTTTAAGTAGCCCCTGAACGGCACTGATACGGTGTAATTGCTGTACCGTCACATAAACTGTCAGTGTGCGGGTAAATGTTTTACCTGCCTGTATTGCTGCCGTTTGCAACGCAGCCTTACGATCGCCGGTATTGAGGTAGAAAATAGAAGCTGTCAGACCGAAGCTGATACCTCCAGCTGCGAGGCTGATGATAGATCCTTCCGCAATGTCGTAAGTGATAGATTCGAACGTGCCAAACTTAGTGATGTTTTGTGCCTGGCTATAAGTCAGGTGTCCCTGACGTACAAGTTTTGTGGCTTCTGCAGGATCGGTAACGCCGGGGACTTTGCCATCGCGAATTTTGTTCTCCATCGTTTCAAGCGCTTTCGAATACTGGTCTTTCGGAACCTCTAACTGCATTGGGGTTCCGTTACTGTCATAATAGCGATAATTACCGTTTTGTCCGTCAAAACCAGCACCGACGCTACGTGCAGCGGTTGCACAGTATTTGGTCTGAATCTCTGAACCGTTAACCAGCCTGTCTGCACCATTTTTCGCATTATCATCACCGAGAATATGTGCATCTTTTAGTTGGATTTTGTCAGTAAGATGATTTCCCCGTTCGGCTGCAAAACCATGTACTTGTCCTCCCACTGCAAACATTTTTTCGTTAGTATTCCAGGCCTCCGGGAGTGTCATGAGAATCAGACCGTTTGTTGCTGCACTGGAAATAAATTCAGCCTGTGGTCGCTTGTGAATTTCAATGCAGAGTTTTTCCGTTTCCCGGCAAATATCAGAGCAATACCATTCCTGGCTCCCACCACCGCCCTGGTGTTTTGCGTTTTTAATCTCGCTCAAACCGCATGAAGTGCAGGTACAAAGCTCGTCGACATAGTGAAACGAGACAAATTTTCGACCATCCGAAAAAGAATAATAGTTCCCACCATCAAGATAACGGTTCAGGAGATCATCATTCGCAGCAGAGGGTAAATTCAGCCTATTACCAAAAAGGCTTCTTAGCTCATCTGATGAGTGTACAATTTTACTGTTTAACTGCTCATTAAATTCAGCCATCTTTCTTTCATACCAGGCATCATTTAAAAGCCAGTTTTCACCAGCCAGATCCTGCTCTCGAGTATCGCCCTGAAAAATATGCTGTGAGACCAACTTAAGATAGATAGTCTCTACGAATTCTGCTGAGAGGTTACTTCCTTCTTTTAGTTCCGTCAGCCAAAGTTGGTTATTGATCGCTTTTTGCTCATTTAACCCTGTATTGATGGCATTAGTTAACTTCTTGAGTTCCTGAATTTGGTTTGCCGCATAGAACTGTGTCAGTAAGGCTGCTATCCAGTATAGCAACCCTGTCCACCACATCAGTGAAGATGAGATATTATATTGCCAGGCTATAAACGGTGTAGCCGCAGAGCAGGCCATCAAAAAGTAAGACGTATAAAAACAGCAATAATACTCTTTAAGTTTGGCATTGATATCGGCTAGTATAAGCCCGTTTTGTAGAATAGCCTTGGTTTTTACAGGTACTGCAAGCAGGCCACTGGCAAATGCAGCGGTTAAAATAAACTTCATTGAATCAAATGAATAAGCTTCGTAGGCAATATGTTTACCATCAAGTCCCCACATAAAGCTAATCACCATTCCTGATATGGCAAGAGGTACACCCAGCAGCCAACGTGAGTGAAGCGCATAGGTTACGCGCTCTACAATATAGCCCGCCAATAAAGGTGGGCCTGCAACAATCAATGCACCAAATCCTAATATCACACCTAGAATATTGAGAGATGCCTTAAACAACGCTTTTATAATAACAAAACCGATTACCAGTAAAATTAACGCACCAATTATCTGTAGCATTGTGGTTTTATCCTTGCTGTAATTTTTATTCGAGTGCTACGCCATCATAAATGTGTCAAGATCATCCGCGTTTTTGATTATCTTCGCCTCTTCAACACCGTGGGCCTGGGCAAGCGTGATGCTTGCTTCCAGCAACCGGCGATTGTTTTCCACGCTAAATGCAGCTGCGGTAAGCTCACCCAGCGCCGCGAACTCGTTCAAAATTCGGTTGAGTGCTTTCTGCTCAATCTCACTTAAGCGACATGTAAATTGCTCCATTTTTTTCGCCAGCAATTGGCGTGCTTTACTGTCCAGATTTTTAGCTACTGTAACCATAAACTTCCCTGAGATAGAACCAACTAATGCCCCCAACACAGGCACAGGGATGATTGCCTGACCTGCGACAGACATTGCGCCAACGATGGCCGATTCCGCGCAGATGATAAGGCCAAGATCGGTAAACTCATCAGTATTAATCTCACCGCACTGATAGGAGAGAGCGAGATTGCTTACACCTTTAGCGGCAGTGACCAGCGCGCTGGCGAACGGTGCTCCCAGAGAGGCATAATTGGTCAGGGTATAAATTGCTCCGGCGGATACACCGCCAATAGCGGCACCTTTCAATGTATCTAAGCCGACATCCTGCCAGTCCTGTCTGTTGAAATCTCCACGAAATATATTTTTACCGTCACGGTATTTGCTATATATACCTGTTACAAGAGCAAAGGTTCCACCGAAAGCGGCTCCCATTGCGGTTGCACGCATGCCTTCACTTAGAGAGGGTTGGTGATCGTCAATAATTTCTGCTTTTTTTGCCTCGTTCTGTTCCGCTAATTCCTGATCATGTTTATCAAGCGTTTCGTCAATTTTTCCCCACTGAACATCTTTGTAATCAGAAACTCCAGGACGCACGACATCATTAAAGGATCTTCCCGTTGTACTTTCAATTTCTGCAACTTTATCCCTGATAGCCTGTATTGTTTTTTCGCTCAAGCCCTCCACCGGCTTCCCATCAATAACATCCTGAATCGTTTGCCAGGAGTCTTTGGGGATATGGTAAAAGGATTCTCCCTGGGTGAAATTGGGATAGGTTTCCATGTGCTGAAGGACATGGTTCAGGTTATTATTAACTCCGTTGATAAACTTTGACTGCACGTCAACGCCATCTATCATATAATCCGCCGGAGCGGTTCGACCCACTCCGTCAAACGTGGCGCTAAGATCAGAGGCATCCTGAACCCTTTCTTCTATTGCTTGGCGAGCATTGCGCACGCCAACTTCTACCTGCTCAGCAATTTCACCGTGTTTGGTGCTCATTGAGCCCAGGATGTTACCCGGTGACGCGATGAAATCACGCACCTTTTGCATTTGTTCGCCAGCCAACTCAAATGCACGATCCTGCTGCGATAGTTTTAACAGTTCATTATCAATGCGGGTCTGATTAATGGCGTTAACCGCGCTGCCGATAAGCTGGTCGCCAACTGTATTATGGTTAATGCTCATTACTGGATTTTCTTGTTGATCAGTTTTGATAATGCATTGATATGGTTAATCAATGCCCCTAATTGATCTTTCTGATGGGGATTAAACTGGCAATAGTCTTGAGGCGCAGCCTTTTCCAGCACATCAATAATGCTTTCAGTACCATGATAGTGCTCGGATGTGAGCATCTTGAGTTCTTGCGCACCACGTTCCATCACGCGAAGTTCGCTGGTTTTTGCGCGAACCTGGCGCTCTTCCTGTTGTGCTTCATCAATGATTTTACCGTTTTTGCGACGGGCTAGTAAGGTTCCGCCAGCGATGCCTACAGCACCAATCCCCCAGCCTATTGGACCCGCCAGAGCCAGTAGTGCGCTTCCTGCTGACATGCCACCGCCACCCGCAGCCAGTGCGCCGCCGCCGAGCCATGCCAGGGCTGCATTTGTTGCGGCAGCTCCGCTTAACGTAGCAATAGCGGTACCCGTGGATGCTGTACCAAAAGTTGTTGCGACCGCCAGCGCAGCCGTAGGGGCAAATGCGGCGACCCCCGCCCCTACGGCAACCCCCGCAGCAGCCGTTCCTTTACCAATATGTGATGCGCGGTATTCTTCTTCCAGTTTTTCCACCACGTTATCAAATTCAGCGATTTCCGCTTTCAATTCGCTCCAGGATTTATCAAACTCTTTCGGTGTATTCGCCAGTCGATTAACAAAATTTTCACCACGGGCAATCAGGTTCTTACTGCATTTCTGGCGTAACAGAAAGAGGGCAGTGATCTCATCCTGGGTGTCTTTAGCCTGTACTTCATAACGGTTAGTTGCACTTTTGAGACTGGCTAATGCTTCTTTTCTTTCTGAACCACGTAACATTTTTTACTCCTGCTGTATGTTGTCAAAAATAATTTCACTGCAATGGGTTTTTCATTTCTATTATTTGCTGGTTGAGCTTCTGATAAAAACGTTGTTGTAGGCTAACCGGGGAAATAACAGTGAGGTTTGGTAACCAATAACGTAATAATGGGAATAGCTGGTTTTCGTGTGCCATTTTGGTTTGCACGATCAAGTCGCCATTAGGTTCCTGACGAATTAACTTTTGGGCAGGCAGAACATTTCGACGTTTAAAAAAATGGCTTACGTCGGCTGAAATTTTAAGGAGTACAATCTGCTTATCCAAAGAAAACCAGACATCATCTTCTTCAGCAAAGTATTGTGTGATATGGGGTTGTGGTGTGAAGTGCTCTGATTTAAATTTCAGCCAATGAATTTTGGTGAGCTGGAATCCTTTAACCTTTTCATTCTCTACCGCACCGAGATACCAGACGCTCTTTATGTTAATAAGCTTATAAGGCGCGACGGTCCGATGTTTCCCTTTATAATGAAATTCACAAAGGCTATTTTCACGAATCGCTTTATCGAACACACTATAGTTATTCTCAAGTACGCGTTTCGCCTCTGGGTCTCCGGGCAGCGATCTGATGATCAGTGAAGTCATGTCAGGCTGGGAGAAGATTTTTTTTACAGGGAATAACTCTGCCATCCCTAGGGCATTGATGAGATTTTGTTGTTCTTTTAGAGCCTGAGGTTTAGCGTAAGCGGGAGCCAGCCTGTAAATACCATCACCATCGGGGACGATTCTGTCGCCCAGACGATTAAGATCACGATACAAAGTACGCTCACTGATGTTGAATTCGTCCATCATCTTCTTACGTGATACAAAGCCGTACTGGTAAAGTTCTGCAATAATAGCGGTTATTCTTTGTACCATTACCTCATGCCCGCTCATGCGCGTTCTCCTTGTAATTTTTCCTTGAGATTACCAGTCGCTACTGACAGGGCATGTCAGTAGCGACTGGGGGATCATGTTTTCATATCGGCAAATTTCTCACATAACTTAAGGAGATCAAGTCGAAAAGTCAGTTAATGGCTTTTGCGGTCAATAACATAATCAGTCTCCTGCAGGCAGTCGCGAGTAGCCAGTCAGAGGTGAAAGAATAACTGACGTGTCAAGGCTTCAAAAGCGGAGTATGCTGAGATTCAGTCGATTAGAGCCAGGCTGAAAAAATCTTTATAGACTTAGTTTGTTTTGCCTCAGGACTGACTGCAGCCAAATGAGCGTTCATTCCGGTTGTATGACTTGGTGCGCTCCTTCGCAAAATAACTCAGCCTGAAGGTGAATTTATCGTAAACCGTTTTGTAGTTTAAAGCATTGACGTCCAGGTAATACAGCGGATTATCCGGGAAATGTACCAACTTTCGGTATTCGGGTTGTTGGCTCAGTTGTATGGCACTCAGCCAGGCTTCCCGTATCAGAGACGCCAAACCCGTCCCGTCTTCACCGTAACTCCCCAGTCCATTGAACGTATCGTTATTCACGAACAACACCATGTAGTGGCACAGTGAATTTGGCCACCTGATTAAAGGTGATATTCTCACCTCAACATAAAATAGGTGACTTAATGAACAAGAGAACTAAGCGTACTTTTACCCCTGAGTTCAGGCTGGAATGTGCACAGCTGATCGTTGATAAGGGTTACTCATATCGACAAGCCAGTGAAGCGGTTAATGTTGGTTCTACCACGCTTGAATCTTGGGTACGCCAGCTCAGACGAGAGCGCCAGGGGATTACGCCTTCTGCCACCCCCATTACCCCAGAGCAGCAGCGTATCCGCGAGCTGGAAAAGCAGGTTCGCCGCCTGGAGGAACAGAATACGATATTAAAAAAGGCTACCGCGCTCTTGATGTCCGACTCACTGAACGGTTCACGATAATTGCCAGGCTGAGCGACAGCCATACGGTAGTCAGACTTTGTTCCGCTCTGGGAGTACACAGTAGCAGTTACCGGTACTGGCAGAAACGATGCGACACTGTTAATCCCGCGCGAGTCAGGTTGTACAGCGAGATACGCCGGGCATGGAACCAGAGCCGTGGCTCTGCTGGCGCGCGCACTCTGGCTGAAATGCTGACCCAAAACGGCATTCCGATGAGCCGTTACCGTGCCAGGCGTCTGATGAAATCCCTGAACCTGAGCAGTTGTCAGCCCGGAAAATATCAGTACAAAAATGCCCGTTAGGAGCATACATGCCTGCCGAATCTGCTCGAGCGCCAGTTCGCTGTACCGGAGCCAGACCGGGTATGGTGCGGAGATATTACTTATATCTGGGCAGGAAATCGCTGGTGCTATCTGGCGGTCGTAATGGATCTTTTTGCCCGCAGAGTTATCGGCTGGAGTCTGTCAGCGAATGCCGATACAGCACTGATAAGCAACGCTCTGCGGATGGCATATGAGACGCGTAGCCAACCGCGTGATGTCATGTTCCATAGCGATCAGGGAAGTCAGTATACAGGCCTGAAATATCAGCAACTTCTCTGGCGTTACAGAATAAAGCAAAGCGTCAGTCGGCGGGGAAACTGCTGGGATAACAGCCCGATGGAACGCTTCTTCCGCAGCCTGAAAACAGAATGGGTGCCAGCGAATGGCTACATGGGTAAAGACGAAGCCCGGCGGCAAATCAATCGCTATATATTGAATTACTACAATAGCGTCAGACCACATCATTACAACGGTGGACTGACGCCAGAAGAATCAGAGAACAGATACCGTTCTTACTGTAAAACCGTGGTCAATATTACTTGACCACTACAAGGCGTATCAAAGCTGGCCAGTTGGTGCGCTTGCTGAATATCCCACTAAGTAAGGCTGTACGCTTTCATGAATACCACACCGGGAAGCAACATGCTGATGCGCATCAAAGATGCCTACCAGAGCCACTACGGACCTGCTGGGCGAGAATGGATTAAATATTTGGCCAACCACCAGCAGGAAGCGGTCGAGGCTGTAAGGGCTGCTGAGGAGCGCTGGAGGTCATTAGTCCCTAGTGACTATGGTGAACAGGTTCATCGCGTAGCAGCGAGGTTCGCCGTTCTTGAATGCCTTTGGCATGAGTCGGTTTGCACCATTGCCCTATGATCCGCAAAGTCTGATGATTTGCGATATGGCTGGCTACAGGGAGCGGGGTAAACACGACACAGATAAGATGGTGTTCCATACCTTCAAATCTGCGTTTGAGAAGGAGATTGCGGCCGGGTTCAATGCGAAGCACTTTGCTAAGGTTTTACTGGAGTCCGGCATGCTCACACCGCCAAGCAGTGGTCGTGGTTACCAGAGGAAGTCCCCAAGAGTGAATGGCCAACAGGTTAACGTCTATGTCCTGCACTACATGCCTGAGGATAAACAAGCAGAAGAGTAATATCTCACGTACGTAGTAAGTGTGTTGGTTCAGTCAGTTCAGTTGGTTCAATATATAAAATCTGTTGTTTTATAATAGATTTATTTTTCGTATTGAACCAACACTGAACCAACAAATGCCTATTTTGAACCAACGTTTCATGATTTGCTCCCTCAGGTTATGATTTTGACCTCTGTTTCTATCGTTTTTTTCTGGTGAGATCCCACCTGATTTGACAACTAATCACTGTTGAGAGGCGGAAGAGGTGGATATGAAAGCCGAAGAAATGTTAACGAGTAAAGATGTGCGTTCGCTGCTAAAAATATCAAATTCATCCATGTATCGACTGCGCCATCGGGATGTAAACCCGTTCCCGGGGCCTGACTTTTATGGAGTCGGCGAAGCGAACAAGTGGTTTACATCGAAAGTAGCGGAATGGCAGCTTGCGGAGAGCCAGCGAGCAAAGGTCAAGCCTGCCGAACATCTGCATGAAAAAACTAGGCGGTTTTCTCGTCGGGTTGTCTGAGCTAAGCAGCATCTAAGAATGGTTTCATGCACCGATAGAGTCCTATTCACGGTGGTAACCAGGAGCGTTCCAAAGTGGTTGTGGAATTCTTTGAGCTGATAGTAGTAATAAATGAATCCTGAATGATGTTGACTGTAAATTAATAGCTATCCTTATGATGAATAATGATTTTTATCGGGGTTTTGTTTGTGTGGCATTGATCAAGTGCTGATCACTTTGGGATAGCTATGTGAACGCCTACTGAGCATAGTAGGCATAAAACAATTTATGGGCCCATAGAGGGGAGGGGCGAATCATGAAGAAAGTTATTTTTGCGGCATGCTTGTCACTTTTTGCCTTTACAGCAACCGCAGCAAACAAACCATGCTCGGGGAAGAAGGGGGGATATCTCATTGTTCAGGAGAAAAGTTCGTCTGCAAAGATGGTTCGATCAGCAAGTCGAAAAAGATTTGTCGTTGATGGCCTGCAGGAAGTGCGATTGTTATCCAAGCGGAGTCGCTGATGAGTAAGTTATTACTACCCCTAACATTGGTAAGCACTTTTGCCTTTATGATGCTTATGAACTCTGGGTGTAAGTCGTTTGTTATGCAAGATTTAATGCCGTAAGGGGCTAGAACAAGAAAATATGAAAATTGGATATCTGTTTCCTGTCGTAATCATCGTGGCGGCTGTCGTGTTGTTGGCCTGGTTCATCATAGGTGGGTATGCAATGCCTGCAAAGTGATGGCCAACAAGCTTCAAGCTAGGATGGATGGTTAAGCGCCAAAGGATACGGATCACTGGGAACAACAAGATCATTGGTGAGTTTGTAGACATCAAGTGGGAGCACCTGCCGTAGCCAGTGGGCTGATGAGCTGGGTTGGTGATTAATATTTGAGCTTGATGAGGGGGGGGGCGCTTATAGCAGCATCCCGTAATGATCAGATGATTACGTGAGAATACCGCAGCCATTGGGTCGCAGAAATGCGACTTTTTTGTTAACTAAAATGCGTGGACTACACGGATTAGAGGACCAAGCGTCAACCAACTCAAGATCTTAATTGTCATACAAATAAGATCTTAGATATCTAATCCCAATCGCAGAGTTCAATAGATTCAATGAATCAAAAAAACTTGATTGATCGTCGCAAACGATCATAAACTTACTGTATTAGTAAACAGGAGGTACGCCATGGTGAACGATCTATCCATTAAAGCGTTCGTTCAATTCTTAGAATCTCTTCCGGATTTAAACATCATTCCTGAAGCGACTGCTCGAAATCTTAAGAACTCATCCCTATTGCTGATTTCTTCTGCCGAGCTGCCAGAGGATGAAGACGTTCGCACTTATGCGCCTGAGCGTTTTTTAGAAGGCTACATAAGAAATTCAGAATCTGAGCCATCAGACAGCACCTTGCGAGCCTATAGAAGCAGATTAATGAGTGCGATTAAGCTTTTTGTAGAGCATGTCACTGGTGAGGCGATGCCAGCTTTTGGGAAGAAATCTGGATCGGAATTATTGAGGAATGCTTCAGTTAACTTTCTAAAGATAGCTCATGACCAACTCCAGGAAAACCTGGGTACGACCACCAAGAAAAGGAAAGCGTCAGTGGCTAGAAAACCATCAGTTAAAGATAAGCAGGACGATGAACTGAAAACTTTCGCTTTACCAATTCCTTTGCGTAGCGATCTGATTCTCACCATTGAAAATTTACCAACAGACCTAAGCATCGATGAGGCTGAAAGGATAGCCACTATAGTGAAGTCGTTCGCGGTGAAGAACTAAAGAATTTGAGGTAACTCCCCTGGCAGGGGGAGCCCCTCCGATCGAGGATAAAGGCACCCACGACCGTTTCAGTACTCGAAACACTGTTACAATAGTGGATCCTCGCATTTATCGCAAGAATCTTGTGGGGTGTGCTTCACCCATAGGAAATGGTGAAGTCAATGACTTTACGAACTATTGCAACAAAATCAGCCCCTCCTGGCTTTACTTGGAGACACTGTCGCTTCCGCAGGACCCGTGCAAAAGCAGGGACTCCTGATTCGGAAAGGAAGATCTTAGATGCTCACAAGTATGGCTATAAATGCTGGTCATTTTTAGTCAGGTGTAAAAAGTAGCACCTAACCCGGCTCCGGCCGGGTTTTCTGTGCTTCAAAATGCTGGAGTATCTACTTGTTGTTTAATAAATAAGCCATTAAGTCAAGTGTGTCGTCAGCCCAACTATAGGGCAGGATCGTCTACCGGTGGGGTCAGTCCACATTTTAACGCGATAACACAATACGCCGCTCAATCCTGATGCGGGTGTGAGCCGCTGTCGCTGCCCACACCGCGCCATTACGGCTTAACTCCATTTCTGTTTGGCCCCGGAGGGGAGAAGGCTGCCTGTTTCTTCGCAGGAGCGATCGCATTCTTTCGGCAGCAGGAAGGTGATACTTCCTGCCAGCAACAGCGATGCTGCCAGCGCGCAAACCGCGACGTTTTGTCCGTACACATAAATCATGACGCCTACCAAATAGGGGCCACAGAACCCACCGAGGTTGCCCAGCCCATTGATTACCCCGCGTGCGCTGCCCGCCACTTCTGCCGTCGCAATGCGTCCGGGAATTGACCAGAAGGGGCTGGTCGCCGCTTTAAGGAAGAAGCCGCACACCACCAGCGCGATATAGGCGGCCACTACGTGATCATGCAGGATCACTGAGGCTATCAGCGCCGCTGCAAAACAGTACAGGGAGATCCTGACCCACAAACGGCGTTTACCGCTGCGATCGCTGAACATCGAAATCACATAAATCCCCGCCAGAGTGGCAACAAACGGCAGGATCGCCAATACCCCAACATTAGCCATACTGCCGCCTGTCAGGTTTTTCAAGATGGTGGGCAGCCACAACGTATACCCATAGTCCCCGGTCTGGTAAAAGAAATTCAGCACGACCAGGCGCATCAATCCCTTGTTGCGGAACACCGCTTTTAACGGCGCCTTGGCCGCCGGCACCATTCCTTCTCGCGCTTTGCGTTCCCGTGCCAGCTCGGTCAATAAATAGTCGCGTTCTTTCGCCGGCAGCCAACGCGCCTCTTCCGGGCGGTCACTGATCACCAGCCACCAAATGGTCAGCACCACGACCGACAACAAGCCTTCGATAATGAACAGCCAGCGCCAGTCGAGAGTGGCAATAATCGCGCCGGAAACTGGAGCGGTCAGCATCCCCCCTAGTGGGGCAAACATCATGACAAAGGCATTGGCGCGGCCCAGTTCTTTTTCCGGGAACCAATTGCTTACCATGGTCAGCACGACGGGCAACATCCCCCCTTCGGAGATCCCGAGAATAAAACGCAGCACGAGCAGCTGATATTCATGGGTGACGAACCCGGTGGCGATAGAGACAACCGCCCAGGCCACGAGCGACCAGGCGATAAAACGTTTCCCGCTTCCGTAAACCGCAAGTCGTCCACCAGGGATTTGCAGAAATAAATAACCAATAAAAAATATACCGCTGGCCACGCCAGCCATCTGGCTGGTAATGCCCAAATCCTGTTCCATGCCGCCCGGCAGAGCAAAGCTGATATTAACGCGATCCATAAATGAAATAATGCAGGTGACAAGGATCGGCGCGATAACCCGCAGCCAGCGAGTTCCTGGTATTTTATCGGTCATAGTAGCGTCTCGATGATATCCGCCATCCACCGAGGATTATTGTGTTGGCGGATAAAAATGATTATTCGTAACTCAGGTGATCATTTTTATTTAATTAATCCAGGAATATCCTGATGGGAAAAATAACCTGCCAGATTATCCAAAACGGATTGGCTCATTCCCTGACGGGTTTCTACGGTAGCACTGGCCACGTGGGGCTGAAGCAGAACGTTCTCGAGAGCAAAGAACGCTGTCGGGACATGGGGCTCGTTTTCAAATACATCCAGAGCAGCCCCGGCGATAACATGATTTTGTAACGCTTTTATCAGCGCCACCTCATCGACCAGGCTGCCGCGGGCGATATTGATAAGCCAGGCACTATCGGGCATGGCGTTAAATACGCTGGCATCAATAATCCCGCGGTTTTCCGCACTGCCGGATGCCGCGATCACCAGGAAATCACTCTGCGCGGCGAGCGTGTGCAGATCGGCGCACCACTGGTAATCCAGGTTGTCTTTGCGCTGGCGGTCAGTATACAGGATGGCCATATCGAAGCCTTTCGCCCGGCGGGCGATGGCTTGGCCAATATTCCCCATGCCAAAAATACCGATGCGTTTACCGCTCACTTTGGTTGCCAGCGGCGGCGGCGTCGTTTCCCAGCGGCCTTCGCGTACAAAACGGTCCCCTTGGCATAGACGGCGGCTGGCGGACAGCATCAGCCCCATCGCCAGATCGGCCACATCATCGGTCAGCACACCGGCGGTGATCCCGACGCTGATATGGCGCTCCCGGGTGTAGTCGAGGTCGATAGCGTCGGTCCCCACGCCAAAGACAGCAATCATGCCCACCTGCGGCAACTGCTCCAGCGTCTGCCGGGTTACCCCCACATCGCCACGGGTGACCACCGCCTGAACGTCTGCGCCATGGCGAACCAGGAAGGCTGGAATATCTGATTGCTCATAGAGACGGAATACCCGGTAACTGGCATCCAGCGCGGCCTGCAAAGCATCCATCACCGGCGCGATAAGTAAAATGGTGGGTTGAGTGTCAGTATGCATAGTTGCGTTCCTGTCTGAAAAAAATAGGGGATATCCTGTATCAGACGTTTTTTTACCGCTTATTTTTGCGATCTACATCACGCCAAAGAGTGTTAAAAAAGCATGTTACTCCCGGCGTGATCTCGTGTGCAATTTCGGGGTTTCTGTCAGTTATTATCGGGCCAGATAATCCACTATGCCGGTAAGAGGAGAATGCGAGACCGATCGATTCAGGTGAGGAGGGTGAATACCCAGTGATTTTCTGCCGTGGATCACAGGATAAGTAACGTCGTTTCGTAACACTTAATTAAGTGACTTTTGTCACAGTTTTAAACGGTTAAAAACCGTGAGATAGGCCAGGACTTATTTCACCATGCCGAATAGTTTTTCAGATGGAGTTTACTCACAGTGGTGATGGGTTGTAAATATTAGAAAGCGAGAGGTTTGCATTGTTGCTTATTCATATTAATCGTGGCGACCGTAGAGCGGCCTCTTGAGAGTAAAAGGTTAATAAATAAATCTACTGCAATTATTTCTGGATTGCGTATTGCTATAAAACCACCCAGCTATTGTTCCTGTCGGTGAAGTGCTGCACCGATCTCTACCAGAGAAAATATCATGATTATTGATGCCTTAACCACTGCCGTAAATAATAGTTTCTATCCGGCGGCTATCCGAAAAATGCTGGCCAGCATTATTGAACGTGAGCCGTCCAATTTACCTATCGGCCACTATCAGGTACAGGGTAAACAGATGTTCTTTAACGTCGTTGAAGGGGAAACCAAACTATTGGCCGACCAGAAACCGGAGTTTCATCGCCAGTATCTGGATATCCATCTTGTTCTCGAAGGGAAAGAAGTGATTGGTGCCGGGGTCTTGGGGCTACCTCTGACTCTGAGTGAGCCGTTTAACGAGGCGCACGATCTTGGATTTAGCCCGGCGATCCCCGGTGAGACACTCATCCATCTGCAACCCGGTGAATTGGCCGTTATCTTCCCGGGGGAGCTGCACCGCCCGATGAGCACCTGCACAGCACCGGCAGCTCTGCGTAAAATTGTGGCGAAAATCGACGCTGCCCTGCTGACGTAGCAAGACGTTCAGCGGCGGGCCAGGGGGATGGTATCGCTACTTCAGGCAGCCCGGCGGAAAGCTTTGCTTATCCGCTGTCTGCACCCATTCCGAAGAATACGCCTTTCCCGTCAAAACCAATAGCCCCTGGCTGTTAAAGATTGCGTCGGGTTGAATAAATCTACGGCGGAAATCACGCCGAATTATTTACAGGCTTATTCGCTTCAGGTTCACAGTGCATCATTAATAACCGTGAGTTTACCTTTGTAGGCGATGTAGACAATCTCATAACGCCTTGATCTTTTAATGCGATTCCTCCCCATTGGCGCCATTTTTTATTTTTGTTTGCATGCGTTCTGATACATATTAAAAAAACTATATAAAAATAAAATTATTTCGGAGCTAACAATGTCGTTGCAAATCGTGCTTACCCGCAGGGAGGCGCTGGTAAAAATGGTGGGCGTAATCGTCGCCGCCAGCCTGTTGCCTTATTCAAATATAACCTATGCCGAACGGGCGCAAATTGCCGCTTCGCCCGTCGAATACGCACAATTTCTGCAAATTTCGAGGAAAATTACCGAGTTTGACGATTTGGACGTCACACTCTCCGCCCGTTATTTTTCTGCACTGCGCGAACATTTTCCGCAGTTGAACCCGCAGCTCAACGCCTTGTTCACTCTGAGCCAGCGAGCCGCCGATGCGGAAACCTTGAACCAATATGCGATTGAACATGGGCAGAGGGAGCTTATCCAAGCGATCGTGACCGCGTGGTATACCGGAACCGTAGATCCCTCAAACGCCGAGCATGGTCAGTTGATTGCTTATAAAGAGGCGCTGATGTATCGCACGGTCCAGGATGCCCTGATTGTACCGACCTGGTGCAATTTTGGCCCGCTGTGGTGGAGCGGCTTGCCGCCGGGCGTTAGCCGCCAACCTTCCATTCCCGCAACAGATTTGCCTGCCGTAGCCGATAAAAAATATGAGGACCGCGTGTGAAAAGCCCAATAATTAATGCTTCCGGCGATGCAAAGGCCGATGTCGTCATTGTCGGTTCCGGTATTGTGGGCGGTCTGATGGCGGATGCTTTGGTGAGCCAAGGCTACTCGGTGCTGGTACTTGAGGCTGGCCCGCGCATTGAGCGCGCTCAGGCGGTGGAAAACTGGCGCAATATGCCACTGCACAATCGTGCGGGGTCGGATTTTCAGGGGCTTTACCCGCAATCGGAGTATGCCACCGCGCCGCTCTATTTCCCGGAAAACGACTATATCAAACTGACTGGCCCCAATGGATCTGGCTTTAAACAGGGCTATTTGCGTGTGGTAGGGGGAACCACCTGGCACTGGGCCGCTTCTTGCTGGCGCAACCACCCCAATGATTTTCGCATGAAATCCCTCTATGGCGTGGGGAGAGACTGGCCTATTTCCTACGAAGACATCGAACCGTGGTACGCGAAAGCCGAAGAGGAGATAGGCGTTGCCGGCCCGAATAATCCGGAGTGGCAGTCCCCTGCGGAACGCAGCGGGCCTTACCCGATGGACATGGTGCCCTGGGCCTACGGCGACAGACGCATTGCTGAAATTGTTAATCCTCACGGTTTTAAATCGGTGCCCATTCCACAAGGCCGCAGCACCCGGCCCTGGAACGGACGGCCCACCTGCTGCGGCAATAACAATTGCCAGCCGATTTGCCCGATCGGGGCAATGTACAACGGCATTCACCACGTTGAACGGGCCGAACACAAGGGGGCGAAGGTGATCCCCGAGGCGGTGGTGTATAAAATAGACACCGATGACAATAACCGCGTCACCGCCGTTCACTGGTACGACACGGCGCACAACTCCCATCGGGCGATCGGTAAAACGTTCGTTCTGGCCTGCAACGGGATTGAGAACCCGCGTTTGCTGCTGCTGGCGGCCAACGAAAAGAACCCAAACGGCATCGCGAACAGTTCGGATCAGGTGGGGCGCAACATGATGGATCACTCTGGCCTGCACTGCTCCTTCCTGGCGCGAGAGGCCCTGTGGATTGGCCGCGGCCCGGCGCAGAGCAGCTGCATGGTGGGGTATCGTGACGGTGCGTTCCGCAGCGACCACTCCGCCAACAAGATCATCGTCAACAACATCAACCGGGTGATCCCCTCCGCCCTTGAAGTACTGAAAACGGGCAAGGTCGGCAAGGCGCTGCAGGATGAAGTGCGCGATCGCGCCAGCCGTTCGGTGGATCTTTCCATCAGCCTGGAACCGCTGCCGGATCCGAACAACCGTCTTACCCTGAGCCCCACCCGTAAAGACAAGCATGGCCTGGCCTGCCCGGACATCCACTACGACGTCGGCGATTACGTGCGCAAAGGGCTGGACGTGGTCAAAACCCAGCTACGGCAGATTGGCGACTTGTTTGATGCGCAAGAGTTTGTGATTAACGACAAGCTGAATGCCAACAACCACATTATGGGTGGCACGATCATGGGTAGCGACCCCACGAACTCGGTGGTGAACGGTAATTGCCGCGCCCACGATCACGACAACCTTTGGATCCCGGGTGGAGGCGCCATGGTTTCAGCCAGCGTTGTCAACACCACGTTGACAATGGCGGCTCTTGGACTCAAGGCGGCCAATGACGTACTTCGAGCCCTGGAGAGCAAATGAATAAAATCACCCACTCGCTGGCTGCGACGCTGCTGCTGGGAAGCGGTTTTGCGGCGCATGCCCAGGACGGCGATCTGATCGCTAAAGGGCAAGCGCTGGCTATCGCCTCTGACTGCATGGCCTGCCATACGAATACGCAGCAGCAGGGCAAGCCTTTTGCCGGAGGGTACGGCATTGCTTCCCCCATGGGCACTATCTACGCCACCAACATTACCCCATCGGTAAAATACGGCATCGGCGGCTATTCCGAAGCGGCGTTTGCCGACGTTCTGCGCTCAGGGATCCGTAAAGATGGGTCGTATCTCTATCCGGCAATGCCCTACACCGCCTACACTCGTCTGAGTGATGACGAGATCCACGCGCTGTATACCTATTTCATGCATGGCGTTGCCCCGGTCGATGAGCCCGCCAAGCACCAAACCGATCTGCCGTTTCCGTTCAACATCCGCCTCTCCATGGCGGTATGGAACATGCTTTACTTGGACAATCGCCGCTTCACCCCAGATCTGACGAAAGGTGAGGCGTGGAACGAAGGGGCTGCGTTGGTGCAGGGGCCGGCTCACTGCGGAACCTGTCATACGCCGCGTAATATGCTGATGGCGGAAGACAATTCGCGCTTCCTGATGGGGGCATCGTTGGGCTCTTGGTACGCACCGAATATCACTGCCGATCGCCAGGAAGGGATCGGCAACTGGAGCGAGAAGGAGCTGGTGGACTACCTGAAAACCGGTCGGGCGGAAGGGCGCGCGCAAGCTGCGGGGCCAATGGCGGAAGCCGTTGAGCACAGCTTCCAATACCTGACCGACCGGCAGCTGCAGGCGATTGCCACTTACCTGAAGACCGTGCCGTCACAGGGCGACGAGCGTCAGGGCAATAGCCTTAGTCAGGCGCACTACAACGTTGAGCACCATCTCCGCGGCATGAACTCGCCCAATGCCAACCACACGCTCAATAGCGGCGAGGCGCTCTACAGCGGCTACTGCGCCAGTTGCCATCAGCCGGACGGCAGCGGCAGTTTGAACCAGGCCTACCCTTCGTTATTCAACAACTCCACCACGGCCGCGAGCAATCCTGCAAACCTGATTGCCGCCATTTTGCAGGGGGTTGATCGCCGGGTCGACGGCAAGCACGTACTGATGCCGAGCTTTGGCGCCGGTTCCTATGTCGGGGAGCTGACGGATAAGCAGGTTGCCGATATCGCTAACTTCGTGCTGCAAAAATACGGCAACAGCACGCTGAGCGTAACCGAGGCCGACGTGAGTGAAGTTCGCGCCGGGGGGCCGAAACCGCTGTTGGCGCGTGCGCAGCCGATGATTCTGCCTGGCATGGCGACCGCGGCGGTCATCGTTATTCTGCTGATCTTATTCTGGCTCCGGCGCCGCAAGGCACGCTAAGGGGGCGTTCGGTCAGGTGGGTGGCGCCATCTGGCCGAATCTTGGCCGGGATAGCGAGTGATGTTCTTTTGACGAGGCGGGCAGTTATGGCCAGTGATGAAGTCACTGGCATGGGGCAAGCTATATGGTCTCCCCCATTGACAGGCGGAAGTGGAGATCGACACGTTCAATGGTCGGTAGCCCTTTAATTTTTTTTATTATGATTTCTGTCGCCACTTTCCCCATCTCATACCGTGGCGTCAGTACGCTGGCTAACCGGGGGGTAATGATCTGCCCGATCTCAAGGCCGTGAAATCCGGCAATGGCAATTTGCGCTGGAACGCTGATACCCTTTGCCAGGCATTCCTGCAGCACTCCCACGGCCAGATCGTCGTTGGTACAGAGAATACCGTCCATATCCGGATACATCTGGCTTGCAAGCGTCATCATGCCTGTCCCAATCGAAATGGAAGAGACCTTATTGGGGGAAATACGGCCGGTAGGTAAATCATGGCTAGCCATTGCCTGACAGTATCCCGTGTAACGCTGTTCATCGCGGATATCAGACATTGAACCAAAATAGATAATGCGTTTTTTACCGCTGGCCAGCAACATGGTGGTCATATCGTAGCCGGCTTTCACATTATCAAAACCCACGTTAATTCGATCAGTGTTGCCTGACAGCCCCATGATTTCAGCCACGGGTATTTTTGCCGCCTTCAGGAATTTTTCCGCCCGCAGACTATGGACCGACTCGGTCAGCAGCAGCCCTTTGATCTTAAAAGCCAGGATCGCGGCAATTTGCTCCTCCTCGCGTTTGCTGTTGTAGTCATAATTCACGACCAGCGTTTGATAGCCATGTACTGACGTTACGGATTCAATGCCGGCGAGGACATCAGCAAATATCAGATTGTTAAAAGAAGGAACCAGAACGCCGATGAGGGGAGGGCTATTGGAATAGAGGGCTGGATTGTCAGGATCGGCCCGATAGCCGACTTCCTCGATCACGGCGGCGATGCGTTCAGCGGTTTCTGGTTTAACCCTGTCCGGCGTGCGCAGATAGCGACTGACCGTCATTTTGGTTACACCAGCCAGTACAGCAATGTCATTTAACGTAATTCGCTGCGACTTCACCATTCATACTCATCTGACCCAGACCGTATTTGTCATTATGCCCACTGCTGAGTCAAAAGAGAATGCGTGCAATTGCGCTGCCTCAGCCGTATCCGGTGACAACCGCACGATGCGCCGATTCCGGTCTCTTTTTCCGTTCCGGCATTAATATGTTCGTTATCCCCGCATTGAGTTACGGTGTGAAAGAAAGGCACGTATCTGTGCGCCGTGGACTCTCCTGAAAGAAAAGGCCGGCAGCTTGCCTTTTCGGCCCGCCCAATAACGTGAACGGGCCGATATGGCGGACTAGCTGAGGATATCTTCGGCGATCACCTTGAACAGCGTATCGATCTCGTCCAGGGTGTTGTAGTGCATCATGCCGATGCGCAGTACGCCGCCGTCCTGCAACCCCAACTGTTTCACCAAACCCAATGCATAGAAATGCCCGCTGCCCGCGCAGATGTTGTGCTGCCCCAGACGGCGGGCGATAGCGTCTGGCGTATGGCCGCTGAAGGTCAGGGCGAAAGTCGGCGTGCGGCGTGCGCTGTCCGCCAAAGGGTTGCCATATAACCGGACGCCGTCGAGTTGCTGCAGCCGTTGCAAAAAGTGGCGGCACAGCGCCTCTTCATGCCGGTGGTAGGCGGCGAAGCTCTCCTGCAAACGCTCCCTCAACGGCGCGCCCGGCGCCCCCCACTGCGCCAGATAGTCGATCGCCGCCGCGACGCCGGCCAGCGCTTCGAAGCTCTGCGTGCCGGTCTCGAAACGGCCGGGGCCGATATCGGTGGCTGGCTCGACCTTGTACGGCCGCAGGCGTTGCAGCCACTGCGGCGCGATGTAGGCCATACCGACGTGCGGGCCAAAGAACTTGTAGGCGGAGCACACCAGGAAATCACAGCCTAACGCCTGCACGTCGATCAGGTTGTGCGGCGCGTAGTGCACGGCGTCGACATACACCTGCGCGCCGACTCGATGCGCGGCTTCGACGATGGTTTTGATATCGACGATGCTGCCGGTGACATTGGAGGCGTAGCTGACCGCCACCAGGCGGGTATGGGCGTTGATGCGTTCACACACCTTCGCCGCATCCAATGCGCAGTCGGCGCTTTCCAGCGGTATCTGGTGCACCACGGCCCCTTTATCGGCGGCGGCCTGCTGCCAACTGGAGACGTTGGCGTAGTGATCCAATGCGGTGACGATGACCTCATCGCCGGCCTGCCAGTCGCGGCTGATGATGCGGCTGAGATGGAAAGTCAGCGTGGTCATGTTCATGCCGAAGACGATATTGTCGGGCGACGGCGCATTTAATAGGGCGCGCACCGATTCCCGCGCCTGGCCCATCACCTCGCCGGTGACTCGGCTGGAGAAGTAGTGGCCGCCCAGGTTGGCGTTGTATTTCCCCAGGTAGTCCGTCATTTTTTCCAGCACGCCGCGTGAAACCTGTGCGCCGCCGGGGCCGTCGAAAAAGATCGCCGGTTTGCCGTCGATGTGCTGAGACAGAGCGCTGAATTGGCGTCGGGCGAGTTCGGGCGTAAAGATCATGCTTTCCCTCCCCGCGCGGTGAGGACGAAGAGATCTAAATGGCCTTCTTCTGCTGGGCTCACGGCGTTGATAGGCGTGGCGTTGTGCCACAGTTTGCTGTCCGCCAGCAACACGGCTTCACCGTCCGCCAGCGCTTTTTTAAAGAAAGGATCGTGGTGGCTGTCGTCGTACAGCATGATTTCACCGCCGACGATATTGTGCCGGTGAATGGCGATCATCGCGATATGGTCGAAACCGTCCTGGTGAATGCCTTCCGGCGCCACCTGGGTATCTTTCTCGATGGCGACCACGCGCATCTGGTGGATCTCTATCTCGGCGCCTTCCGGCAGTTCGTTGCTTTCGGCAAACAGGTTGCACATTTCCGCCATGCCGGCGCTCTGCAGCACGGCGCTGTCGATGGGTTCGAAGCGGCGCACCACGTTGCCCTGGAAGTGGTTGATCTGATCGGACTGCATGAAGGTGCGCGGCCCCACTTCGGCGACGTTAGGGTTGAGGTATTTGACGACCGAATAACGGCGCAGGCGATATTTGCCGTCGGCGTGTTGCGTGTGGGGCAAGGAGGAAAATGAAGGCATCAGTTGTCGGGTGGCTTGCGGGCTTAGCACAGTCATACTTATTACGTTTTCGTGTTTCTGTAACATAATCACCTCTAATAATAATAATTTCTGATGTTGTAGGGGGTAATTCGATTGAATTGTAGACGACTCTATAACCAACGCAATTTGGCGGCAGCAAGGTGTGACGGCGGTCGTAAAGTGGGGTGAACAGCAGATAGGATGAGCAGAAGGGAATGCCGGTATGAAGCGGGTCATTCAGCAAAATAAGCGCTAACGGGTGAGAATGCATGCGGAAGTATAACGTGACCAAGGTTACGCTTTCAGGGATAACTCTCATGAATATGGGGGGCTTTACTATAATTCCGGGACAGAGTGACCGCAGCGGAATTGGCAGATTATTGAAAGAACAATCTTCAATTCCCCCTGAATAAGGACTCCAGTCATGCAGCATGTCAGAAAATTCGTCATTTCCTGTCTGTTTGCTTCGATAATGCTCCCCGGCATGGCGTTCGCGGAGGATGCTCCCGTGACACCGTTGGCTACCGGGATCGTCAGCAGCGGGGTGGCCGAAGCGCAAGTGACCGAGGCCGTGCGCCACGGTGAAATCCTGACCATCAAGGTGCGTTTCAAAGGGTTGAAAGACAACCTTAACGGGCAAGGCTTGTACAGCAGTCTCGATAAAAGCAGTCTTGAGAAATCCTTCTATCTTCTGGTGGGTAATAAAAAATACCTGCTGCTTACCGATAGCAATAATGTCCCATTGACCTCTCCCAGCGTGTCATTCAGCTCAAGTTCAGGCATTCCCTATGTCGCCACCTGGTTTGGCAGCTTCCCTGCACCTCCGCCTGACGTGAAGGAGGTGTACCTGACGATCGCCAACGTCGAGCCGCTCGGGCCGATAGCCATTACGGATCGTTGAGCGATGAACGGCCTCAGGAAAGCCGCCTGCGTGGGCGGGGTGCTAGCCCTTGGGCTGGTGTCATTCGGTTCATGGGCTGACAGCGGAGAGCCGGCATCGGTAGGGAAACCGGTGATACTCGATCTCAAGGCTACCCGGCTGGATTTGGTGGGGTTGCCCTCGGGGCTGAATGCCGGCGTCCTTGATCTGCAGAGTAAGGCCGCGGATCTGGCTAAACAATCCGCCGACATTTCCGTCAGAAACAGCAAAAATGCCGTCACGTTATCGATGCGCAGCGATGTGCTGTTCGCCTTCGACAGCGATGCGATTGCCGCTAAAGCGGAGCCTGCGCTGCAACAGGTGGCGCAATTTATCGCTGCCGAACCGGTAGGGAAGGTGGTGATCGAGGGGCATACCGATGCGGTGGGCAGCGATAAATATAATCAGGATCTGTCGCTGCGACGTGCGCGTGCGGTGGCTGCCTGGCTGATCGCGCATGGCGTAGAGAAATCTCGCCTCAGTGAGCGGGGAAAAGGTGAGGTTGAGCCGGTGGCTTCCAACGACACGCCCACGGGCCGGGCCAAGAATCGACGGGTTGATTTTGTGTTGCCGAAAACCGCTGCTGCCGATTAACATCGCGCCGGCGGCCGTTCCCTCCGCCAGTCGCTTTTAAGCAGGCTCCTCCCGCTTACCCCACCGAGATGTTGTTATGATTGAAATACGCGAGATTAACCGCGACAACCTGTTTGACGTGTGCGAACTGACGTCGAATCAAGACGGTGTTGGCACCGTGTTTGAGGCATTTATTTGCTGTAACGCCATCTCCATTTCCGAGGCGGCGTTTTTTCCTGAATGCCAGCCCCGCGCGCTTTACCGCGACGGCGAACTCATCGGTTTTTTCATGTACAAGCGCTGGCCGCATAACCCGCATGAGGCCGAGCTGTGCCGCTATATGCTTGACCATAAGTTTATGGGGCAGGGATTGGGGCGTGAGAGCTTCGCCGCGATACTCGCGCACTTCAGGCTGCAGGGCGTAGAGCAGGTGACGTTAATGATTGATGAGCATAATCTCGTCGCCAAAAGCCTGTATCTCGCCTACGGTTTTCGCTTTACCGGCAAGATTGAAAAGGAAGAGCATTACTACAGCCTGGCGCTTTAGCGGCCCCGACAAAGGCGGGGTCAGAACGTCTCGAAATACAGCTCGCGCAACAGCCACGATATTTCATTGTTGGTGCGATTAAGCGTCTCGATTCGGCGAACCCCTTTCGCTTCGGCGCGCAGATCGAGCAGCAAGTTGCGAATCTGCTGGAATAACGGGGTTTGCGGGCTGGGTTTGGCTAACTGTTGCCCGCACAGTTTGATACCGGCGTCGCAGCCGGTGGCGATGTCCGTCAGGCAGCATGGGCAGGTGGTTTTTTGGCGTGCCATATTGCGGCATTGTTGCCCGATTACCTGATTGAAGTGGCGTAATTGCAGGCAGACTTCCCGCGAGTTTAACGGGTTGGAATGGGTTGTCATCGGTTTCAGCTCCCTTGTCTGCGCCTATATTGGCACTTACCGATGAAGATAACCACGGACAAGCAGAGGGGGTATCGCCTTGTTTTGTCTGGAAACAACGAAAACGATGAGGCCCGCGGCGGCGGGCCGGTAGCGTCAGGCGCGTTTAAACAGATTCGCCGCCTGGAACAGCGCAAAGGAACTGACCAGCATCTCGATGCCGACGATCGCCGTCACCAGCGTGACCGACGCCGCCGGGCCTGAGCCGATCAGCATCCAGGCGATGATCAAATCGAGTACGCCGATGACGAACTGCAGCCAGTTGCCCGGCAGCCCACGGCGCATGTAGCCCGCCGCCAGGCGCGCAATGCCGCCGAGCGCGAACAGCACGGCGAGGTACACCGCCAGCGCCAGAATGCCCGCCAGCGGGCTGGTGATGAACACATAGCCGATAATCAGGTAGGCCACGCCCAGCAGAATGCCGCCGATCATCGGCCAGGTATTCTGCGCCCGGTTAGCGATCATGGCGATAATCAGCCCGGCGCCGCTCAACAGCAGCAGGATGCCGACCACGATGCTCAGCGCTGCGCCGGAGGCGAAAGGATTGACCAGGCACAGTATGCCGCCCGCCAGCAGCAGGAAGGCGATGATCAAAAGGGTGGTGCGTTGCTTTTTGAGCAGTTCTTCGCTCAGGAGGGGCAGATTATTGCGGTCGAGGTTCAACATGACAGTACTCCATTTCGTCGTTGGGTAATTAATCAGTCATCCTTACCTGTTTAGCATAGACCGTCTGGGGGTTTTTGACTGACCCGGCGCAAATGTTACACTGTGCGGCTGACGCGTATCAGAACCGAAACGACGACTGAGGACTGGATTTGAGCACAGGAAGCAAATGGGCTGGGTGGCGCCGCATCGCGGTGTGTCTGACATTGGGGCTGTTGTTGGCCGGGTGTTCGGGTAAAAACACCTACAACCGCGACTACGACAAACTGCCGAAGGGCAGCTACACCGGCAAGTCCTACACCGTCAAACGGGGCGATACGCTGTACTACATTGCCTGGATCACCGACAGCGAAGTCAGCGATCTGGCCAGAATCAACAAGATACGCCCGCCTTATAGCCTGGAAGTGGGGCAGAAACTGCGGCTGAGCGGCAGCGCACCGACCAAAACCGCCGCCACGCGCCGTAAAACTTCCTCTTCTTCCGCCGCGATCGCCAAGCAAACGCCGCCGCCGGGCGCTGCCCGCTGTTGGCGTTGGCCGACCAGCGGTCGGATCGTGCAGGCCTACTCCAATTCAGATGGCGGCAACAAGGGCATCGACATCGCCGGCAAACGCGGCCAGCCGATCTACGCTTCCGCCAAGGGCAAAGTGGTGTACGTCGGCAACCAGCTACGCGGCTACGGCAACCTGATCATGATTAAGCACGGCGAAGACTTTATTACCGCTTATGCGCACAACGACACCACGCTGGTGCGCAACGGCCAGGATGTGAAGGCGGGGCAGAAGATCGGCACCATGGGCAGCACCGGCACCGATTCGGTGTTCCTGCACTTCCAGATCCGCTACCGCGCGACCGCGCTCGATCCGCAGCGTTATCTGCCGCCGCAAGGTTCGTCGCCGTCCTGTTAACGTCAATCTGGCTCCTTGCGGAGCCAGATGTCAGTTATTTCAGCGGCAGGTAAAGATCGGTCACCAGTTCATATTCCGCCACTTCGTGCACGAAGTTGTGGTAGTGGAAGTAGAGCGGAAAATCGCGCAGCTCCTCGCCGCTGGCCGGCAACCACTCGCGGTACAGATAATGGGCACTGTCCGAGAGCCCATCCAGCGAGCCGTGATGGCGCAGCACCGCGCAGCGCCCGGCCGGCAGCGTGCTGTTCACCACGCCGAAGGCATTGTCCTCGGGGATCGGCGCCGTAACCTCGCCGCAAATGAAGAAGCGGAAGTCCTGCGCTTCGGTGGTGACCGGATCGTGCGGTGCGATGCCGAAAGTGCGGCTGCTTCTGACCGGCGACAGGCCGCTGGTCTTGCGCCACTCGATAAAGCGCGCGGCGGTTTCGTTGACCAGCGCGGACGGGCCGCGATGTTCGATCATCGCCACCGGCGTGGCCGGGAAGTCGACAATGTCTACCTTCATGGGTTGTTTCCTTTTGTGTTTCGGCTCGGGAAAGCGCTGCTGCCAATCGATCCAGGCCGGCCGTTTGCGAAACTGGCTTGGCGTTTGGCTGAACGCCTGTTTGAAGGCGCGGCTGAAGGACTCCGGGTTTTGAAAACCGGCGTCCAGCGCGATGTCAATCACCGGCTCCAGCGGGTTATACGCCAGGCGGTACGAGGCGCGTTTGAGCCTCATCCACTGGATATAACGCCACACCGAGATGCCGCAATACGCGCTAAACTGGCGTTGAAAGTGAAAGCGCGAAAAGTGGGCCACTTCGCTCAGTTTTTCGACGGTGAGCGCCTCGTCCAGGTGGCGGTCGATATAGTCAAAGACCTGCGCAAAGCGCTTTGCATACGTCTGGGTCATGTGATTGTCTCCTCCATGCCTGAACTTTGCCCGAGCCGCCGCCGCTTCTCCTGACGGATGATGCTGAGTTGCCGCCGCAGGACAACGGGATGGCTGCGGCGTTCGCCGCCGGCCAGGCCAAACTCATAACCCCCGCGCGGCTGTGCGCCGCGATCCCGACCAAGAAGATGAATATTACATGATGGATCGTTCCCGTTTGCTGAAATTCCTGCTGCCCTACCTGTGGCCGAAAGACAACCCGCGCCTGCGGGGGTATCTGGTGGTGGCCTTCGTGTTCATGGTGGCGGCCAAGGTCAGCACCACGCTGGTGCCGCTGGCCTACAAAGCGATGGTCGATGCGCTGAGCGGCGAGACGGCGAAAATGCTGGCGGTGCCGCTGGGGCTGATCGTCGCCTACGGCGTGGCGCGGGTGGGCGGCGCGCTGTTTGAGGAGCTGCGCAACGTGATGTTTATCCACGTCAGCCAGAACGCCACGCGCCTGCTGGGCGTGCGGGTGTTTCGCCAGCTGCATGCGCTGAGCCTGCGCTTCCATCTGGAGCGCCAGACCGGCGGGCTGTCGTTGTCCATTGAGCGCGGCACCCAGGCGGTGGCCACGGTGCTGTCGCGGCTGCTGTTCTCCATCGTGCCGATCCTGTTCGAGCTCTCGCTGGTCACGGCGATCATGTGGCACATGCTGAACGGCTGGTTCGCGTTGGCGATCCTGACGACGGTCGGCTGCTACATCCTGTTTACCGTGCTGGCGGTCAGCTGGCGCACCCGCTTTCGCCGCGAGCTCAACAAAGCCAACGCCGACGCCAACAGCAAATCCATCGATAGCCTGCTGAACTATGAGACCGTGAAGTACTTCGGCAATGAAGAGTTCGAGGCCGAGCGTTTCGACCTGTCGCGCCGGCTGTACGAATACGCTGCCATCAAGAACCAATTCAGTTTTACGGCGATCAACCTGGGGCAAACCGCCATTATCTCGATCGGGCTGATCGTGATGATGGCCATGGCGGCGCAGGGCATTACGCAGGGGACGATGACGGTCGGCGACTTCGTGCTGGTCAACGCCTACCTGCTGCAGCTGTATCAGCCGCTGAACTTCTTCGGCTTTATTTATTCCGAGGTGCGCCAGGCGCTGATCGACATGGAGAACATGTTCGATCTGCTGCAGGAAAAGCGTGAAATCGTCGATAGCCCGAATGCGCAGCCGCTGCGCCTCGATCGCGGCGAAGTGCGGTTCGATGCGGTCAGCTTCGGTTACGACACGCGCCGGCCGATCCTCAAGCAGGTGAGTTTTACCATTCCGGCGGGCCACACGGTGGCAGTGGTCGGCGCCTCCGGCGCGGGCAAGTCCACGCTGTCGCGCCTGCTGTTCCGCTTCTACGACGTGCAGAGCGGCGCCATTACCCTCGACGGCCAGAACATTCGCCAACTGACCCAGGCCAGCCTGCGGCAGGCGATCGGCATCGTGCCGCAGGATACGGTGCTGTTCAACGATACGCTGCGCTACAACATCGGCTACGGCAAGACCGGCTCCAGCGATGAAGAAATCGAGCGGGCGGCGCGGCTGGCGCATATCCATGACTTTATCGTCGGTCTGCCCGACGGTTACGACACCCGGGTGGGCGAGCGCGGGCTGAAGCTGTCGGGCGGTGAAAAGCAGCGGGTGGCGATCGCGCGCACCATTTTGAAAAATCCGGCCATCCTGGTGTTCGACGAGGCGACCAGCGCGTTGGATACCCAGACCGAACGCGAAATCCAGGGGCACCTGCGCGAGGTGAGCCGCAACCACACCACGCTGGTGATCGCCCACCGGCTCTCCACCGTGGTGGACGCCGATGAGATCATCGTGCTGGAGGCGGGGGAGATCGTCGAGCGCGGGGGGCACGAGGCGCTGCTGGCCGCGAACGGCCGCTACGCCGCGATGTGGCAAACCCAGTACAGCGAAGAGCAGGAGTCACACTGACGGAGCCGTTCACGTTCATCCCCGAGGCTGAGTGGCATTGAGCCGCTGCGCCACGTAGTCGCAGGCGATGCGGCAGTCCTGCTTCAGGTCGGTCTCATCGCCGGCCAGGCTGCCGCGCAGCCAGAGCCCATCGATCATTGCCGCCAGCCCGCGTGCGGCATCACGCGCCTGGCGTAACGGCAGCTCGCGGCGAAACTGATAGCAAATATTGGAATAGAGCCGCCTGTCGTTGGCGCGCTGCAGGCGGCGCAGCACCGGCTGGTGCATACTGGCTGCCCAGAAGTCGAGCCAGGCACGCATGGACACGGCGTTGGTTTGGCTGGGGTGGAAGTTGCCCTGAATAATGGCGAACAGCTGTGACTGGCTGTCGCTCGCCGCCTGCGCGCGGCACTCGGCCACCGCATCGCGCAGATCGCGCAGGATTTTGCGCATGGTGGCGCTCAGCAACCCCTCTTTATCACCAAAATAGTGGCTGACGATGCCGGTCGACAGCCCGGCTTCTTTCGCCACCTGAGACAGGGTGACGCCGGCCAGCCCGACGACGTTAATGGTCTCGAAGGCGGCGTTAATCAGCTGCTCCTTACGCTGCTCCGGAATATCTCTGCGGTACATATTTTCCCCAACTGATAGGCCAATCACACTTTGGATTTGATTGATTGAACGGTCAATCAATACTCTATATGCTGCAAAAATGTCAAATAAATGACGACAAAATGTTAACTGAAAGTTGCATTGAAATCGTCTGTCTTTCGCACCATGGAAGCCTGCCAATGACAACAAAAACTCCTCCATCGCTTGACGAAGAACCTGTCAGATTGAATGCTCCGGTATTTTTCGGCTCGGCGGCGGTGATCCTGCTGCTGGGATCGCTGGTCGTGCTGTTTCCCGCCGCCAGCAAACTGTGGCTGAACGCCGCGCAAAGCTGGGTCGCCGACGTGTTCGGTTGGTACTACATGTTGTTGATGGTCGCCTGTATGGCATTCGTCTTCTGGCTGGCGCTGTCGCGCTTCGGCCATATTCGCCTCAGCCAGGATGACGAGCCGCCGCAGTTCAGCTATCCCTCGTGGGTGGCGATGCTGTTCTCGTCGGGCATCGGCATTGCGCTGGTGTACTACGGCGCTTATGAACCGCTGGATCATTTCCTGTCGCCACCGGAAGGCAGCGGCGGCACCGTGCAGGCGGCGCGACAGGCGATGGCGTTGACCTTTTTGCACTGGGGGCTGCACGGCTGGGCGCTGTATGCGCTGATCGCCACCGCGCTGGCCTATTTCGCCTATTGCCGCGGCCTGCCGCTGGCGCTGCGCTCTGCGTTATACCCGATCTTCGGTGAACGCATCCACGGCGGCGTTGGTCATCTGGTGGACAGTTTCGGCATTCTGGTGACGGTGATCTCGATGGTAACCAACCTGGGGATCGGCGCGCTGCTGGTGAACTCGGGGCTGTTTTATCTGTTCGATATTCCGCAAAGCACCGGCGTGCTGCTGGCCTTGATCGTGGTGATGATGGTGGTGGCCACGCTGGCGGCGGTCACCGGCGTCGAGAAGGGCATCGCCATGTTGTCGAACATCAACGTCGGCTTCCTGTGCCTGCTGCTGCTGTTCGTGTTTCTGGCCGGGCCGACGCTGAATCTGCTGAACGGCATGTTGCAGAACCTCGGCGATTATCTGACCTCGCTGGTCAGCCGCAGCTTCGATATGTATCTGTACGGCAAGGCGCGCCAGTGGCAGGGCGCCTGGACGCTGTTCTACTGGGCCTGGTGGGTGGCGTGGGCGCCGTTCGTCGGGCTGTTCATCGCGCGCATTTCCAAAGGGCGCACCATTCGCGAACTGATTTTCGGCGTGCTGCTGATCCCGCTGGGCTTCACGCTGGCGTGGCTGTCGATCTTCGGCAATACCGCCATCAGCCTGGTACTGGAAGGCGGGCAGGCGATCCTGGGGCAGGTGGCGCAAAGCGATCCGCCGATGGCGGTGTTCAAACTGTTCGAATACTTGCCCTATACCCAGCTGACCGCCGGCTTTGTGGTGGTGATAAGCTTCGTGCTGTTCCTGACGCCGGTCGATTCCGGCACGCTGATGATAGCGAACCTCTCCTGCCAGGGCGGCTCCGCCCATGATGACGCGCCGGCCTGGCTGCGGGTATTCTGGGCGGCGGTGACTACGCTGGTATGCGCCGGCCTGCTGTATGCCGGCAGTTTCAGCGCGATGCAGACGGCGGTGGTGCTGTGCGGCCTGCCGTTCTCGGCGGTGATCGTGCTGTACATGGTCAGCCTGCGCAAGGATCTGTGCCGTTACGCCATGAAGCCGGTGCTGCCCTGAGGCGGTTTATTCGTCTGCACGCGGCCGGTGATGCACGTACTCGACAGTCGTGCCGTCCGGCAGGCGCGCATTGAAACAGGCGCCGGTGGGCACCTCCACCGGGCCGAAGAAAATCTCTGCTCCGGCGGCCAGCAGCCGCTGGTGGTAGGGATAAATGTCATCGACCAGCAGCGTGCCGACGGTGCTGCGGAAAGGGCGCAATTGCTCTTCCGCCCCCTCCAGGATCAGAAACGGCCCCACCGCCGCCAATACCAGCCGATGCTCGGGAAAATCGAAGCGCATGTCCGCCGTTACGCCGTGCAGCTGCTCGTAAAACGCGATGGTGCGATCGATTTCGCCTTCGCCAACGTAGACCCGAATCAGCACGCGTGGCTCACGCAGCGATGAAGAGTCGGCGGTTTTGCGCCAGAAACCGGCTTTTGTCAGTGCTGTCGTCATGTTCATCTCCTTGCTGGTTACCTGCCGCTTATCATGCCGCCGTTTTTTCATCCGGGGTTGGATCGAGTTGGCATAAGCTAGCCGCGCCGGTAATAACCCGTTCACAGGGCGTTAAAGGGCGTTCTGTTTGTGATTCCTGTCACGGCCTACGCTTTTATTATTATTCAGCATTGATAATGTCATAACGTGATTATTGATTAACACAATGGAGTTAATCGTTCGCGCTATAATCGCTATAAAGCAAACGGATTCAAATAATAAAGCGGGTGGGGCAATGCGGCCGATGAAAAGGGAAATACCGTCCATTTATAAGGGAGGATTAAGTTTTATTTATTAACCTGTTTATAAATCACGGCATTTTGGCTTTTTCGATAAAAGTAAAAAGTGCCGGGTAATTTTATTTAAATCAGTAAAAACATAATGTTGATTTATTTTCATGTCATTCACGCTCTGTGAAAAATACCTAATTTGCCACCCCGTCGTCGTTTTCAACGGCCGTTTGACATGCCCGTTACTTGAGATAAGTTTATATCGTTAACATGTTAATGAGTTGTTGCCGTGACCGATGGCCAATGTTTCTCTTGGCTGCGCGCTTAATCGACTTATGCCATGGCCGCTCGCCATTCATAAGTTAACTTATGGACAAATGACGCTATGAATAACTCGCCAGGGCAGCGCTCGCGATTGAGCGAAGAGAACCGATTGCTGATTATTTTATTCTTCGTGTTCGGCTGCGTGTTCGTCGATCGCCTGACTATCTCTTTCCTGTTTCCGATGATCGCCGCCGATTTGAAGCTGAGCAACGTGCATCTTGGCACGCTGTCGGCGGTGCTGGCATTGACCTGGGCACTGTCCGGGGCAGGGCTGGGGGCGATTGCCGATCGCTTTAATATCCGTAAACCGATGCTGATCCTGTCGATCCTGGTGTTTTCGCTGTTCTCCGCGCTGTCGGGGCTGGTCAGCGGCTTTGCCATGTTATTGATCTTCCGCGCGCTGATGGGGATCGCCGAAGGGCCGGTGCTGCCGATCGCGCAATCGCTGATGGTGGAAAAATCGCAGCCGCAGCGCCGTGGCTTCAACATGGGGCTGATCCAGGGGGCGGCGCCGGGGCTGCTGGGCGGCATTATCGCGCCGCCGCTGATCATCTATCTGGCACAGAAATGGGGCTGGAGCATGGCGTTTCATCTGACCGCCGTACCGGGCATCATTCTGGCGTGGCTGATCTATCGCTATGTGAATGGCAAGAAGGATCCCGCTTTCAGCGCCGCGCCGGCGGCCGGAAAGGCGGCGAACAAGGCCGCTTACGGCGAGCTGTTTAAAATCAAGAACGTGGCGCTGTGCATTCTGATCTCCTGCGTGTTCGTCACCTGGTTCATGATCATCATTACCTTCACCCCCAACTTTTTAGTGACCGACCGCGGCTTCAGCGAAGGCAAGATGGGCGGCATCATGAGCGCCATCGGCGCCGCCTGGGTGTTCTGGGGCGTGGCGGTGCCGGCGATTTCCGATCGCCTCGGCCGCAAGCCGACGCTGATCTTCTTTTCGCTGCTGGCGGTGTGCTGCCCGCTGTTCCTGAGCTACGTCGATAACCCGTGGCTGCTGGGCGTGCTGGTGTTCCTGTCTTATACCGGCCTGGGCTGCTTCACGCTGTTTATGGCCACCATCCCGTCGGAAACGGTATCGCCGGCCCGCATCGCGACCGCGTTGGGGCTGGTGATGGGGATTGGCGAGGTGATTGGCGGCTGTCTGGCGCCGTTTATCGCCGGGCTGATCGCCGATCGCTACGGGCTGGTCAGCGTGATGTGGCTGGCGGCCGCCGGCGCCGTGTGCGCCGGCGTACTGAGTTGTTTTCTCGATGAAACCGCCCCCGCGGTGGTGAGCCGCAGAGCGGTGAAACCGGCGAGCGTCGCCGACGTGTGAGGCGGTTTTCATCCCATTCAATCAAGGAGAGCGAAAGATGTCAGCAGAACAATCCGTACTGAATCAAAATGCCGAGCCGGACTGGAAGAATTACGACGATTTCGCGCGCGGTATCGACACTAACCGCCTACCGGGCACCCAGGACTGGCGGGGCAAAACGCTGCAGATCGCCTTTGACAACGACGGGGAAATCACGCTGCGCTTCAGTGCCGATCGGCAACGGGTGCTGTGGGCCTGGGGAGGGGAGAGCGGTGAGGACGCTTACGAAGAAGTGCAAACCTCCGCCGCACGCTATTTCTTCAATATTCCGCTGCAGTCGCCGGGCAACGAGTGCCTGACGCTGGTACTCAATCGTGACAGCGGCCGGGCGCTACTGGTGCGCAGCACGCTGTTGCCGGAACAGACCGTGGAAAAGGGCTCGCGCCTCAAGCAAAGCTTCCACGTCGGCCGGATTGTCGGCGTCACGCCGAGTGGCGTCGCGCCGCATCTGACCCGTGAGCTGATCGGCTATCGTACGCTGAACGTCTACAGCCCCAACCATTACTACGAACACTTCTACGTCAACACCGAGCGCTACGCCTGGCAAAACCTGCGCGGCGAGCAATTCGGCCACGGCGATATGGACTACGCCACCTACTACAAGTTTGAGGACGAGATGTTCCTGTTCACCTTCCGGGAAAAGATTATCCCGGTGTGCTCGGTGTTCTTCTTCGACTTTATTTCCGGGCGCTGTACCGGTACCTTCCTCGGGCTGGACGCTGCCGGCCGGGTGTTGGTGTCACCGGCCGGGGCCTTCATCAGCAAGATGAGCTATAACGCCTACCCGGAAGGCGTGCAGCCGCTTTGATTCAGACGTTTCTGACCAGCGATCCGGCGTTGATCTCCGCGATGGTTTTCGCGCCGGTGAGCGTCATGGCGACGCGCATTTCCTTGTCGATCAGATCCAGCAAGTTAGCCACCCCGGCTTCGCCGGCTGCCGCCAGCGCATAGACGAAGGCGCGCCCCAGCAGCACGGTATCGGCCCCCAGGGCGATCATGCGCACCACGTCCAGGCCGCTGCGGATGCCGGAGTCGGCCAACAGGGTGATGTCGCCTTTCACCGCGTCGGCGATCGCCGGCATGGCGTGCGCGGTCGACAGCACGCCGTCCAGCTGGCGGCCGCCGTGGTTGGAGACGATGATGCCGTCAGCGCCGAAGCGCACCGCGTCTTTGGCGTCCTCCGGATCCAGAATGCCTTTGATGATCATCGGGCCGTCCCAGAATTCGCGGATCCACTCCAGATCTTTCCAGGAAATCGAAGGATCGAAGTTGGCGCCCAGCCAGCCGATGTAGTCTTCCAGGCTGGTGGGTTTGCCGCGGTAGGCCGAGACGTTGCCCAGATCGTGCGGCTTGCCGAGCAGGCCGACATCCCAGGCCCACTGCGGATGGGCAAATGCCTGCAGCACGCGGCGCATCGCGGCGTTAGGGCCGCTCATCCCTGAGTGGGCGTCGCGGTAACGGGCACCCGGCACCGGCATGTCGACGGTAAACACCAGCGTTTTCACGCCGGCGGCCTTGGCGCGCTCCAGCGCATTGCGCATAAAGCCGCGATCTTTCAGCACGTAAAGCTGGAACCACATCGGCCGATCGATCGCCGGCGCCACCTCTTCGATCGGGCAGACCGACACGGTAGACAGCGTGAACGGAATGCCTTTTTTGGCCGCGGCACGCGCGGCCTGCACTTCGCCGCGGCGGGCGTACATGCCGGTCAACCCCACCGGCCCCAGCGCCACTGGCATCGCCAACTGCTCGCCGAACAGCGTGGTCTCCAAGCTGAGTTCGGACATATTGCGCAGCACGCGCTGGCGCAAGGCAATATCGGCCAGATCTGCGGTATTGCGCTTCAGCGTATGCTCCGCGTAGGCCCCGCCGTCGATGTAGTGAAACAGAAACGGTGGCAGTTTGGCCTGGGCGGCGGCCCGGTAGTCGGTTGACGCGGAGATGATCATAGTGTTTACCTTCTTGTCTTGCTTGCGATAACGAGTGTTCAGTCAGAGCGTGAGGATCGCTGCCATACCGGCCGCAATCCCGCCGTACGCCAGCATCGGCAGCACGGTCTTTCTGATGATTTTGCCTTCGGCATTGCCGATCCCGAGGATCGAACAGACGGCGATAATGTTGTTCAGGCACACCATGTTGCCCATGGCGCCGCCGACGGACTGCAAGGCCAGCGTGAGATTGACGTCAAGGCCGCTGCTCTGGGCGATCGACTGCTGAATGCCGCCGAAGGTCAGGTTCGAGACGGTATTGGAGCCGGAGAAGAACGAGCCCAGCGCGCCGAGGAACGACGAGAACAGCAGCCAGCTCTCGCCGGTCAGCGCCGCCAGCGCTTTACCGATCAGGATCACCGGCGCGTTGTCGCCGCCCTGCATCATCAGGTTGACCATCACCAGCGCGCCGAACAGCGCAATAAAGGGCCGCGCGATGCGCCCGCCGGTTTCGCTGAACATTTGCTGCACCTGGCCGCCATTCAGACGGAACAGAGGAATACACAGCAGCACCACCAGTAGGAACGGGATCAGCGCCGGGACATACAGCGTTTTGTAGCCGGCGGCGGCGGAGGTGCCCAGCACCTGCTGCAGTTCGACGATCAGCGCCCGGCTGATGCGCAGCTCCCCGAGCCAGCCGAGCTTTTCCTGCCACAGCAGCGCGGTGTTGTTGAGCAGCGCCTTCAGGCCCAGCTGATGGACGCGCGTCACTATCAGAATAGCAATCAGCAGCAGGGTCGGGGTCATGGCCTTGACCACCTGCAAGAACGGCACCGCCTGCTCGGCGCTCTGCGATTTGTCGCTGCGGGCGAGGCCGATGCCGCCGCGTGCCAACAGCACCGACAGCGCCAGGCCGATCGCGCCGCCGACCAGCGCCGGGAATTCATAGTTCACCTGAGCCAGCAGCAGATAAGGCACGGTGCAGCTCAGCACGCTGAGCAGGATAAACGGCAGGTTGCGGCGGATATCCTGCCAGGAAACGATAAAGCGCAGCGCCAGCAGAGGAATGACGAAGCCGGCGACGAAGTGGATCAGTGCGGTCTGCCGGCCGATCTCCAGCAGGCTGGCGTCCGACAGGCCGAGATTGGCAAAGCCGAACCAGGTGGGGGTGCCTACGGCGCCGAAGGAGACCGGTACCGAGTTCATCACCAGCGTCAGCAGGGCGACGCGCAGCGGGTTGAAGCCCAGCCCGACCAGAATAGGCGCGGCGATGGCAGCCGGGGTGCCGAAGCCGCTGGCCCCCTCAATCATAAAGGCGAACGCCCAGCCGATAATCATCAGCTGGGCCACGGGATTGGGGCTGATGGTTTCCAGCCAGCGCCGCACCACGTTTTCCGCGCCGCTTACCTGCATCAGTTTGTTGAGCAGGATGGCGCCGGCGATGATGGTGATCGGCGTCAGCGTCGACACCAGCGCGGTGATGATATTGGCATGCAGCAGCCGCAGCGAGGCATCGAACCATAAGAGCTGCATGGCATACACCACGGCGGCCGTCAGCGGCAGGGCGAGGTAAGAGGGCACGCCATTCCTTTTGGTCATCATCCAAATCAGCAGGACGATGGGCGCAATACTGAAAAGCAGGGGCATAAGATCCTCAGGGTTATTATTTTTATGGGCAGAGATATGTAGCTGAAAGGTTAATTACCGCAACATTTTCATTCTAATCACAACGTTGACGACGATGCCATGCGGTATTTTTTTAACATCGGCGAACGGCGCCGGCGGCGGGAAAATAGCCGGCAGGAGGGGTTAAATTAACTGCTTTAAAATCAGTTTGATAGGAAGTGGTTTTGTGTGATGAATGCGCGGGTTCACATTAATTAAGCGGTAATGTTCAATAGATTATGTCCAAAAATGCGGTAATCCCCGCGGCTTTTTGCGGCCACAGGGAAATAATCAGAGCGGGGAAACTCAAAAATAATGGCTGATATTTTGGTAGGAACCGATGATATGTTCGATCAGCAAACGGGTTTTTAACGGCAGATTGCGGGTGTAAGGATAAACGGCGTAAATTCCCAATACTTTGCCGCAGTGGCCGGCCAGGATCTCTGTCAGTTTGCCGTCCTGCAAATCCTCATACACCATGCAGCGCGGCACCATGGCGATGCCGTGGCCGCCGATCACCGCTTTGCGGATCGCCCGCGCGTTGTTGGCCGACAGATTGCCGTTAACCTGCAGCTCGTAGATTTCGTTGCGCCCCGGCCGTTTCATCAGCCAATTGGCGGTGCCGCTCTCCTGATAGGTGTAGGTCAGGCAGTTGTGGCCAAGCAGGTCTTCGGCGCTGCGTGGTTCCGGGTGGCTTTCCAGGTACTCCGGCGAGCAGACGATTACCCAGCGGGAATCGAAGATCGGCCGGGCAATCAGGCTCGAATCCGGCATGGTGCCGGTACGGATCGCCAGATCGATACCTTCTTCCACCAGATCGACAAAGCGGTTTTCCAGCCGCATCTCGACCTTCAGGCTGGGGTGCAGAGCGCAAAATTCCGCCACGCTCTCGCTCAGCAGCAGCTCGCCCGAAATGGTCGGCACCGACATGCGAATGGTGCCGGTCAACTCTTCGCTCTTTTCGCTGACGGCGTACAGCGCCTCCTGCACTTTGGCGCCGATCTCTTTGGCCTGCTGGTAGAGCGCCTGGCCGCTCTCGGTCAGCGTCAGGCTGCGGGTGGTGCGGTACAGCAGCCGGGCGCCCAGCGATTTTTCCAGCCGCCCAATGCGTTTACTGACCACCGAGCTGGTGATGCCGGCGCTCTCCGCGGCCTTGCTGAACGAGCCGCAGTCGACAATCAGGGCGAACAGAATCAGGTCATTGGCGTATTCGTGAGTGGCGAGCATAATCGGCTGTTCCCTTCAGCAGAAAGAGGCGTCAGTGTAAGTCTCTCGTTTCAATAAGCAATCATCAAAGTGCCATTGGCGCCGCAATCGGGGGCCGCGTGAACAATGAGAATTCGTCTTGATCTCATTCTCACGCCGCTTACAATGCCTGCCAGATCGCGACTTCAGAGGTTTTTTCATGGAACTGCTACGGGTGGTTTATCACCAGTACCGTTGGCCATTTCTGGCTGTCATGGCGCTGACCATGGCCAGCGCCGGTTTAGGCATCGGTATCATTGCATTTATCAATCAATACCTGATGGAGGCCGGCGGCGATGCATTGGCCGTGCTGCCGATGTTTCTCGCCCTGCTGGCATTGCTGATGGCGGTCACGCTGGGCTCGCAATTGGCGCTGACGACATTGGGCCATTACTTCGTCTATCGCCTGCGTGGGCAACTGGTGAAGCGCATTTTGGATACCGATATTGAACGCCTCGAACAGTTGGGCAGCGCCTCGCTGTTGGCCAGCCTGTCCAGCGATATCCGCAATATTACCGTCGCCTTCGTGCGCTTGCCTGAACTGGTTCAAGGGGTGATTTTAACCCTGGGGGCGGCGGCCTATCTGGGGTGGCTATCACCGAAAATGCTGGCGGTCACGGCAGTCTGGGTGGCTGTGACCGTCGTGGGCAGCGGCTGCCTGGTGTCGCGGGTCTATCGCCATATGGCCAGTTTGCGTGAGTCAGAAGAGCGTCTCTATCATCGTTATGAGTCGGTAATTGACGGTCGTAAGGAACTGATGTTGAACCGCAAGCGGGCGCAGGCGCTGTACGAACAGGCCTATCAGCCCGATGCGCAAGCCTATCGCTACCATATCATTCGCGCCGATACCTTCCATTTAAGTGCGCTCAACTGGTCAAATATCATGATGTTAGGCGCGATTGGGCTGGTGTTCTTTATGGCTAACAGTCTGGGATGGGCGGACTCGGCGGTGGCCGCCACCTATTCACTGACGCTGCTGTTCTTGCGCACGCCATTACTGCAGGCGGTTGGGGCATTTCCGACGCTGGTCAGCGCCGAAGTGGCCTTTAACAAGCTGAAGACGCTGCGCCTGGCCGAGTATCAAGCGGCGTTTCCTGCCGCCGTCGGCCGTTCCTGGCAGACGCTGGAGCTTCGCGACGTGGTTTTTCACTATGCGGATACGGAACAGCAGTCCGGTTTTGCCGTCGGGCCGCTCAATCTGACGCTGCGGCGTGGTGAGTTGGTCTTTCTGATCGGCGGCAACGGCAGTGGCAAGTCAACGCTGGCGATGTTGTTGACCGGGTTGTACCAACCGGTGAGCGGGCACATCGTTCTGGATGGCGTCACACAAACCGCGGCGGATATGCCGAACTACCGTCGGCTGTTTTCGGCGATTTTTACCGATTTTCATCAGTTCGATCGTTTGCAAGGGCCGGAAGGCGGTGAACCCGATGCGGAATTGGTCGCCGGCTGGCTTGAGCGGTTGAATATGAAAAGCAAACTGCAGTTCGACGGCGCCAGGGTGACCAACCCGCAGCTGTCGCAGGGGCAGCGTAAACGCCTGGCTCTGCTGTTGGCGGTGGCAGAGCAGCGCGATATTCTGTTGTTGGATGAATGGGCCGCAGATCAGGATCCGCAGTTCCGGCGGATTTTCTATCGTGAGCTGTTGCCTGAATTGCGCGCGCTGGGCAAAACGGTGTTTGCCATCAGCCATGACGATCACTACTTCGAACATGCCGATCGGCTGCTTGAAATGCGCTCCGGCCATTTGCGCGAGTTGACCGGCATCGAGCGTGAACACGCCAGCCGGGATTCCGTCAGCAGAATCGGCTAACTCACGCCGGCCCGGGCGAGAGCAAAACGGGCCGGCGCTTCTCCCCGCAGAATCTCAGTACGTCGCTTCATTTTCTCTTCCCCCTTCAGCTCGGTCTGTTGCCGATTTGCCTTATGACCAGTCAAATAATTGATGGTTGAATTATTTACCAGTGGTTTAATTTTGACCTTTCAAGGTGTGGCACACTGCACATTCGTTCGCCTATCAATACAAGTTATCGGCTGCCGATAACAGTGGTATCCACGGTGCCGTTCTTACTGAGGCCGCAGTACAGGTCTATGGGTAGCAGCAGTTTTTTAAAATGCCATAGGAAAAAACGACTTTATCGATCGTTAAAATAGATCGATAATCTCAATTTGAATGGTTTAATCTATTTGTTGAGGGCGCTGTGGTGAGCAAGGATGGATCAAATATCAAACGTAAAGCATGGCTGTGTGTATTTATCGGTAGTGGGCTGTTCTGGCTACTCATCGCCGCCGTGATTTATTGGTTACTGAATTAAGCTGGTTAAGCAGGAAGGCGATTTGTGAACAAAAAGCAGGCTAAAAACCGTGAGGGCGCCCAGCGTCGTGCGCAGTCCAAAATCCCGCCTTCGTGGGTGTTGAGCGATGAGCAACGCGCCTTTATTGAAGACTTGTGGCTGGATAACGCGCCTGAGCCAGTGCGGCCCATCGCCCAACGGCGCTAGCTGATCACGCGGCTGCGGCCGGCCAATGCGCCGAACAGCATTTGCAAAACGGTCAGGCACAGCAGGGCGATCAGCGGCAAACGCCAGCCATCCGTCAGATCGTGCAGCAGGCCGAACAACGTGGGCCCTAGCGCTGCCAACAAATAGCCGACGGATTGCGCCATACCCGACAGCAGCGTCGCCTGATGATGATGCTGGCTGCGTAACCCAAAGAACGACAGCGCCAGCACCAGCGAACTCCCCGCCCCCAACCCGGCAAACGTCAGCCACACCAGTGAACTGGCGGGTTGCACCAATAATCCTCCGACGCCGATGAAGATCAGCAGGGAACTGCCCAGCGCGATTGCCCGCTGATCGCGCGCCCGCGGCAAAATCACCACCATGACAAAGTTGGCGACGATCGCGACCACCTGGTAAACGAACAGCTCGAATCCGGCCTGCTGGGCGGAAGTGCCGTGGCTGGCGGCAAAGGCGCTGAACCAGCCGATGATGGTGTAGAAAGCGATCGATTGCAGCCCCATAAACATCGCCACTTGCCAACCCAGCGCGCTGCCCCAGGGAGAACGATAGCGCTGTGGCTCCGTCGGTTGCGGTTCTTTGGCGGCGGGAGTGGCCGAGCGCCGCAGCTGCGGCAGCCACACCAGCAGCGCCAGCAACGCGGGCAAAGCCCAGCACAGCAAGGAGAACCGCCAGCCGAGGTCGGCCAGGGCAGCCAGCGGCACCGCCAGACCGGAGGCGATGGCGGCAACCAGTGACATCACCGCCGCATAGGCGGCGATCATCGCGGCGGCGCGATGCGGGAAATCTCTTTTCACCAGCGTCGGCAGCACGACGTTGGCAAAGGCAATGGCGGCGCCGATCAGGATGCTACCCAGCCAGAGCATGGCGTCTTGCGGCAGGGAACGTAGCGCGATGCCACAGACCAGCAGCGCGAGAGCGAGGCCCAGGGTGCGCTCGATGCCGATGCGTTTCGCCAGCGTTGGCGTCAGCGGTGAGAGAACGGCGAACAGGATCAGCGGCAACGAGTTGATCAGGCCGGCGGCGGTGGCGGACAACGCCAGCTGTTGCTGGATCTGCTCCAACAGTGGGCCGACGCTGGTCAGGGCGGCGCGCAGGTTGGCCGCGATCAGGATAATGCCGACGATCAGCAGGACAGGGCGGTGTAAACGGCGACGTGGGGTCGCGGTGGACGCTGGGGATGAAGCGGGTTGCGGCATGGGTTCCTCGCACCAGGGCATGCAGTCAATCAGTGCTGCATGGCGTGATGCGTTGATTGACGTTAACGCTTACGTACCGACAAATTGGCGGTATCCGATCGCAAGTGTAGGGAAGATGGCTCACGCTGACAAGGGGACGGGCCGGCGGGATGATGGCGGTTAACCCCTGCCGGCCGCAGGATAATTGCCATTATGTGATCCTGGTCACTGAGCGAACTAAAAGTCATGGCGCGGGGCGCGCCATGCGCCGCTTTCGCTTTCCTCGCCGTCGGCGCCGTGGCCCTCCGGCGCTTGCGCCCGTCATGGCATTTCACTTTTCCTCCCACCCGCTTTTTGGCTTTTCGATCCGTTTCGATTCGAAAGGTTTTTTGGCGGTTTTTTTGCTAAAACGGGGCTGTAAGCCCGATCACAATTTCATTGCTTTCGCTTTGCTGTAATGCCAGCGCAGTAGAGCGAAAGCCATCTTCTCCCCGGCGATGCCGGAAACCTGAGGACCGCAGCTCATGCCAGTGAATACCGCAAAGCGACGTGAACACATCATCGATCTGTTATGCGAGCACGGCAGCGTGCGCGTGGAGCAGCTCAGCAAACAGTTTGCGGTATCCACGGTGACGATCCGCAACGATCTGCGCTTTCTGGAACGAAAAGGGTGTGCGCTGCGCGCTTACGGCGGCGCGATGCTCAATCAGCAATTCGCTTTCGATCGGCCGTTGCGGGACAAAGGGCGGCTGAATCGCGACGTCAAAACGCTGATCGCCAACGCGGCGGCCGGCTATGTGCGCGACGGCGATGCGCTGATCCTCGATTCCGGTTCCACCACCGCGCAGATCGTGCCGTTCCTGAAGGGGCGGCGCGATCTGGTGGTGATGACCAATGCGCTGAACATTGCCTACGAGCTTTCGGGAAACGACGGGGTGGAGGTCATGGTGCTGGGGGGCAGCGTGCGCCGCAACTCATACTCGCTCTACGGTCCGGCTGCCGAGCAGCAATTGCGTCAGTACCGCTTCGACAAGCTGTTTTTGGGCGTCGACGGGTTCGATCTGAGCGCCGGCATCACCACGCCTCACCCCGGTGAGGCGCACCTCAATCGCGTAATGTGCGAGGTGGCGCGCGAGATTATCGCGGTGGCGGATGCCAGCAAATTCGGTCGCAAGAGCTTTTGCATGATTCGCGAAGCCGGGCAAATCCATCGGCTGATCACCGACAGCCGTCTTCCGGACGATTACGAGCGGGCGTTAACCGAGCTGGGCGTGGAGGTCATCATCGCCGATCGGTAGCAGGGCGCCTGCATGGGGGCTTCATGCAGCAGTTGTTACAGCTTGTCGAGCAGCACAAGGCCGGTATGCCGGTCGGGATCTTTTCCGTCTGTTCCGCCCATCCCTGGGTTCTGAAGGCCGCGCTGCGGCAGGCCAAAGCACGCGGCACGCCGGTATTGGTAGAGGCGACGTCCAACCAGGTCAATCAGTTCGGCGGCTATACCGGCCAAACGGCGTCCCAGTTCCGCGATGCGCTGTGGCGCCTGGCGGATGAGGTTGGCCTGGCGCGCGAGAGAGTGTGGCTGGGCGGCGATCATCTGGGGCCCAACGCCTGGCAAGATCGCCCGGCTCAGGAGGCGATGGCGCTGGCGGAAACCTTGATCGACGATTACGTTCGCGCCGGATTTCGCAAAATTCACCTCGATTGTTCCATGTCGTGCGCCGGCGATCCCTCGCCCCTGGGGGATGCCACGGTCGCTGAGCGTGCGGCGCGCCTGTGCGCGGTGGCGGAGCGGGCCTGGGCGCAGAGCGGCGGCGAAGCGCCGGTTTATGTGATCGGCACCGAAGTGCCGGTGCCGGGCGGCGCGCAGGAGGCGCTGGCGGGTCTGCAGGTCACCACGCCGCAGGCGGTGGCGCAAACGCTGGAAACGCACCGCATCGCCTGGCAAAAAGCCGAGCTGAACGATGCCTGGCAGCGAACTATCGCGCTGGTGGTACAGCCGGGCGTCGAGTTCGATCACCACAGCGTTGAGCATTACCAACCGCAGCGCGCCGACGCATTGAGCCATTTCATCGAACGGCAGCCGGGCATGATCTATGAAGCGCACTCTACGGACTACCAACCACCGCAGGCCTACCGCCAACTGGTGCGCGATCACTTCGCCATCCTGAAGGTGGGGCCGGCGCTGACCTTCGCGCTGCGCGAAGCGCTGTTCGCCCTCGATCGCATCGAGCGTGAATGGCTGGGGGAACGCCAGTCGGCGCAGCTGTGCGCCACGCTGGAGCAGGTGATGCGCGAGCAGCCGCAGCAGTGGAGCCGCTACTACCACGGCACGCCGCACCAGCAGTATCTCGATCGCCACTACAGCCTGAGCGATCGGGTGCGTTACTACTGGCCGCAGCCGCAGGTGCAGCAGGCGGTCGACGGTTTGCTGGACAACCTGCGCCGCAGCCCGGCGCCGCTGGCGCTGCTCAGCCAATACCTGCCGGATCAGGCGCGGGCGCTGAACGCCGGCGAATTGAGCGCCGATCCGCAGGAGTGGGTGCTGCATAAAGTGACGCAGGTGCTCGACGATTATCACGCCGCCTGCTACCCGGAGGGCCGCTGACATGCCGAACATTTTAATGACCCGCATCGACAACCGCCTGGTGCACGGCCAGGTGGGGGTGACCTGGACCAATACCCTCGGCGCCAACCTGGTGGTGGTGGCCAACGACGAGGCGGCCGCCGATCCGGTGCAGCAGAACCTGATGGACATGGTGGTGGCGGAAGGGGTGCAGACCCGCTACTTCACGCTGCAGAAAACCATCGACGTGATCCACAAGGCGGCGGATCGGCAGAAGATTTTTCTGGTGTGCAAAACGCCGCAGGACGTGTTGACGCTGGTGCGCGGCGGGGTGCCGATCCGGTTCGTCAACGTCGGCAATATGCACTTCGCCGAGGGAAAGCGGCAGGTGCACAAAACGGTGTCGCTGGACGACGGCGACGTGGCCGCGTTTCGCGCGCTGGCGGCGCTGGGCGTGGAGTGCGAAGTGCGCCGGGTGCCGGATGAGGCGGGCGAGGCGATCGGCAAACTGCTCTTTTGAGCCAGGGGGAAAGCATGTTGACGGATGCGTTATTGATTGCGCTGTTGGCCGGGCTGGCGGGGGTTGACCTGTTCGACGGCCTGACCCACTTCCACAGGCCGGTGGTGATGGGGCCGCTGGTGGGGCTGATTTTGGGCGACGTCTACACCGGGTTGCTGGTGGGCGGCACGCTGGAGCTGGTGTGGATGGGGATGGTGCCGCTGGCGGGCGCCCAACCGCCGAACGTGGTGATCGGCGGGGTGATCGGCACCGCGTTCGCCATTCTGACCAAGGCCGATCCTAAAGTGGCGATCGGCGTGGCGGTACCCTTCTCGATTGCGGTGCAGGGCTGCATCACGCTGCTGTTTACGCTGTTCTCGCCGATGATGCACCGCTGCGATCGCATGGTGAAGGAGCTGAACTGGCGCGGCATCGAACGGGTGAACTATCTCGGCATCAGCATCCTGTTCATCTTCTATTTCGTGGTGGCATTTCTGCCGATTTACTTCGGCGCCGATGCGGCCAGCGCCATGGTGCAGAAGGCGCCGGGCTGGCTGCTGGACGGGTTGGCGGTGGCGGGCGGCATGATGCCGGCGATCGGCTTCTCGCTGCTGATGAAGGTGATGATGAAAAAAACCTACGTGGCCTATTTTATCCTTGGCTTCATCTCGGTCACGTTCCTCAAGCTGCCGATCCTGGCGGTGGCGCTGGGTGCCCTGGCGATCGCCCTGATCGACTTCTTCAACACGCAACGCGGCGCGGCAGAGGCGACGGCCCGGCCCGCTCCGCAGGAGGACGCCGAAGATGGCATTTAACGATTCCGACGATCTGCTGGCGCAAAAGGCCGAGCAACGCATGGCGCAGGCGCTGGCCACCAGCCAGGTGGAGCAGGACGACTACCTGGACAGCCAGCCCGCCGAAGCGCTGACGCGCGGCGACATCAACCGCATGGCCTGGCGTTCGCTGCTGCTGCAGGCGTCGTTCAACTATGAACGCATGCAGGCCGGCGGCTGGCTGTATCAGCTGATCCCCGGGCTGCGCAAGATCCACCGCAACCCGCAGGATCTGGCCAACTCGATGAAGATGCACATGGAATTTATCAACGTGCACCCGTTCGACGTCACCTTCCTGTCCGGCCTGGTGCTGGCGATGGAACAGAACAAGGAGAAGATCTCCACCATTCGCGCGGTGAAAGTGGCGCTGATGGGGCCGCTCGGCGGCATCGGCGACGCGCTGTTTTGGCTGACGCTGCTGCCGATTTGCGCCGGGATAGGCGCTTCGCTGGCGCTGGAGGGCAGCCTGTTCGGGCCGATCGTCTTCCTGCTGCTGTTCAACCTGTTCCACTTCGGCCTGCGCTTCGGGCTGGCGCACTACGGCTATCAGGCCGGCACCAGCGCGCTGGCGCTGTTGAAGACCCACACCCGGCGCATTTCTCACGCCGCGTCGATCGTCGGCATGACGGTGATCGGCGCACTGGTGGCCTCGTATGTGCACCTGTCCACGCCGCTGGTGATGCATGCCGGCAAGGCCAGCGTGGCGTTGCAGACCGACGTGCTGGACAAGTTGATGCCCAACCTGTTGCCGCTGTGCTTCACGCTGCTCATTTTCTTCTTGATGAAGCGCGGTTTCTCGCCGGTGAAGCTGATTGGCGTCACCGTTGTGATCGGCGTGGCGGGCAAATTTATCGGCATTTTGTGAGGAGTGGGCTATGCCAGGCATTGTGATTACCGGCCACGGCGGCTTCGCCACCGGGCTGTTGCAGGCGGTGGAGCAGGTGGTGGGGCCGCAGCCGCACTGCGCGGCGGTCGATTTCCCCGAACAGATGAGCACCGCGCAGCTCAACGACGCCTTGCGCTCGGCGCTGGCGGCGGTGGCGCAGCCGGACGGCGTGGTGTTTCTCACCGACATGCTCGGCGGCTCGCCGTTTCGCAGCGCCTGCGAACTGGCGGATGCGCAGGGCGATTGCGAAGTGCTGACCGGCGTCAATATGCAGCTGGCGGCGGAAATGATGCTGGAGCGCGACGGGTTGAGCCTGGATGAGTTTCGCGAGGTGGCGCTGGCGTGCGGCAAACGCGGCCTGACCAGCCTGTGGCATGAGCGCCGCCGGGTGAAATGCGAAGACGTACAAGCCGACGGCATCTGAACGAACGCCGTCGGTCTGCGGGTTATACCGGCAGCGGGCTCAGCGCCAGGCGCGCCGGTTGATCTTCGCTGCGGCTGAAGCGCCAGCAGGTCTGGTGGTACTTCGCCACGCTGTTGCGGTGCGCTACGCTGATCAGCGTCACGTCCGGCAGTTCATCCACCAGCAGGCAGTACATCAACTGTTCGGTTTCGTCGTCCAGCGCGCTGGTGGCCTCGTCGAGGAACAGGATGTTCGGGCGAATCAACAGGGCGCGGGCGAACGCCAGCCGCTGTTGCTCGCCCGGCGACAGGCGATGGCTCCAGTTGGCGGAGGTATCCAGCCAGCGCTGCAGGTGCTTCAGGCGGCAGTTTTCCAGCACCCGCATCAGCTGCGGATCGCTGTATTCCGATGCCAGACTCGGATAGCTCAACGCTTCACGCAGCGTGCCGATCGGAATGTAGCTGCGCTGTGGCAGGAACAGCGTGTTGGCATTGGCCGCTACCCCGATGGCCCCCGCGCCGTAAGGCCAGATACCGGCGATGGCCCGCAGCAGCGTCGACTTGCCGCAGCCGGAAGGGCCGACGATCAGCAGGCGATCGCCGCGTTGCAGCGTCATCTCGGCGCCGGCCAGCAGCGGCTGGCCGTCGGGCAAGTTCAGGCTGAGGTTATCCAGCGTTAACGGATGGGCGGTCTCTTCCCGCAGCTGAATGCCGCGCGGCTGATGATGCACCTGATCGACGGCGGCGTTGAAGCCGGCCAAACGGTTGACGCAGGCTTTCCAGGTCGCCAAATCGTTAAACGCGTCGATAAACCATGACAGCGCACCCTGCACCTGGCCGAAGGCCGAGGCGATCTGCATCAGGCCGCCCATCTGAATGGCGCCGGAGAAGTAGCGCGGCGCGGCCACCAGCAGGGGAAACACGATGGCGAACTGGCCGTAGAAGTTGGTAGCGATGTTCAGCCGCCGGGTGATGCGCATAATTGCCCACCAGTTGCTGCGAATGGTGTCGAAACGATCGCCCAGCTGCTGCGCCTCGCGCGGTTCGCCGTGGTACAGCGCGATGGCGTCGTTGTTTTCGCGGATGCGGATCAGGCCGAAACGGAAGTTCGCCTCGTACCGTTCCTGATTGAAGCCCAGCATGACCAGCGGTTTGCCGACCCACCAGATCAGCAGCGATCCCAGCACCGCATACAGCAGTGCGAACCACACCATATAACCGGGCAGCGTGATGGCGTGCTGGCCGAGCGCGAAGGTCATCGGCCCGCTGACGTGCCACAAGATGTCGATAAAGGAAAACAGCGTCACCAGGCTGGAGAGCAGCCCGAGCGACAGCGACAGGGTATATTGGGTCAATACGTTGAGATCTTCGGCAATACGCTGATCGGGGTTATCGACGATCTGCTGCTGCTCGGTGTGGTAATACGCCTGGTGCGCCAGCCATTTTTCCATGAACTTTTCCGTCATCCAGCGCCGCCAGCGCATCTGCAGCCCCTGAGTCAGGTAGATCTTGTAGACCGCCAGCACGATGAAGATCAGCGCCAGATAGGTAAAGCGCCACAGCTGCGCCTTGAATACCGGGTAGTTTTTGTTCTGCAGCGCATCGTAGAACACCTGGTTCCATTGGTTGATCTGCACGCTGATATAGACCAGACCGAGCGACAGGACGACGATGGCGATCAGCATCATCCAGGCGCGCCATCGCTCCTCCGACACCCAAAAGGGTTTGATCAGCTGCCAAACGGCGTGTTTCTGCAAGGGGGTTGCGTTCATAGCGACTCGTTAATTGCGGCATTTTGTTCAGCATGGGCCGCGGGCCGGTAACAAACAAACCGCGACTGTAAGCAGTTTTGACCTCGCTAACCGTTTGAAATAAGGCGGTTGAATCGTCAGCGGTGCGCAGATGGGCGCAATTGCGGCATACACTCCGCCGCCGGGCGGTTATACTGGCGCCGAATTTTTGCAGAAAGGATAAACGATGAAGGCTTGGGTTCCCCTGTTGCTGACCTGCGGCGTCTTCGCCAGCGCCCGGGCCTGGGCGCACATTGACGAGCCGGACATCGCCGCCGACTGCCAAAAGGTGGCGAGCTACGCCGAGCTGGGAAAAAAGACCTATCAGCGGCAGGATTACGCCAAAGCTGCCGACATCTTTCGCGATCAGGCAGCCTGGAGCGAGTTTTGCGGCCTGAGCGAGCAGGCCGTCGCCACGGCTTACAACAACGTGGCGCTGTCGCTGATGCACGCCGGCGAATTGCTCAAGGCGCAGGCCTATCTGGCGCTGGCGCCGCACGATGACAAATCGCAGCACAACATGAGCCTGTTGCGCCAACGGCTGGCACAGCGGCCGCAGCCGCAGGGGCCGGGCGGTGTGTATTGGCAATACGCCGGGCGCGGCGTGTGGAGCGAAGTGGTGGTGAAGCCGCAGGGCGAGCGCTGGCTGATCGATTTCTCCGGCTACGCCATGCCGCAGATGGGGCTGTATTACGGCCCGAACATGGGCGACTTCACGGCCGAGCTGCCGATCGAGCACGGTAAAGCTGTTTATCATCAGCATGATTCGGAAAGCGCGCAGGTCTGCGACGTCACGCTGGAGTTTGGCGAGCAAGCGTTGGAGATGCACACGCGCGGGGATTGCGGGTTCGGTCACAACGTGCGGGCGGAAGGACGGTTCGTGCGGGTCGAATGACCCGCCCCGGCAGCCGGGGCGAGAAAGGTTGGTTACGCCAGCGCGGCGGCGCCCAGCAGGTTCTTCCAGGCTTCCACATTGCCCAGATAGTTGCCGGCCGGCAGCAGATGCAGGCGGCCTTCGCTGTCCTGTAGCGCAAAGGTCGGGAAGCCCTGGCCTTGCACTTTGGCCAGCAGCGCCCGGCTTTCCGCAATGTGTTGCGCGGTCGGTGCGCCGCTGCTGAAACGCATTTCGGCGATAAACGCCGCTGAAGGTAACCCCAGCTCTTTCGCCAACGCTTCCAGCACCGGCGTGTCGGCGATGCGCCGGCCTTCCTGATAGTGCGCCTGCTGAATGCGGTGCAGCATGTCCAGCCCGCGTCCCGCCAGCTTTTCCGCCGCCAGGATAGCGGTGATCGGCGGCTCGGAATCCATCACCGCCGTGGTGTCGCGCAGCAGGCCGTTGAAATAGGCTTCGCCAAAAGGCTGGCCCGTCATCTCGGCGATGCGTTTGTCGTGCGGAATGACGTAGTTGCGCCATTCGTCGGTAATTTGGCGGCGGTTGTTGCCGGTCATCATGCCGCCGGCGTGCGGCACGACCTTCAGCCCGGGGAGGCTATGAGCCGCTTTCACCAGCGGTGCGGCGCCGTAGCACCAGCCGCACAGCGGATCGAAAATGTAATGCAGAGTGGTTTCGGTCATCTTTACTCCTCGCCTGGCGCGCGGCAGTTCACCGCGGCGCCAGGACTGGTTCAATCACGCACGGGCGCTTATTGCGGCCACTTCATCTCGCCTTTCAGCACTTTCGCGCTCAGTTCCAGGCTCGACTCGTCTTTCAGCGTCGGGTAGTGCTTTTTCATCGCTTCAATCAGCGCGGCGGAATCCTTGGCTTTTGGCAGTTCGGCTTCCAGCGTGGTCAGGTATTTCTGGGTAAAGTGCACCGATGCCAGCGTTTGCGCTGCGCCCGGCAGGAAGTGGCCCGGCACGACGACCTGCGGCTTCAGCGCTTCGATGTTTTTCAGCGTCTGCTGCCAGTGCTGGCGCGATTCCACGCTCTGGTTGTCGGCGATCCACGGGTGGATGTTGTCACCGGCGACCGCGACACCGCCTACGACCGCCTTCAGCGCCGGGATCCACACGAAGGTGCGATCGGGGGTCGGGCCGTTCAGGCCTTTCACTTCCACTTTCTGGCCGTCGATGGTGAAGCTGTCGCCCTGCAGTGGCTGCGGCACGATCACGGTTTTCGGCGCGTTGTCTTTCAGGATCGGGCCCCAATAGGCGACTTTACCGTCTTTGGTGGCGTTGATGTCCTTGATGGTGCCTGGCGAAGCGATGATTTTCGCCTCCGGGAAGGCCGCTTTAATCACGTCCAGACCGAAATAGAAATCCGGGTCTGAGTGGCTGATATAAACGGTGGTCAGTTTCTTGCCGGTTGCCTTGATCTTTTTCACCAGCGCTTCGGCATCGTTACGCTGGAACTGAGCGTCGATCAGCGCCACTTCGTGTTTGCCGCTGATGATTTCGGAAGACACCGGGAACACGCTTTTCTCGCCCGGGTTATACACTTCCATGGTCAGGGTATCGGCCGCGGTGGCGTAGGTGCTGAGGGTGGCGACGCCGGTGAAGGCCAGAGTTAACAGTGATTTCTTAAACATGGGCAGAGGTCCTTGGGTATCGGTTAATGTTGTAATGATGTTAGGTTGCATAAAGCGATAGAAAAACCGGATAATAAGCAATTATTCGTTGCATAAATCGGACTAATCATGGATCGCATTACCGCCGCTGAGGTTTTTGTCACCATCGTCGATCGCGGCAGCATGATCGCCGCCGCGGAAACGCTGGAGATGTCGCGCGCGATGGTGACGCGCTACCTGGCGCAGATGGAGCAATGGGCCGGAGCGCGTTTACTGCACCGCACTACCCGTAAGCTTAGTCTGACCGACGCCGGGGAGCGTACTCTGGAACGCTGCCGGCAAATGCTGGCGCTGGCGGGGGAGATCGACCTGGTGGAGGAAGGGCAGAGCGATGAGCTGCGCGGCCTGCTGCGCATCACCTGTTCGCAGTCGCTCGGGCAAACGGCGCTGGTGGGGGCCGTCGCTCAGTATTTGAAGCGTCACCCGCAGGTGGCGGTCGATCTACAGATGAACAACCGGGCGGTGAACCTGGTGGAAGAGCGCATCGATCTGGCGCTGCGCATCACCAACGAGCTGGATCCCAACCTGATCGCCCGCCCGCTGTCCACCTGCGCATCGGTGGTGTGCGCCGCGCCGGCGTATCTGGCGGCGCACGGCACCCCGCGTCAACCGCAGGATCTGGCGTTGCACAACTGCCTGACCTACTCCTATTTCGGCAAAAGCCTGTGGCACTTCGATGCTCAGGGCGTGAAATCGGCGGTGGCGGTCAGCGGCAACCTGAGCGCCAACGAGTCGGTGGTGCTGATGGCCGGCACGGTGCAGGGGGCAGGCATTTCCATGCAGCCCTATTATTCGGCGGCGCCGCTGCTGGCCAGCGGCGAACTGGTCGAACTGTTGCCGGATTACCGGCCGCAGTCGATGGGCATCTACGGCATCTATACCTCACGCCGCCAGATGCCCGCCACCTTGCGCACCATGCTGGACTTTCTGGTGGAGTGGTTCGCCACCGATCCGCAGTGGCAGGCGACGCTGCGCTGATGCTTCGGCAATATTCCCACGCCGCTTTCAGCGCCTGACGGCGGCGGCCAGCCGGGCGGCAAAGGCGGCGGCCTGCTGATGAAGGTGGTCGATAAAGGCGGTGACCAGCGCCGATGAAGGGCGGTGCAGCGGCCGGATCAGGCTGACGGTGAACGGCACGTCGATGCTGAACGGCCGCACGTGCACACCGTTGCCGGCATAGTCGAGCGCCGTCAGCGGGTTGACGATCGACACCCCCACGCCGGCCCTCACCATGGCGCACACCGACGCTGCGCTGTGCGTTTCCATCACCATGCGGCGCTCGACGCGCTGTTCGCCGAACAACGCATCCAGCAGGTGGCGATAGCTGTCGGTGCTCGACAGACTGATAAAGTTCTGCCCGGCGAAGTCCTGCGGCGTCAGCCGATCTTTCACCAGCAGCGGGTGGCCCGTCGGCAGCACGCAGACTTCGTTCGACGTCATCAACGTCACCCGCTCGGTGCCCGCCGGCGTCAGGGTGGTTTCCGTCAGCCCGAGATCGTGACGCTGGGCAGACAGCCACTCTTCCAGCAGCGGCGACTCTTGCGGGATGACGCTGAAGCTGACTTCTGGGTAACGTTCGATAAAGGGCCGGCACACCGCCGGCAGCAGCGATTGGGAAAATACCGGCAGGCACACGATCGACAGTTGCGCCTGCTGAAACTGGCGAATGCCGGCGGCGGCGTTGACGATGCGATCGAGACCGTAATAGGAGCGCTGCACCTCTTCGAACAACCGTAGGCCCTGCACCGTGGGGGACAAGCGACCGCGCACCCGGTCGAATAGCTGCAGCCGGATCAGCTTTTCAAAGCGCGCCAGCTCGCGGCTGACGGTCGGTTGCGAAGTTTGCAGCAGGGCCGCCGCCTCGGTCAGGTTGCCGGTGGTCATCACCGCCCGAAAGATTTCGATCTGCCGTAAAGAGATGCTGTGCATGGCGAGGCCGCTCGGTTAAGGGGAAAACCATATCATAAATGAATAGACTACGGCTAAATAGATATTTTCCACCCAATTCAGCGTGCGGCACTATGGCGTTATCTGCCGTCATTTTCGAATTGGGAATATCGCCATGCCACGCCCGTTGCACGACACCTCCACCGCGTTGAACGCCGCTAACCTGTTGGCCTTGCCGCAGCGTTTCGGCTGCCCGGTCTGGGCCTATGATGCGGACATCATCAGCCAGCGCATCGCTCAGCTGCGCCACTTCGACACTGTCCGTTTTGCGCAGAAGGCCTGCTCGAACATTCATATTTTGCGCTTGATGCGCGAGCAGGGCGTAAAGGTGGATTCGGTATCGCTGGGTGAGATCGAGCGGGCGCTGCGGGCCGGTTTTCAGCCGGGCGGCGAACCGAGTGAGATCGTGTTTACCGCGGACGTGTTGGATCACGCCACGCTGGCGCGCGTCAGCGAATTGAAGATCCCGGTCAACGCCGGCTCCATCGACATGCTGGATCAGCTCGGCCAGGTTTCCGCAGGGCACCCGGTGTGGCTGCGCATTAATCCGGGGTTTGGCCACGGCCATAGCCAGAAAACCAACACCGGCGGCGAGAACAGCAAGCACGGTATCTGGTATGCCGACCTGCCGCAGGCGGTGGAGAAGATCCGCCGCTACGGCCTGAAGCTGATCGGCGTGCACATGCATATCGGTTCCGGCGTCGATTACCAGCATCTGGAACGGGTCTGCGATGCGATGGTGCAGCAGGTGATCGATCTCGGTCATGACATCAGCGCCATTTCCGCCGGCGGTGGCCTGTCTATCCCGTATCAGTACGGCGAAGAGGCGATCGATACCGAACACTATTTCGGTTTGTGGAACCGGGCGCGTGAACGTATCGCCGCGCATCTGGGGCATCCGGTGCAGCTGGAGATCGAACCGGGGCGTTTCCTGATGGCGGAAGCGGGCGTCTTGGTGGCCGAAGTGCGGGCGGTAAAAGACATGGGCAGCCGCCACTTCGTGCTGGTGGACGCCGGTTTTAACGATTTGATGCGCCCGGCGATGTACGGCAGCTATCATCATATTTCGCTGTTGCCGGCCGATGGGCGCGATACCTCGGGGCAACCGCTGCGCGAAACGGTGATCGCCGGGCCGCTGTGCGAATCCGGCGACGTGTTCACCCAGCAGGCGGGCGGCGGCGTGGAAACCCGCGAACTGCCGCCGGTCCAGATCGGCGATTATCTGGTATTCCACGACACCGGCGCCTACGGCGCATCGATGTCCTCCAACTACAACAGCCGTCCGCTGTTGCCTGAAGTGCTGTTCGAAAACGGCGAGCCGCGCCTGATCCGCCGCCGCCAAACCATCGAAGAACTGATCGCGCTGGAACTTATCTGATAAGCGGGCGGGGGCCTTGCGCCCGCTTCACAGCGTCATGCGGCGGTGCGAATTAAGGCTGTTCGTGCGCGTTGTTGAGGGTGGCGACCGAGTGGCGGCGCACCAGCGTCGGGCTGAACATGTTGGTGATTTCCGGCAGCGGTTGGCGGTTGGCCAGCGCCAGGGCCAGCTCTGCCGCCTGGGTGGCCATCGCTACGATAGGGTAGCGAATGGTGGTCAGGCGCGGCCGCAGGTAGCGCGAAATCAGCACGTCGTCGAAACCGATCAGCGAAATTTCCCCCGGTACGTCGACGCTGTTGTCGCTCAGCACCGACAGCGCGCCGGCGGCCATCGGATCGTTGTAGCAGGTAACGGCGGAGAACGAACGGCCGCGGCCGAGCAATTCGGTCATCGCCTGTTCGCCGCCGATCTCGTCCGGCTCGCCGTAGGCGATCAGCTTTTCATCCACCGCAATGCCGTGCTCCTGCAGCGCGTCGAGATAGCCCTGCAGGCGATCGGTGGCGTCGGAAATCTGGTGGGTAGAGCAGATGATGGCGATGCGCTGATGCCCTTGCTGGATCAGATGACGGGTCGCCAGCCAGGCGCCGTAGCGATCGTCGAGCGCCACGCAGCGCGTTTCAAAACCCGGCAGCGTGCGGTTGATCAGCACCATGCCCGGGATCTGTTGCATCCAGCCGCAAAGTTCCCGATCGCTCAGTCTCTTGGCGTGCACCACCAGCGCTTCGCAGCGGTGCCGCACCAGCTGTTCAATCGCCTGGCGCTCTTTTTCGGCGTCGTGGTAACCGTTGCCAATCAGCAGAAAATTGTGGGTGGCGTAGGCCACCTGCTCGACCGCTTTGACCATCGCGCCGAAGAAGGGATCGGAAACGTCGGAGACGATCAGGCCCAGCGTCTCGGTGGATTGCTGCGCCAGCGCCCGAGCGTTGGCGTTAGGGTGATACTGCAGCTGTTCCATGGCGGCCAGCACCGCGGTGCGTGACCCTTCGCTGGCCTTGGGGGAATTATTTATCACGCGGGATACCGTGGCCACGGAAACACCCGCCAGCCTGGCAACATCCTTTATCGTAGCCATATCAGTCAATACATCCTGGGTAATCGCTTACATCCCTCAGTTTTGCGGAAAACAACCGGGGCTGCAAGCGGTCTCGTGCGCAACTTGTGGCGGCCGTTGCAGAATCTCTTCGAGTCTGTACGCATAACCATCGGCCGCCGAACGATAGCGCAATTTGTACGTTGGCTCTGGCGACGGGCTGAGGTAACGTCTGTGCATTCCGATTTGCGCCGAGAACGCCATGTCCATTAAACGCTATCCGCAGCTCGCCCATTGGGGCGCTTATACCGCCGTGGTTGAAGACGGCCGGCTTATCCGCTGTGAACCCTTCGCCGACGATCCCGATCCTTCGCCATTGCTCGATTCCATCGCACCGATGGTTTACTCCGACAAACGTATTCGCAAGCCGGCGGTGCGCCGCTCGTGGCTGCAAAAGCGCGAGGGCAGCGACCGCACGCTGCGCGGCAGGGAAGACTTCGTCGAGGTGGACTGGGAGCTAGCGCTCGATTTGGTGGCGCAGGAGAACCGCCGGGTGCGCGATCGCTACGGTGCCTCCGGGCTGTTTACCGGCTCTTATGGCTGGTCGTCGGCCGGGCGTTTGCATCATGCGCGCTCGCTGGTGCGGCGATTCTATTTCAGCGGCGGCGGCGGGGTCGATCAGCAGGGAAACTACAGCTGGGGCGCGGCGCAGTTTTTCCTGCCGTATGTGATCGGCACTTTCTCGCCGTTGACCGGGCGCGTCACCAGTTGGCCGAGCGTGGTGGAGCATTGCGAGCTGTTTGTGGCGTTTGGCGGGCTGGCGCTGAAAAACGCCCAGGTTTCTTCCGGCGGCGCGGCGGAGCATGCGCTCAAGCCCTGGCTACAAAAGCTGGCGCAGAAGGGCACGCCGGTTGTCAACATCAGCCCGATGCGCGACGACTGCCCCGGGTTCGTCAACGCGGAGTGGATCCCGATCCGGCCGAATACCGACGTGGCGCTGATGCTGGCGCTGGCTTACGAAATCCAGCAGCTGGGTGCGCAGGACGAAGCCTTCCTGCACAGCCACTGCGTAGGCCATCAACAGCTGGCGGATTACCTGAACGGCGTGAGCGACGGCGTGGTGAAAACGCCGGCCTGGGCCTGCGCCATTACCGGCATTCCGGCGGCGCGCATCGCGCGGCTGGCGCGGCAGCTGATCGGCGTGCGCAGTTTTATCACCTGTTCCTACTCCGTGCAGCGCGCGCACCGCGGCGAGCAACCGTATTGGATGATGATCGCGCTGTCGGCGATGCTGGGCCAGGTGGGGCTGCCGGGTGGCGGCTTTTCCTTCGGCCACGGATCGATGAACGGCGTCGGTAACCCGCGCGTGGACACCCCCGTGCCGACCATGCCGGTAGGGGATAACCCGGCCGGGCTGGCGATCCCGGTGGCGCGCATCTGCGACATGCTGCTGCACCCCGGCGAAGCCTATCAATTTTGCGGCGAGACGCGGCATTACCCGGATATCCACCTGGTGCACTGGGCCGGCGGCAACCCGTTCCATCATCATCAGCAGCTGAACCGGCTGGTGGAAGGTTGGCAGAAGCCGGATACGGTGATCGTACAAGATATTTGGTGGACGGCGGCGGCCAAAATGGCGGATATCGTGTTGCCGGTCACCAGCTCGCTGGAGCGCAACGATATCGGCGGCTCCTCGCGCGATCGCTACGTGCTGGCGATGCATCAGGCGATTGCGCCGCAGCATCAGGCGCGCAACGATTTTGACATCTTCGCCGATCTGGCGGAGCGCCTGGGCTATCGCGAACGCTTTACCGAAAACCGCGACGAGCGGGCCTGGATCGAAGAGATCTATCGGCAATGCGGCGCGGCGCAGCGGCGTGCCGGCGTCGCCTGGCCCGAGTTTGAGGATTTTTGGCACCGGGGCTATGTCGAACTGCCCGCGCCGCCCAAGGAGTTCGTCTTTTTTGACGAGTTCCGCGCCGATCCGCAGGCTAGTCCGCTGCAGACGCCCAGCGGCAAGATCGAATTGTTCAGCGAACGGATCGCCGGTTATCGCTACGAGGATTTCGCGCCGCATCCGCAGTGGCGGCCGCCGGTGGAGTGGCTGGGCGCGCCGCAGGCCAAAACCTGGCCGCTGCATTTGATCTCCATCCAGCCGAGCGATCGTCTGCATAGCCAGATGGATCCGGCGCCGCTGGCGCAGGGCAATAAGACCGCTGGGCGCGAAACCCTGTATATGCATCCGGAAGACGCGGCGCAGCGCGGCGTGGCAGAGGGTAGCGAAGTGCTGGTCAGCAATGCGCGCGGCAGCTGCCTGGCGGGGGCGACCCTCACCGACGGCGTGACGCGCGGTGTGGTGCTGATGGCGACCGGCGCCTGGTTCGAGCCGGGTTACGACGCGCAGCGCCGGCCGGTCGAACAGGCGGGCAACCCGAACGTGCTGACGCTGGATATCGGCACCTCATCGTTGACGCAGGGGCCGAACGCCATGAGTTGCCTGGTCGAGGTTAGCGCGCGATGAATGACGATTTCGCGTCGGGATAACCGGCTCGCCGTCGTTGTTATATTTATTTTTTCGCCGCTGCGGGAAGGTTTAAGTTTCATTGAGTTATTACAGCAGATCGCGGGAAATTTACAGCTGGTTGCATTTGGAGCAGAACTCTTGCGATTCGCCGGTAGTTTCCTGCACGCCATCTCTCTAGAGTAGGTGATCCCAGAGGTATTGATTGGTGAGAAATCAGCATACTCTGTATGTTGAAGCCATTTTCAATTGCACCAACCTACGCGGATGCGTAGGTTTTTTTTTGCCTGCCATATAGTATTCTTTTCCCTACAACGATTTACGCCTCCATGGCCAAGGGAGAAGGGCATGATCTTTTCACTGCTGCGCGCGCTGTTTCGCCTGCTGTTTCGGGTTCGGGTCGAAGGGGACGTCCAGCACTTCGAGCGGCAAAAACTGCTGATTACGCCGAACCACGTCTCTTTCCTCGACGGCGTGCTGCTGGCGCTGTTTCTGCCGATTAAACCGGTGTTTGCGGTTTACGCCAGCATCGGCGAGAGCTGGTTTATGCGCTGGCTGCGGCCCTACATCGATTTCGTCTCGCTCGATCCCACCAAGCCGATGGCCATCAAACAGCTGGTGCGGATGGTTGAGCAGGGGCGGCCGATCGTGGTGTTCCCTGAAGGGCGCATCACCGTGACCGGCGCGCTGATGAAAATCTACGACGGCGCGGCGTTTATCGCCGCCAAATCGGGCGCCACCGTGGTGCCGGTGCGGATCGACGGGCCTGAATTCAGCCCGTTCGGCCGCATGGCCGGGGTATTCAAAATCCGCTGGTTCCCGCGAATCAGCATCCGCATCTTGCCGCCGACCACGTTGCCGATGCCGGAAGCGCCGCGCGCGCGTGAACGCCGGGCGCTGGCGGGCGATCGGCTGATGCAGATCATGATGTGGGCGCGGATGGATACGCGCGAACCGCAGACGCTGTTCCATGCCTTGCTGGCGGCGCAGCACCGCTACGGGCGCCGCAAGCCCTGTATCGAAGACATCGCTTTCAAAGAAGACAGTTACCAGACGTTGATCAAGAAATCGCTGGGCGTCAGCCGTATTCTGCAGCGCTTTACCGCCGAAGGGGAACACGTCGGGTTGCTGTTGCCGAACGCCACCATCACCGCGGCGGCGATCTTCGGCGCTTCGCTGCGTAACCGCATCCCGGCGATGCTCAACTACACCGCCGGCGCCAACGGCCTGAACAGCGCGATGCTTGCCGCCGGCATCAAGACCATCGTCACCTCGCGCCAGTTTCTGGAAAAGGGCAAGCTGACTCACCTGCCGGAACAGGTGCCGCAAGCCAACTGGGTGTATCTGGAAGATTTGAAAGATACGGTCACGCTGGCGGACAAGCTGTGGATTTTGCGGCATTTGCTGCAGCCGCAGCGCGCGGCGTTGCCGCAACGCCCGGAAGACGCGGCGCTGATCCTGTTTACTTCCGGTTCCGAAGGCCATCCCAAGGGCGTGGTGCATTCGCACGCCAGCCTGCTGGCCAACGTAGAACAAATTCGCACCATCGCCGACTTCACGCCGCGCGACCGCTTCATGTCGTCGCTGCCGCTGTTCCACTCGTTCGGCCTGACGGTGGGGCTGCTCACGCCGCTGATCACCGGCAGCCGCATTTTCCTCTACCCCAGCCCGCTACACTATCGCGTGGTGCCAGAGCTGGTGTATGACCGCAACTGCACGGTGCTGTTCGGCACGGCGACCTTCCTCAACAACTATGCGCGCTTCGCGCATCCGTATGATTTCGCCCGCCTGCGCTACGTGGTGGCCGGCGCGGAAAAACTGGCGGACAGCACCAAACAGATCTACCAGGACAAATACGGCATTCGCATTCTGGAAGGCTATGGCGTGACCGAGTGCGCGCCGGTGGTCTCCATTAACGTGCCGCTGGCGACGAAAGTGGGCACCGTTGGCCGCATCATGCCGCAAATGGAGGCGCGCCTGATCGCGGTGCCGGGCATCGATAACGGCGGCCGCCTGCAGCTGAAGGGGCCGAATATCATGAAAGGCTATCTGCGGGTTGAGCGCCCCGGCGAGCTGGAGCCGCCGGCGGCGGAAGATGCGAACGGCGTGCTGCAGCCGGGCTGGTACGACACCGGCGATATCGTCAGCCTGGATGAGCAGGGTTACTGCACCATTCGCGGCCGCGTGAAGCGCTTCGCCAAGCTGGCGGGGGAGATGGTGTCGCTCGAGAGCGTCGAATTGCTGGCGCAGCGGCTGTCGCCGGAAAAACTGCATGCCGCCACCGCCAAAAGCGACAGCAGCAAAGGCGAGGCGCTGGTGCTGTTCACCACCGATCCCGCCATTACCCGCGAAGCCTTGCTGCGGGTGGCGCGCGAGCTGGGCAGCCCGGAGCTGGCGGTGCCGCGCGATATTCGCCTGTTGAAAACGCTGCCGGTGCTCGGCAGCGGTAAACCCGATTTCGTCACCCTGCGTCATATGGCCGAACAGCCGGAGAGTGCCTGATGAATCCTTCTACCGAATCCCCTTTGTTGTCACGCGGCATGATCGCCGTCATCAGCGCGCAGTTCCTCTCGGCGTTCGGCGACAATGCGTTGCTGTTCGCCACGCTGGCGTTGATCAAGCAGCAGCTGTATCCGGACTGGAGCCAGCCGATCCTGCAGATGGCCTTTGTCGCCACCTACATCATCCTGGCACCGTTTGTCGGCCAGGTGGCCGACAGCTTCGCCAAAGGGCGGGTGATGATGTTCGCCAACGCCCTGAAGCTGGCGGGGGCATTGGTGATCTGCTTTGGGTTCAACCCGTTTCTCGGTTACAGCCTGGTCGGCGTAGGGGCCGCCGCGTATTCGCCGGCCAAATACGGCATTCTGGGCGAGATCACCAGTGGCGAGAAGCTGGTCAAGGCTAACGGCCTGATGGAGGCCTCGACTATCGCCGCGATTCTGACCGGGTCGGTGGCCGGCGGTATTCTGGCGGACTGGCATGTGGTCGCGGCGCTGGCGGCCTGCGCCTTGGTTTACGCGGGAGCGGTGGTCGCCAACCTGTATATTCCGCGTCTGGCGGCGGCGCGCCCGGGGGCTTCCTGGCGCCCGCGGGCCATGACGAACAGCTTCTTTACCGCCTGCGTCACGTTATGGCGCGATGGGCAGACGCGTTTCTCCTTGATTGGCACCAGCCTGTTCTGGGGGGCCGGCGTGACGCTGCGTTTTCTGTTGGTGCTGTGGGTGCCGGTGGCGCTCGGCATCGCCGATAACGCCACGCCGACGCTGCTGAACGCCATGGTGGCCGTCGGTATCGTGGTGGGGGCCGGCGCCGCCGCGCGCTTCGTCACGCTGAAGACGGTGAAGCGCTGCATGCCGGCCGGGATCCTGATCGGCGTCGCGGTCGCGGTGTTCGCGCTGCAAACCACCATGCTCAATGCCTATGTCTTGTTGGCAATCATCGGCATGCTGGGGGGCTTCTTCGTGGTGCCGCTCAATGCGTTGCTGCAGGAGCGGGGCAAGCACTCGGTCGGAGCTGGCAATGCGATCGCGGTGCAAAACCTGGGTGAAAACGCCGCCATGTTGCTGATGCTGGCGCTGTATTCGCTGGTGGTGAAGCTGGGCGTGCCGGTGGTGGGCGTCGGCGTAGGGTTTGGCGTGGTGTTTGCGTTGGCGATTAGCGTGCTGTGGTGGACACAGCGGCGGTAAAAAGCGGGACGCAGCCTGGCTGCGCCCTTGCTTCATTAAGGCGCCGGAATGGTAAACCGGGTATGGATTTCTTCCAGCGCCTGCAGCACGTCCTCATCCAATACCACATCGAGGCTGTCGATGTTGATTTTCAACTGGTCCACCGTAGTGGCGCCCAGCAGGGTGCTGGCGACGAACGGCTGCTGACGCACGAAGGCCAACGCCATCTGCGAAGGATCCAGCCCGTGTTTTTTGGCCAGCGCCACGTACTCGGCGATCGCCAGTTGGGTTTGCTGCCCTGAATAACGGTTGAAGCGGGTGAACAGCGTATTGCGCGCACCGGCCGGTTTAGCGCCGTTGAGGTATTTGCCGCTCAGGGTGCCGAACGCCAGGCTGGAATAGGCCAGCAGTTCCACCCCTTCGTGCTGGCTGATCTCGGCCAGGCCAATCTCAAAGCTGCGGTTCAGCAGGCTGTACGGGTTTTGAATCGACACGATGCGCGGCAGTTCGTGTTTCTCCGCCAGTTGCAGGTAGCGCATCACGCCCCAGGGCGTTTCATTGGAAACCCCAATATAGCGAATCTTGCCGGCGCGCACCTGCTCGGTCAGCGCCTCCAGCGTTTCCAGCAGCGTAACCGTAGCTTTGTCATCGGTGTATTGATAGTTGAGTTTGCCAAAGCAGTTGGTGGCGCGCTGCGGCCAGTGCAATTGGTAGAGATCGAGATAATCGGTGTTCAACCGCTTGAGGCTGGCGTCCAGAGCGGCGCGGATGTTTTTGCGATCGAGCGCCTGCTGTGGGCGGATGCTGCTGTCGGTGCCGCGCACCGGGCCCGAGACTTTGCTGGCCAGGACGATTTTTTCACGATTGCCGCGCGCCTTGAGCCAGCTGCCGATATAGCTCTCGGTCAGGCCCTGGGTTTCCGGGCGGGGCGGCACCGGGTAGAGTTCGGCGGTGTCTATCAGGTTCACGCCTGCGGCCAATGCATAGTCCAGTTGCGCATGGGCGTCGGCTTCGCTGTTCTGTTCGCCAAAGGTCATGGTGCCCAGTCCCAGCACGCTCACTTCTAAAGAACTGTGGGGAATACGGTGGTATTGCATTAACGGCCTTCCTTTCTTGTTAGCGCTGATGGGCCGCGCGGCCCGGTGAAACAGGAGCCCAATGTCAGAAGACGGCGCAAAGTCCGTCGGGCGGCGATGTCGCCTTTCCTGACTATAACCAAGCGGTGAAGATGGGGGAAGCGGATTCCGTGCGGACACGAATGAGGGCTACCGCGCTCGAGCGGGCGATAGCCGGCGGGCGGTGATTAGCGTTCGATAACCTGGGAAACCTGATCGCCGTTAATCTGGCGGTGGTTGCCTTTCTCGTCTTTATAGCTGATGAGGCCAGTGTCTTTGTCGATCTCTGGCTTGCCTTGCGTCAGGATCATGTTGCCATCTTTGGTCGCCATCACGTAGTCGCTGGAACATCCTGCCAGGCCGGCCACCATCACCAGCGCAGACACTGTCATTACCCACTTTTTCATCCTGCGGATCCTCGATTATGCAGAAAACGTTGTTATTTCAAGATTAGCAAACTCTCGGCGAAGGGCGTCTCAGATAAGTCTTTATCTGATAAGAAAAAGTGAAATGAGAGGTCAACGAAGCGATGGAAGCCGCCGCTGGCGGCTTCCGGGTAGGGTTATTCCGGCGAGCGGTTTTTCTTGCTGCGCATCAGATTGAGCGCTTCTACCGACATCGAGAAGAACATGGCGAAGTAGATGTAGCCTTTCGGCACGTGCACCTGGAAACTTTCCAGCATCAGCGTGAAGCCCACCAAGATCAGGAACGCCAGCGCCAGCATTTTCACCGACGGATGGCGATTGACGAACTCACCGATTGGCCGGGCGGCGAACATCATCACACCGACGGCGATCACCACTGCCGCCATCATGATGAACAGATGGTCGGAAAGGCCCACGGCGGTGATCACCGAGTCCAGACTGAAGATAATGTCCAGCAGCATGATCTGCACGATCGCGCCAAAGAAGCTGTGCACCTTGGTGTGGTGCTCTTCCTCCGTGCCTTCGATGGTTTCGTGGATCTCTTTGCTGGCTTTCCAGATCAGGAACAGCCCCCCCAGCAGCAGGATCAGATCGCGGGCGGAAACGGCGTGATCCCACACGGTGAACAGCGGGTGCGTCAAGCGGATCACCCAGGCGATAGAGGCCAACAGCGCCAGACGCATAATCATGGCAGCGGCCAGACCGAGCCGGCGAGCTTTGTTCTGTTGCGCTTTGGGCAGCTTGGCTACCACCAGCGACAGAAAAATGATGTTATCAATACCCAGTACGATCTCAAGAATGGTTAGCGTACCTAACGCTAACCAGGCATTGGGATCCATAATCCATTCGAACATTGCCCGGCACACCTTAATACTTAATAAATGCAAAGCGTGAATTATACGCGTTTATCGTGGCGCTGACAGGGTTAGCTAAACCAGAGTTAAACGAAATCGCTTAGATTGAGAAATGTCTTGCCAGCAGCGCGCCGGTAAAACTCTTTTTCAGATAGAAACCGCGCGGCAGCGTCATGATAGGTTGCCCCTGTTCGCCGATGGCTTCGGTGAGCGCCTTGCTGTTGGCCGCTTTGGGGCGCAGCTGCAGCACTTCGCCGTGGCGCGCGGTGATGCGCTCTACGTGGCCGAGTACGATCAGATCCATCAACTCTTCCCAATCGCGGCGCAGACTCTCTTCTTCTGCGGCGCTCGGGCTCCACAGCAGCGGCGAGCCGACGCGGCGTTCGGCCAGCGGGATCTGCCGTTCGCCTTCTACCGGTATCCACAAGACGCGCGCCAACTTGTGGCGAACGTGGCTGCTGGCCCAGGTGACGCCGCTGTTGCCGGTAAGCGGGGCGACGCAGACAAAAGTGGTTTCCAGCGGTTTGCCGGCGGCGTCGACAGGAATGGTTTTCAGCTCGATGCCCAGTTCGGGAAAGTCCTGCTCCGGTTTGCTGCCGGCCATGGCGCCGAGGTACAGCTCCAGCAGCATGCCCACCCAGCCCTTATCGCGCTTCAGATCCTTGGGGATCGGCAGCTGCGCGCGGGCGGCCAGCTCGCCAAAGCTGGCGCCGGCCAGCGCCTGAGCACGCTCGAACAGCTGCCGTTCATTTTCCGGCGGGGGCGGCAAAGGGGATAAAAACGCCATAAATCAAGCCTGTCGAATTTGGTTGAAAAACGTACTGCAATTATGCACGACGAACGATAACCGTCATCGCCTGGGGAAAAGAATAATAGTAGCATGATTTTACATGACTTTTTTCATTTCCTTGCGGGGGAGGCAATGCACTGGCGGGGCTTGTTCACCTGAAGCCACCGACAATAAACAGGATCTTACACCTATTTATCCACAGATTTATGGGATAACCCAAATTTTTACCGATCACTGGTTCAATTTACAGCCTTGACTCGGGCGGTTTTTTACGAATTTGTCCGTTTTGTGCGTAACTTGCTCGGATAATCTGTGGATAAAAACGGCGTTGGTGGATCTTTCGCCAGGGTAAGATCCTTACCGTGCATAGATCACATTTTTACTCTGTACATAATGATGTGGCATTAATTAAGTATATGTTTTTAAGGTAAATGTGTGTTTTTGGGGGCGGTGGGGGATTTTGGGGTTTAAGAGTTGTACCGGCTTATCCCTCGAGTTCTGCACACACCTATCCACAGAAAAAGTGAATAAAACCGGCCCGAAAGGCTGGAGTATGTTTATAACTTTGCCTATATCTGTGAGTTATCCCAATGTTATCCGGTCCGCAGCGCCGTAAAGCAGTGGTTTACCGCCTGTAGCTTGTGTGAAACAATCAGGACATCTATGCGAATTTAAGCTTATCGAGGTAGTCCGGTGATCGATGATGATGGCTACCGCCCGAATGTTGGTATCGTAATCTGTAATCGTCAGGGGCAGGTCTTATGGGCCCGCCGTTACGGTCAGCACTCCTGGCAGTTTCCCCAAGGTGGGATTAACCCTGGCGAAACTGCGGAGCAGGCGATGTACCGTGAGCTGTTCGAAGAAGTGGGGCTGAGTAAAAAGGATGTGCGCATCCTGGCTTCGACCCGCAACTGGTTGCGCTATAAATTGCCGAAACGTTTGGTGCGTTGGGACACAAAGCCGGTTTGTATCGGCCAAAAGCAAAAATGGTTTTTGTTGCAGCTACTGTGCAATGACGCTGATATCAATATGCAGCGCAGCAGCACGCCGGAGTTCGACGGTTGGCGCTGGGTGAGCTTCTGGTATCCGGTGCGCCAGGTGGTGTCGTTCAAACGCGACGTCTACCGCCGGGTGATGAAAGAATTCGCCGTGACCGTGATGCCGATGCAAGAGCAGGCGGCGCCGCGGCAGGCCCCCGCTTATCGCCGAAAGAGAGGTTAAGTTAAGCCGACTATGCTCACGCGCTTGCGAGAAATTGTAGAGAAGGTGGCCGCGGCGGCCAGTCTGACGGATGCGCTGGATCTGCTGGTCAATGAAACCTGTCTGGCGATGGACACCGAAGTGTGCTCCATCTACCTGGCGGACAACGATCGCCGCTGTTACTACCTGATGGCCACGCGCGGGCTGAAAAAGCCGCGCGGGCGCACTATCGCATTGGCGTTTGACGAGGGCGTCGTCGGGTTGGTCGGCCGCCGGGCCGAGCCTATCAACCTGGCCGATGCCCAAAGCCACCCCAGTTTCAAATACGTTCCGCAGGTGAAAGAGGATCGTTTCCGATCCTTCCTCGGGGTGCCGATCATTCATCGGCGCCAGCTGCTGGGCGTGCTGGTGGTGCAGCAGCGCGAACTGCGCCAGTTCGACGAAAGCGAAGAGTCTTTCATGGTCACCCTGGCCACGCAGATGGCCGGGATCCTGTCACAGTCGCAGCTCAACGCCATTTTCGGCCAGTATCGCCAAACGCGCGTGCGCGCGCTGGCGGCTTCGCCCGGCGTGGCGGTGGCGGAAGGGTGGCAGGACAGCAGCCAGCCTTCGCTCGATCAGGTTTACCGCGCGTCGACGCTGGACACCGCTAGCGAGCGCGAGCGCCTGACGCTGGCGCTGGAAGAGGCCGGCGCGGAGTTTCGCCGCTTCAGCAAGCGTTTTGCCGCCAGTTCGCAAAAAGAGAGCGCGGCGATCTTCGATCTTTATTCTCACCTGTTAAACGACGCCCGTCTCAAGCGCGAACTGTTCGCCGAAATCGACAACGGTTCGGTGGCGGAGTGGGCGGTGAAACAGGTGATAGAAACCTTTGCCGAGCAGTTCGCCAAACTGCAGGACACCTACATGCGCGAGCGCGGCAGCGACCTGCGCGCGCTTGGCCAGCGTCTGCTGTTCCACCTCGACGACACCACCCAGGGCGCCACCCAGTGGCCGGCGCGTTTTGTGCTGGTGGCGGATGAACTGACCGCGACATTGCTGGCCGAAGTGCCGCAGGATCGTCTGGTCGGCGTGGTGGTGCGCGACGGTGCCGCCAACTCGCATGCGGCGATTCTGGTGCGGGCGATGGGGGTGCCGACGGTGATGGGCGCCGACATCCAGCCTTCTCTGCTCAGCCAGCGGTTGCTGATCGTCGACGGTTATCGCGGTGAACTGCTGGTCGATCCTGAGCCGGTACTGGTGCAGGAATATCAACGGCTGATCAGCGAAGAGCTGGAGTTGAGCAAGCTGGCGGAAGACGACGTCGAGCAGCCGGCGCAGTTGAAAAGCGGCGAGCGCATTCAGGTGATGCTGAATGCCGGCCTCAGCCCGGAACATGAACAGCTGTTGGGCGGCCGGGTGGATGGCGTGGGGCTATACCGCACCGAAATCCCATTCATGTTGCAAAGCGGCTTCCCTTCCGAAGAAGAGCAGGTCGCGCAGTACCAGGGCATGCTGCAGCTTTACCCGAGCAAGCCGGTCACGCTGCGCACCCTGGATATCGGCGCCGACAAGCAGCTGCCCTATATGCCGATCAGCGAAGAGAACCCTTGCCTGGGCTGGCGCGGCATCCGCATTACCCTGGATCAGCCGGAGATCTTTTTGATTCAGGTGCGCGCGATGCTGCGTGCCAACGCCGGTACCGGCAACCTGGGCATTCTGCTGCCGATGGTCACCAGCCTGGAAGAGGTCGACGAGGCTAAACGCCTGATTGACCGCGCCGGGCGCGAGGTGGAAGAAGTGCTCGGCTACGCGATCCCGAAACCGAAAATCGGCGTGATGCTGGAAGTGCCGTCGATGATTTTCCTGATCCCGCATCTGGCCGGGCGCGTTGATTTCATCTCGGTCGGCACTAATGACTTGACGCAGTACCTGCTGGCGGTGGATCGCAACAACACCCGGGTCGCCTCGTTGTACGACAGTTTGCATCCCGCGATGTTGCAGGTGCTGAGATTGATCGCCGAGCAGGGGAAAGCCGCCGGGTTGCAGCTTAGCCTCTGCGGTGAACTGGCCGGCGATCCCATGGGCGCGCTGTTGCTGGTGGGTATGGGCTATCGTAATCTGAGCATGAACGGCCGCAGCGTGGCGCGCATCAAATACCTGCTGCGGCATATCGACCTGGCCGACGCCGAAGTGCTGGCGCAGCGGGTGTTGAACACCCAGATGACCACCGAAGTGCGCCATCTGGTGGCGGCGTTTATGGAGCGGCGCGGCATGGGCGGGCTGATCCGCGGGGGCCGATAGCCGCCGTGCGGTGTGATTTTTTTACAGAACTTTTCCCGCCCTGCCGGACCGGACCGCGCTAAGCCTATGTTATGATGCGCAACCTCAGCGCGGCGCATGCTCGTCGCCTTGTACACCACAGCGGCTAACGCTGCCGTTTGCAAGGCGCGGGATAATCTCCGTCGCCGCTTGGCACCTGCCGCCCCCGCATGGGGAAAAATAACAGACATGTTGTGGTGATAGATGAGCAATAGCTATCTGGCGTTTCCTAAATTTGATCCGGTCATTTTCTCCATTGGCCCGGTTTCTTTGCATTGGTACGGCCTGATGTACCTGGTCGGCTTCGTTTTTGCCATGTGGCTGGCGGTGCGCCGCGCCAACAAGCCGGGCAGCGGCTGGACCAAAGACGAAGTTGAAAACCTGCTCTATGCTGGTTTCCTGGGCGTATTTGTCGGCGGCCGCGTAGGCTATGTGCTGTTCTACAACTTGCCGCTGTTCCTGGATAACCCGCTCTATCTGTTCAAGGTCTGGGATGGCGGCATGTCGTTCCACGGCGGCTTGATGGGGGTGATTCTGGTGATGTTCTGGTTCGCTCGCCGCACCAAACGCACCTTCTTCCAGGTTTCCGATTTTATCGCGCCACTGATCCCATTCGGTCTGGGTGCCGGCCGCCTCGGCAACTTCATCAACGGTGAACTGTGGGGTCGCGTGACCACCGATACCCCTTGGGCAATGCTGTTCCCAAGCTCGCGCAGCGAAGACGTGGCCCTCGCCGCCGCCGATCCTTCTCTGCTGCCGCTGCTGAACCAGTACGGCGTACTGCCGCGCCACCCGTCGCAGCTGTATGAACTGCTGCTGGAAGGCGTGGTGCTGTTTATCATTCTGAACCTGTTTATTCGCAAGCCGCGGCCGATGGGCGCCGTATCGGGCCTGTTCCTGATCGGTTATGGCGCATTCCGCATCATCGTTGAAGCGTTCCGCCAGCCGGATGCCCAGCTTGGCTTGTTCGACGGCGTGATCAGCATGGGGCAGATCCTGTCCATCCCGATGGTGGTGGCCGGTGTTATTATGATGATTTGGGCGTACCGTCGTCGCCCGCAGCAACAACTGTCGTGAGGGACAAATGAAACAGTATCTGGATTTGATGAACAAGGTGCTCGCCGAGGGCACCCCTAAAGCCGACCGTACCGGCACTGGCACGTTGTCGATTTTCGGCCACCAGATGCGTTTCAACTTGCAGGAAGGTTTCCCGTTGGTGACCACCAAGAAATGTCATCTGCGTTCGATCATTCATGAGCTGTTATGGTTCCTGAACGGCGATACCAACATCGCCTACCTGCGTGACAACAAGGTCACCATTTGGGACGAGTGGGCCGATGAAAACGGCGATCTCGGCCCGGTGTACGGCAAACAGTGGCGCGCCTGGGGCACAGCGGACGGCCGTCAGATCGATCAGCTGAGCAACGTGCTCCAACAGCTGAAGCAGGATCCGGATTCGCGCCGTATCATCGTTTCCGCCTGGAACGTCGGCGAGCTGGATCAGATGGCGTTGGCGCCGTGCCACGCGTTCTTCCAGTTCTACGTAGCGGACGGCAAGCTCTCTTGCCAGCTGTACCAGCGTTCCTGCGACGTCTTCCTCGGCCTGCCGTTCAACATCGCCAGCTACGCGCTGTTGGTGCATATGATGGCGCAGCAGTGCGATCTGGAAGTGGGCGATTTCGTCTGGACCGGCGGCGATACCCACCTGTACAGCAACCACATGGAACAGACTCAGCTGCAGCTGACGCGTGAACCGCGTCCGTTGCCGAAGCTGGTGATCAAACGCAAACCGGCTTCGCTGTTCGATTACCGTTTCGAAGACTTCGAGATCGAAGGTTACGATCCGCATCCGGCCATCAAGGCGCCGGTCGCGATCTGACCTTAACCGCATCACATCAGGGGCGCAGCGATTGCGCCCCTTTTTTTATCCGCATTGCGCACCGCGCCGCATTTTTTTGTCGCCGCCTGCCGTCGTAGAGGAAACATTGCGCAGCTTGCCTCAGCGTTTGCGCATGCGGCTTTACCGCGTTGTTACGGCCCTTACACTGGCGGCATGAACGACAATACTCTCTCGAACATTGACGATCGCCAGCGTGGCATGACGTTGATTGAGCTGTTGGCGGCGATATTGATCGCCGCCATGCTGACCGGCTGGGGCGTCGGGCAATGGCGCTATCATCAGCAAGCGCTGCGGCTGGAACACACGGCTCAACAGCTGCTGGCGTTTCTGCTGCGCTTGCAGGCGGACGCCAACTGGCGTAACCGCACGACGCTGCTGTGGTTCAAGAACGGCACGCCCTGGTGTCTGAGCGGTGGCGTGCCACCGCCGGATTGCGCTTCCGCCGAGGGCTCCGTTTTCTCGCCGTCTTATCGCGACGTCGCGTTGAGCGGCTACACCGGCAAAGATATTGGGTTTTACGGTTTGCGCAATACCGCGCAGGCGGGGCATATCCTTCTCAGCAACGATGCAGGCAGCCTGCGGTTGGTGCTGTCCGCCCGTGGGCGGCTGCGTTTGTGCAGCGAAGGGCAGCGGTTCAGGGGCATGGCGCTATGTTGACTTTAGAACGCGGTTTTACCTTGCCGGAGGTGATGTTGGCGTTGGTCTTCGGCAGCGTAATCGCGCTCGGCGCGGCGAAAACTTACCCGCTGTTGCGCCAGCAAAGCGTGGCCGTCGGCCAGCACTTTCGGCTGGAGTCAACGCTGCGGCAGTTGGCGTTCGGCATTGAGAAAGATCTGCGCCGCGCCGGTTTTTGCGCCGGGCAGTGCGCCGGCCGGCCGCTGCTGATCGGCCAGGCTGCGGGAGAAGTGGCGGGCAGCTGCGTTATCGTCGCCTACGACATTGCTCGCAGCGGGCAATGGCTCACTTCGGGCGAGGATGCAGGCTATTTCGGTTACCGGCTGCGCAATGGCGGCTTGGAAGGGCAGCGCGGCGTGAGCCAATGCGATGGCGGTGGCTGGGAGCGGCTACTCGACCATGACGAAGTGCGCATTGAGCGGTTTCATGTGGCGATAGCGCGGGGCAATCACGGCGCGACCTTGGCTCGCCTGATGCTGGCGGGGCGCTCCGCCAGCGATGCGCGTATCGGGCGCAGCCTGAGCGGGAGCGTCGAAATGGCGGCGCTGCCATGAACCGGCGCACCCAGCGAGGTGGTAGCACCCTGGCGGCGGTGATGTTGCTGTTGGCGCTGGGGCTGATGTTGTTTAACGCTCAGCATCGGCAGTTGGATAACGCGCTGTTACTGGCTGCCGATCAGCAGCGTTACCTTCAGGCTTACAATCAGGCCGCTTCGGCGCTGAGTTGGGGCATGAGCCAGCGCTGGTCACGCGCCGAGCTGAGTGCGGCGGCCTGGTTATGCAGGCAACGCGCGGAGCTGACGGCCTGCGCTCGGCTGTCTGCCAGAGCGGGCGTGGTGACGGTACGCGGCCTTGGCGAGATGCGCGGCGGTGAACCGCTATGGTTGTATCAATGGGGCACTTTTAACGGCGCGGAGGCCGCTGGCAAGGTGCAAGCACAGCCGGGCGGTCGGCTGGATTTTTGCCCCGAGAAAAGGCTGGCTGACTGTGACGGCTAACGCTCGGGCTGGGCGGCTATCCCGCAACGGCTTCAGCCTGCCGGAAGTGTTGGTGGCGGCCTTGCTGTTCTCGGTGTCGCTGCTGGGCTTGTTACAGTATCATCAGGTGCTGTTGCAGTCGTTTCAGCGCCAGTGGCACTACCGGCAAGCCTGGGGGCTGGCGCATCAGCAGCTGGAGGCGTTTGCCGTCACCGGGCGGCTCGAGGCTGAACCGCTGCCGGAAGGGTGGCGACGCGAGACGGCGCTTGACGATGCGGAGAGTGATTGCCGCCGATTGACGGTCAGGATCCAAACGCCGCAGCGGCAGTGGGCAACGCTGAGCCGCTGGTATTGCACCCGCTTTTAAGCCGGTATGTCTTTTGTTTTAAAGGAGCCTTGATGTTCACGGTTTATCATTCCAATCAGCTGGATTTGTTGAAAACGCTGACCAGCGCGCTGATAGCCAGAGATCCGTTGGCCGATCCTTTTCAACCGGAAGTGGTGCTGGTGCAGAGCCCCGGCATGGCGCAATGGCTGCAGATGCAGCTGGCGGAACAGTTTGGTATCGCCGCCAATGTCGCGTTCCCGCTGCCGGCGACCTTTATTTGGGACATGTTCACCCGGGTATTGCCGGATATCCCGAAAGAGAGCGCCTTCAGCAAGGACGCCATGACCTGGAAGCTGATGTGGCTGCTGCCGGAGATGCTGACCCAGCCGGCGTTTGCGCCACTGCAGCACTATCTGACCGATGACGGCGACAAGCGCAAGATTCACCAGTTGGCCGGCCGGGTTGCCGACCTGTTCGACCAGTATTTGGTCTATCGCCCGCAGTGGCTGGAGAGCTGGCAGCGCGGCGAGCGCATTGACGGGCTGGCGGAGGCTCAGCAATGGCAGGCGCCGCTTTGGGCGCGGCTGGTGGAGTACACACGCGAGCTGGGGCAGCCGGAATGGCACCGCGCCAATCTGTACAGCCGCTTTATCCACGCGCTGGAGCAGGCAAAAACGTGCCCGCCCGGTTTACCACCCAGGGTGTTTATCTGCGGCATCTCGGCGTTACCGCCGGTCTATCTGGAGGCGCTGCAGGCGCTGGGGCGGCATATCGATATTCACCTGATGTTCACCAACCCCTGTCGCTACTATTGGGGCGATATTCAGGATTACGCCTTTCTGGCTCGCTTGCAGAGCCGCAAGCGCCGTCACTACCATCAGGCACGCGAGCAAGGGTTGTTCCGCGAGCCGGATGACGCGGCGCGCCTGTTTGACGCCGCAGGCCAGCAGCAGCTCAGCAACCCACTGCTGGCCTCCTGGGGCAAGCTGGGGCGCGATCATCTCTATCTGTTGTCGCAGATGGAGGGAGCGCAAGAGGTCGACGCCTTTGTCGATATCCCGGCCGATACCATGCTGCACGCCATTCAGCGCGATATGCTGGAGCTGGAAGACCATGCGGTGATCGGTATTACCGCGGAAACGCTGGAAAGCAGCTTCAGCAAACGTCCGCTTGATGAGAACGACCGCTCCCTCAGCCTGCATGCCTGCCACAGCCCGCAGCGGGAAGTGGAGGTTTTGCACGATCAACTGCTGAGCATGCTGGCGCAGGATCCGTCGTTGACGCCGCGCGATATCATCGTGATGGTGGCGGATATCGACAGCTACACGCCTTATATTCAGGCGGTGTTCGGCAATGCCCCCGCTGAGCGCTACCTGCCGTTTGCCATTTCCGACCGTAAAGCGCGCCAGGCGCATCCGGCGCTGCAGGCGTTCATTTCACTGCTCGATCTGCCGCAAAGCCGCTTTACCTCGGAACAGGTACTGGCGCTGCTGGAGGTGCCGGCTCTGGCCGCCCGTTTCGCCATTGGCGAAGAGGGGCTGCGCCTGTTGCGTCATTGGGTCGGTGAATCCGGCGTGCGCTGGGGCCTGGACGACGATAACGTGCGTGAACTGGATCTGCCCGCCACCGGCCAGCATACCTGGCGCTTCGGCATTACGCGCATGCTGCTCGGCTACGCGATGGACAGCAATGCCGGCGATTGGCAGGGCATTTTACCTTACGACGAATCGAGCGGATTGGTCGCCGAATTGGCGGGGCAGTTGGCGGATCTGCTGGCGCAGCTCAGCCACTGGCGGCAAATCTTGAGCGAAGCGCGCCCGCTTGAGGCGTGGCTGCCGCTGTGCCGGCAACTGCTGGATGCCTTCTTCGCTGCGGACAGCGACACCGAAGTTGTGCTGGCGCTGATCGAACAGCAGTGGCAGCAGGCCATCAATTTTGGCCTGGCGGCGCGCTATCCCGACGAGGTGCCGTTGACCATTCTGCGTGACGATCTGGCGGCGCGCCTCGATCAGGAGCGCATCAGCCAGCGCTTCCTCGCCGGGCAAATCAACTTCTGTACGCTGATGCCGATGCGTTCCATTCCGTTCAAGGTGGTGTGCCTGCTGGGCATGAACGACGGCGTGTATCCGCGCACGCTGCCGCCGCTGGGGTTCGATCTGATGGCGCAGCAGGTTAAACGCGGTGACCGTAGCCGTCGCGATGACGACCGCTATCTGTTCTTGGAAGCGATTTTGTCCGCTCAGCAGCGGCTGTATATCAGCTTCATCGGCCGTTCCATTCAGGACAATAGCCCGCGCTACCCTTCGGTGCTGGTCACCGAGCTGATGGAGTATCTGGAGCAAAGCTATTGCCTGCCGGGAGATGAGGAACTCAGCGCAGACGACAGCGCTCGGCGGGTTGGTGAGCACTTGCTGAAGTGGCACGCGCGCATGCCGTTCGCCGCCGAGAATTTCTTGCCGGGCTCTGAGGAACAAAGCTATGCAGCCGAGTGGTTGCCCGCCGCCGATGGGCGAGGTGCGGCGCATCCGGCGTTCAACCAGCCGCTGCCTGCCGAAGCGCTGCAGCAAATATCGTTGGATGAGCTGCTGCGATTTTACCGCCATCCGATTCGCGCATTTTTCCAACTGCGGCTGGGCGTCAGTTTTATCCTGGAAGAGACCGAGCTGCCCGACGAAGAACCCTTCACGCTGGATAACCTCAGCCGCTACCAGTTCAACAGCCAGCTGCTGAATACGCTGATCGACGGCGACGATCCCGAACGGTTGTTCCAGCGGGTGCGCGCCGCCGGCGGCTTGCCCTATGGCGCCTTCGGCGAAATCTATTGGCAAAAGCAGCAGGAGGAGATGAGCGAACTGGCCGAGCAGGTGCGTGCGGAACGCGCAGAGAGCCATAGCCTGGAGCTGGATATCGATATCGCCGGCGTACATCTCAGCGGCTGGCTGCATCAGGTGCAGGATGACGGCCTGCTGCGCTGGCGGCCCGCTACGCTGTCGGCGGTGGACGGCATATTGCTGTGGCTGGAGCACCTGGTGTACTGCTGCGCCGGCGGCACCGGTGAAAGCCGCATGTATGGCCGCAAGAATTCCGCCTGGCGCTTTGCCGCGCTGGCGCCAGAAGAGGCACAGGCGCAGCTGGCGGAACTGCTGGCGGGCTATCAGCGCGGTCTGAGTCAGCCGCTGCTGTTGCTGAACAAGAGCGGCTGGGCGTGGCTAAGCCAGTGCTATCTGCCGGAAACGCAGGAAATCGACTGGGAGGAAGAAGCGCAAATTAAGGCACGCGCCAAACTGCTGCAGGCCTGGCAGGGCGATCAGCGCATTCCCGGAGAAGGGGAAGATCCCTACGTGCAGCGAGTGTTCCGCCAATTGGATAATGAATACTTGGCGCAAATACTGGCCGAAACAGAGCGTTATCTGTTGCCGGTGGCGCGGCATAACTTGGGGTAACAATCCCCCGGTGGTGCTGTGCGGCGGGAGGTGGTAAAAATAACGAAGGTTATATTCAACCATTGGGGTAATTCCCTGTCTTACATAACGTACAGGCATATACCCGCCGTGCTTCGGGCCGCCACATTGGCGAAGAACCCGGCGAGTACAGATTTGGTTATGTGGTTTTGATGCACGTCGCCAACGTCAGGGAGTGGGCGTAGCGACGTCAGAATAGGGGTTTATTTTGGATATGCGCAGACAGTTGGCCCGTATCGCCGGGCTGGTATTATTGGCTATATGTTGGGCACCGTTGAGTTGGGCCGCGCAAGGATGGCAACCGCTGGCGGAGAAGATCAACAAGAGCGAACACGATCCACGTCAGTATGAAGCGATAAAGTTGGCTAACGGCATGACGGTGTTGCTGGTGTCCGATGCCCAGGCTCCGAAATCGCTGGCGGCGCTGGCATTGCCCGTCGGGTCACTCGAAGATCCGAACAGCCAACTGGGCTTGGCGCACTATCTGGAGCATATGGTGCTGATGGGCTCCAAGCGTTACCCAGAGCCGGAGAACCTGTCCGAATTCCTGAAAAAGCACGGCGGCAGCCACAACGCCAGCACGGCCTCTTATCGCACTGCCTTTTATCTGGAAGTGGAAAATGACGCGCTGGAGCCGGCGGTCGATCGCATGGCCGACGCCATTGCCGAGCCGCTGCTGGATCCGGGCAATGCTGATCGCGAGCGCAACGCGGTGAACGCCGAACTGACGATGGCGCGTTCGCGCGACGGCATGCGTATGGCGCAGGTCGGCGCGGAAACCCTTAACCCGGCGCATCCGAGCGCGCGCTTCTCCGGCGGTAATCTCGATACGCTGAAAGACAAGCCGGACAGCAAGTTGCACGATGAGCTGACCGGCTTCTATAAACGCTACTACTCCGCCAACCTGATGATGGGCGTTTTGTACGGCAATCAGCCGCTGCCGCAGCTGGCTGATATTGCAGCGAAAACCTTTGGCCGCGTGCCGAATCACGACGCCAGCGTGCCGCCGATCACCGTGCCGGCCGTGACGCCGGAACAGCAGGGCATCATCATTCACTATGTGCCGGCGCAGCCGCGCAAGCAGCTGAAGGTCGAGTTCCGCATCGATAACAACAGCGCCGCGTTTCGCAGTAAAACCGATACCTACATCAGCTACCTGATCGGCAACCGCAGCAAGAACACCCTGTCTGACTGGTTGCAGAAGCAGGGGCTGGCGGACGCCATCAATGCCGGCGCCGACCCGATGGTCGATCGCAACGGCGGCGTCTTCGCCATCAGTGTCTCCCTGACCGACAAAGGCCTGGCCCAGCGCGACGAAGTCGTCGCCGCCATTTTCAACTACCTGAAAATGCTGCGCAGCGAAGGCATCAAGCAAAGCTATTTCGATGAAATCTCGCATGTTCTGAACCTGGATTTCCGTTATCCGTCGATCACGCGTGACATGGACTACATCGAATGGCTGGTGGACACGATGCTGCGCGTGCCGGTTGAGCATGCGCTGGACGCGCCTTACCTGGCCGACCGCTATGATCCTAAGGCGATCGCCGAACGTTTGGATGCCATGACGCCGCAAAACGCGCGCATCTGGTTCGTCAGCCCGGATGAGCCGCACAACAAGACGGCCTATTTCGTCAACGCGCCTTACCAGGTCGACAAAATCACGCCGCAGCGCTTTACGCAGTGGCAGCAGCTGGGCAGTGGCATTTCCCTGTCGTTGCCAGCGCTCAACCCGTATATCCCGGATGACTTTACCCTGACCAAGCCGTCGCACGAGTTCAAAAAGCCGGAAATGGTGGTGGATAAACCTGGCCTACGCGTGCTGTACATGCCGAGCCGTTACTTCGCTGACGAGCCGAAGGCCGACGTCACCGTCGCTTTCCGCAACGCCAAGACCATGGATTCCGCGCGTAACCAGGTGCTGTTCTCGCTGACGGATTATCTGGCCGGCCTCGCGCTGGATCAGCTGAGCTATCAGGCATCGGTCGGCGGACTGAGCTTCTCGACCTCGCCGAACAACGGCCTGATGTTTAACGCCAACGGTTTTACCCAGCGTTTGCCGCAGTTGCTGACGGCGCTGATCGAGGGCTATTCCAGCTTCACGCCGACGGAAGATCAGCTGGCGCAGGCCAAATCCTGGTATCTGGAACAGTTGGACGCCGCCGAGAAGGGCAAGGCGTTTGAGCTGGCCATTCAGCCGGTGCAGATGGTTTCCCGCGTGCCGTATTCCGAACGCAGCGAGCGCCGCGAAGTGCTGAAGACGCTGACGCTGAAAGACGTGCTGGCCTATCGCGATAGCCTGCTGGCCGAGGCCACGCCAGAGCTATTGGTGGTGGGCAACATGAGCAAGCAGCAGGTCGACACGCTGGCGTCGACGCTGAAACATCGCCTGGGCTGTACCGGCATCGAATGGTGGCACGGCGAAGACGTGGTGGTGGACAAGAATCAGCTGGCCAACCTGCAACAGGTGGGCAGCAGCACCGACTCGGCGCTGGCGGCGGTCTATGTGCCGACCGGCTACGACGAAGTGACCGGCATGGCCTACAGCTCGCTGCTGGGGCAGATTATTCAGCCGTGGTTCTATAGCCAACTGCGCACTCAGGAGCAATTGGGGTATGCGGTCTTTGCCTTCCCGATGTCGGTGGGGCGCCAGTGGGGCGTGGGCTTCCTGTTGCAGAGCAACAGCAAGCAGCCGGCCTACCTGTACCAGCGTTATCAGGATTTCTACCCGAAAACCGAGAAGCGCTTGCGCGACATGAGCGAGGCGGACTTTGAGCAGTACAAACAGGCGCTCATCAATGAGCTGAAGCAGCGGCCGCAAACCCTGAGCGAAGAGGCCAGCCGGTTCGCCAACGATTTCGATCGCGGCAATTTCGCCTTCGATACCCGTCAGAAGCTGATCGCGCAGGTGCAGCAGCTGACGCCGGCCAAGCTGGCGGATTATTTCCACCAGGCGGTGATCCAGCCACAGGGGCTGGCGGTGCTGTCACAGGTGAGCGGCAGCGGGCAAGACAAGGCGGATTACGCGGCGCCTAAGGACTGGGTCACCTATCCGAACGCGTCTGCATTGCAGCAGATCCTACCGCGCAAAGTGGCGACGCCATGACGGAAACGGCCCCGCAGAGGTTGGAGCCGCTGACGCTGCCGCTGTTCGGCGAACGCCTGATCGAAGCGTCGGCGGGCACCGGCAAAACCTTTACCATCGGCGCGCTGTATCTGCGTTTGCTGCTGGGGTTGGGCGGTGAAGCAGCGTTTCCCCGTCCGCTGACGGTAGAAGAAATCCTGGTGGTGACCTTTACCGAGGCCGCCACCGAGGAGCTGCGCGGGCGTATCCGCGACAACATTCACGGATTACGCATCGCCTGCGTGCGGGGCGTCAGCGCCAACCCGCTGTTTTCGGCGCTGATGGCTGAAATTGACGATTTGACCGACGCCGCCTCGCAGCTGCTGGCGGCGGAGCGGCAGATGGATGAAGCGGCGATCTACACCATTCACGGCTTTTGCCAACGAATGCTGACGCACAACGCCTTCGAATCCGGCATGCTGTTTGAGCAAACGCTGGTGCAGGACGAGCTGCCGCTGCGGCGGCAGGCCTGTGCGGATTTCTGGCGTCGCCACTGCTATCCGTTGCCGCTGGGCGTGGCGCGCGCGGTCAGCCAGGAGTGGAGCGGCCCGGAAGCGTTGCTGGCCGATCTCTCCGGCTATCTGCATGGTGAAGCGCCGGCGCTGCGTCGGCCGCCGAAGGATGAAGAAACCGTCCTGATGCGCCACGAGCAGATCGTCGCGCGCATTGACGCCATCAAGGCGCAATGGCGGGCGGCGGCGGGCGATCTGGAGGCGCTGATCGCCCAGTCCGGCGTCGATAAGCGCAGCTACAGCAGCAAGCACCTGCCGAACTGGCTGAACAAGGTCGGCGAATGGAGTGGGCAGGAGACTCAGGACTATCAGCTGCCGAAGGAGCTGGATAAATTTCGCCAGTCGGTGCTACTGGAGAAGACCAAGAAAGGCGAGCCGCCGCGGCATACGCTATTCACGGCGATTGACGAGCTGTTCGATGAACCCTTGACACTGCGCGACCTGATCATGGCGCGCGCGCTCAGCGAGATCCGCACTTCCATTCAGCAGGAAAAGCGCCAGCGCGCCGAGCTGGGGTTTGACGACCTGCTTAGCCGGCTGGACGGCGCCCTGCAAAGCGGCGGTGGCGAACAGCTGGCGCAGGCGATCCGCCAGCGTTACCCGGTGGCGATGATCGATGAATTCCAGGATACCGATCCGCAGCAGTACCGTATTTTCCAAAAGCTTTACGTCGGCCGGCCCGATTGCGGCCTGCTGCTGATCGGCGATCCCAAGCAGGCGATTTACGCCTTTCGCGGCGCCGACATTTTTACCTACATGCGGGCGCGCTCAGAGGTGAGCGCCCACTATACGCTGGAGACCAACTGGCGCTCGTCGCCGTCGATGGTCGCCAGCGTCAATCACCTGTTTTCTCAGGTAGAAAAGCCTTTCTTGTTCGGTCAAATCCCCTTTATCGAGGTCAGCGCGGCGGAAAAGAACCAAGGGCTGGCGTTTGATCTGCACGGCAAACCGCAAGCGGCGATGCAGTTCTGGCTGCAGCAGGGGGAAGGCGCCGGTGTAAGTGATTACCAACAGTTGATGGCGCGCCTGTGCGCCACGCAAATTCGCGACTGGCTCAGCGCCGGACAGCAAGGCCAGGCATGGCTGCAGGGCGGCAAGGAGCCTCGGCCGGTACAAGCTTCCGATATCACGGTACTGGTGCGCAGCCGCAATGAGGCGGCGTTGGTGCGCGATGCGCTGAGCGCGCTTTCTATTCCGTCGGTGTATCTGTCCAACCGCGACAGCGTGTTCGACACCCCGGAGGCCAAAGACCTGCTGTGGTTGTTGCAGGCGGTGTTGGCGCCGGAACAGGAGCGCACGCTGCGCAGCGCCATGGCCACCGGGCTGATGGGGTTGGACGCGCCGACGCTGGACGGCCTGAGCCGCGATGAGCGCGCCTGGGACGCGCTGGTTAACGAGTTCGACAACTACCGCACGCTCTGGCTGCGCCGCGGCGTGTTGCCGATGCTGAGCGAGGTGATGAAAGCGCGCCAGCTGGCGGAGAACCTGCTGGCCAGCGCCGGCGGCGAGCGTCGCTTGACAGACGTGCTGCACCTGGGGGAGCTGTTGCAAGAGGCGGCAGCGCAGCTCGACAGCGAGCATGCGCTGGTTCGCTGGTTGGCGCAGCAGATTGCCCAGCCTAATCGCCAGTCCGACAATCAACAGCTGCGGCTGGAGAGCGATCGGCATCTGGTGCAGGTGATCACCATCCACAAGTCCAAGGGGCTGGAATTCGATCTGGTGTGGCTGCCGTTCGTCGGCAATTTCCGCCAGCAGCAACAGGCGCTGTATCACGATCGCCACAGCTTCCAGGCATTGCTGGATCTCGACGCCAATGAAGAGAGCCAGGCCTGGGCGGAGGAGGAGCGGTTGGCGGAAGACCTGCGTCTGCTGTACGTCGCGCTGACCCGCTCGGTGTACCACTGCAGCATCGGCATCGCGCCGTTGTTCCAGGGCACGCGCAAGAAACAGGGCGAGACCGATCTGCACCGCAGCGCATTGGGTTATCTGGTGCAGGGCGGGCAGGCCGGCGACGCCGCGTATCTGCAGGAGCGGCTGCAGCAACTGGCGGGCGGCGGCATTGCGCTGTCGCTGGTGGAACCGCCGGACGAGGCGCCCTGGCAGCCCCAGGCGGCGCTGGCTGAAGCGCTGGCGGCGAAAAGTTTTACCCGGCGGATCCAGGATTTTTGGCGGGTGACCAGCTATACCGGTTTGCAACAGCACGGCGCGAGCCTGATGCAGGATCTGCTGCCGCGTCTGGATGTCGACGCCGCGGGCGAGCGCGGGGAAGAAAGTGAGCCAGCGCTCACACCGCATACCTTCCCGCGCGGCGCAACGCCCGGTACTTTCTTGCACAGCTTGTTCGAAACGCTGGATTTCACTCAGCCGCTGGACGAACAGTGGCTGCTGGCACAGCTGCAACAGCACGGGTTCGCCGAACATTGGCAGCCGATTTTGCTGGCGTGGATGCGGGTATTGCTCAACACGCCGCTCGACGACAGCGGCGTGACGCTGGCGGCGCTGACGCCGCAGCACAAGCAGGCCGAGCTGCAGTTCTATTTGCCGATCAACCGGCTGTTGCAGGCGAAGGAGCTCGATGCCCTGGTGAAGCGTTACGATCCGCTTTCCGCCCGCTGTCCGGCGCTGGATTTTCATCAGGTACAGGGCATGCTGAAAGGCTTTATCGACCTGGTGTTCTGCTGGCAGGGCAAATACTACCTGCTGGACTACAAGTCCAACTGGCTGGGGGAAGACAGCAGCGCCTATACCCGGCCGGCGATGGAGCAGGCGATGGCGGAGCATCGTTACGATCTGCAATACCAGCTGTATACGCTGGCGCTGCATCGCTATTTGCGTCATCGGTTGCCGGATTACGATTATCGGCGCCATTTTGGCGGTGTGATTTATCTGTTCCTGCGCGGCGTGGATGCGGCGCACCCGGGCAACGGCATTTTCACCTGTCTCCCCGAGCTTGAGCTGGTGGAGGGGATGGATCGCTTGTTCAGCGGCGAAGCTACGGCGACGGAGGAAGGATCATGATCGCACTGCTGGAGCAGGCGGTGGCGCTTGGCGTGCTGCGCCCGCTGGACGTGCAGTTCGCCCGCGTGGTGGCGAACGAAGACGAGCCCGATATTTTGCTGGCCGCCGCCTGCCTGAGCGCAGAGGCGGGGGCCGGTCACGTCTGCCTGATGCTGGAACAGCTGCAGGCGGACACGCTGTTTGATGGGCGCCAGCCGGCGTTGGCGTTGGCGGTGTGGGAGGTGGCCGGGCGACCGGATAGCGCGCGTTGGCAGCAGCGTTTGGCGGCCAGCGCAGCGGTCGGTGACGGCAGTAGCGCTACGCCGCTGGTGCTGCGCGGGCCGCGCCTGTATCTGCAGCGCATGTGGCAAAACGAAGGTGAAGTGGCGGCGTTTATCGGCGGTGAAGGCGAGTCGTTGGCGGTACCGGAGGCTGAGCTGCGCACCATTCTCGACCGCTTGTTCGGCGCGGCGAGCGATGAACCCGATTGGCAGAAGATCGCCGCCGCAGTGGCCGCCACGCGGCGTATCGCGGTCATTTCCGGCGGGCCTGGCACCGGTAAAACCACCACCGTCGCCAAGCTGTTGGCGGCGCTGGTGCAGCTGGATGAAGGCGCGCGCTTGCGCATTCAGCTGGCGGCACCGACCGGCAAGGCGGCGGCGCGCCTGACGGAGTCGCTTGGCAGCGCCAGCCGCCAGTTGGCGCTGACCCCGGCGCAGCAGGCGCTGTTCCCGACGGAGGCGGCGACGTTGCACCGTCTGTTGGGGGCGCAACCGAACAGTCAACGCATGCGCTATCACCGTGGCAACCGGCTGCATTTGGATGTGCTGGTGGTGGATGAGGCCTCGATGGTTGATCTGCCGATGATGGCGCGTCTGATTGCCGCGCTGCCCGATCGGGCGCGGGTGATTTTCCTCGGCGACCGCGATCAGCTGGCCTCGGTGGAGGCCGGCGCGGTGCTGGGAGATATTTGCCGCTTTGCCGAGCAGGGATACAGCGACGCGCGTGCCGCAGAGCTGAGCCGCCTGACCGGCTGTTCGCTCGCAGGGCAGCAAGCCGATGCGGAAGCGGCGGTGCGTGAAAGCCTGTGCCTGCTGCGCAAAAGTTACCGTTTCGATGCCCGTTCCGGTATCGGTCAGCTGGCGTTGGCGGTCAACGCCGGTGCGGGGGATAGCGCGCTGGCGGCATTAAACGGCAGTTTCGGCGATGTCGCGGGCTATGCGCTGGCGACGAGCGAAGAGTATCAGGCACTGTTGGATGCCTGCGTGGCGGGCTATCGCGACTATTTGCGGCTGGCCGCCGAAGGCGCGGACGCGGCGGCGGTGCTGGCGGCCTTTGGCCGTTTTCAGGTGCTGTGCGCGCTGCGTGAAGGGCCGTTCGGCGTCGCCGGCCTGAATGAACGTATTGAGCTCGGGCTGCAGCGCGCCGGTTTGATTGAGCGTAAGCCGGGCGTACTGGGCCGCTGGTACCAAGGGCGGCCAGTGATGATCGGCCGCAACGACAGCGCGCTGGGGCTGTTCAATGGGGATATTGGCATCACGTTGCCGGATGAGCACGGCGATCTGCGCGTGCATTTCCAGCTGCCGGATGGCAGCATCAAGTCGGTACAGCCGAGCCGTTTGCCGGCGCATGAAACCGCGTACGCCATGACGGTGCACAAGTCCCAGGGCTCGGAGTTTGACCATACGGTCCTGGTGTTGCCGAATCACTTCCTGCCGGTGCTGACGCGTGAGCTGGTCTATACCGCGATCACTCGCGCGCGTAAGCAGCTCTCGCTGTATGCCACGGAGGCGGTGTTGCTGCGGGCCATTCGCATGCCGACTCAGCGTCGCAGCGGATTGGCTGAGCGGTTGCAGGCGACGGAATAAACGTTGAAGGGGCGCGGCAACGGCCGCGCCGTAGGGATTACAGATCGGCCAGCAGGATTTTGGAACGGCGCTGGTAGTTGTACAGCGCCTGCTTTTGCATCGGCAGCACGTCGACTTCTGCCGGGGTGAAGCCACGCTCCTGGAACCAGTGGATGCTGCGGGTGGTCAGCACGAACAGCTTCTTCAGCCCCATCTGCCGCGCCTGGTTTTCCACCCGCTGCAGCAGCATCTCGCCGCGCGAAGAGCTGCGGTAATCGGGATGTACCGCGACACAGGCCATCTCACCGATTTTTTCCTCTAAGAACGGGTACAGCGCCGCGCAGGCGATGGTCAGGTTGTCGCGTTCGATAATGGTGAACTTGTCGATCTCCATCTCCAACTGTTCGCGCGAACGGCGCACCAGAATACCCTGCTGTTCGAGCGGCCGGATCAGCTCCAGAATGCCGCCGATGTCGTTGATCGTCGCCCGGCGCACCTGTTCGGCGCTCTCCATCACGATTTGGGTGCCGATGCCGTCGCGTGAGAACAACTCCTGCACCAGCGCACCGTCCTCCTGGTAGCTGATCAGGTGGCTGCGGCGCACGCCGCTGCGGCAGCCTTTCACTGCCCCGCGCAGGAAGCGCACGGTGCCGGAATGGTAATCACCGCCTTCCTCCAGCTCTTCAAGGCGCTTTTGCGCGTCGTTGGGGAACAGCTCGGAAAGGATGTTACCCTCCGCGTCGGTCACGCCCTGCGAGGAGCAGAAACCGATCATTTTTTCCGCTTTCAGCTTGATCGCCAACTGGGTAGCCACTTCTTCCGAAGTCAGGTTGAAGCTCTCGCCGGTGACCGAAACCGCGACCGGGCCGATCAGCACGATGGCGTTGCTGTCGAGCTGGCGGTGGATTGCGTCTTCATCGATGCGGCGAATGCGGCCGCTGTGACAGTAGTCGATGCCGTCATCGACGCCCAGCGGCTGCGCGATGATGAAGTTGCCGCTGACCACGTTGATATGCGCGCCCTGTAGCGGCGTGTTGTTGAGGCTCATCGACAGCCGGGCAGTGATATCAAGCTGCAACAAACCGGCGGCCTGCTTAACCAGCTCGAGCGTATGGGCGTCGGTCACGCGGGTGTGTTTGTGGTAGATCGGCTCATAGTTGTGCTGCGCCAGATTGGCGTCGATTTGCGGCCGTGCGCCGTAAACCACCACCAGGCGAATGCCCAGACTATGCAGCAGCCCGATATCGTTGACGATGTTGGAGAAATTCTCGTGTTCGATGGCTTCCCCGCCGAGCATGATGACAAACGTCTTGCCGCGGTGGGCATTGATATAGGGGACTGAGTGACGGAATCCTTGCACCAGCTCTGTACTACGTTCCTTCACGACAAACCTCTTTTGCATATTTATACGGTATTTTTGTATTTTTATTCTTTTATTGCGCCAATGGCAAGCGGGAAATCGTCATGAAGAGTGCGCTAAGGGTGCTAAATCGTTAATAAATTGAAAAACCATAAAAAGATTTTCTGATGACAGGGCTGGAATGATTGGTTAAAGTTTTCGGCACCCCCATTTTATTGGTGTTTTTTTCATCTGTTGTAAACAGCTATTACTGCCGGAGCCGCATGCCAAACTCTAATCACAATCTGGGCCGCCGTCGTTTATTACAGGGCGTTGCCGCCAGCTGGTTGCTGAGTGTGAGTCGCACGGGCTTCGCCGCGTCATCGCACGTGATCGCCGTGCGCGTCTGGCCATCCTCCACCTATACCCGCGTCACGCTGGAATCCAACGTCGAGCTGAAATACAAGCAGTTTGCCCTGACCAATCCCGACCGCGTGGTGGTGGACATCGAAGGCGTTCACCTTAACAGCGTGCTGAAAGGCATCGCCGGGCAGGTACGCGCCGACGACCCTTATCTCAAGCAGGCGCGCGTCGGTCAGTTCGATCAGAATACCGTGCGGCTGGTGCTGGAGCTCAAGCAGAGCGTCAGCCCGCATATTTTCACGCTGGCGCCGGTGCCGGAGTATCGCAACCGTCTGGTCATGGATCTCTACCCGACCAAGGCCGGCAGCGGCGAGGAGTATGATCCGCTACTGGCGTTACTGGAAGATTACAATAAGGGCGATCTGGAGCGCACGCTGCCGCCGGAAGCGCCGCAGGCCGGCAAGGCGGGGCGCGATCGGCCGATCGTCATCATGCTGGATCCCGGCCACGGTGGTGAAGATCCCGGCGCTATCGGCAAGTACAAGACGCGCGAGAAAGACATCGTGCTGCAGATTGCCCGCAAGCTGAGCGCCATGATCAAGCGCGAGCCGAACATGAAGGTGTTCATGACGCGGAACGAAGACGTGTTTATCCCGCTCAAGGTGCGCGTCGCCAAGGCGCGCAAGCAGCGCGCGGATCTGTTCGTTTCGATTCACGCCGATGCCTTTACCAGCCGCGCGGCGCGCGGTTCATCGGTGTTCGCGTTGTCCACCAAGGGCGCCACCAGCTCGGCGGCCAAGTTCCTGGCGCAGACGCAGAATGCTTCGGACCAAATTGGTGGCGTCAGCAAGAGCGGCGACCGCTATCTCGACCACACCATGTTCGATCTGATCCAGACCGCGACCATCAACGACAGCCTGAAGTTCGGCAAGGAAGTGTTGAATCGGATGGGGAAAATCAACCGGTTGCACAAGAACCGCGTCGATCAGGCCGGTTTTGCGGTGTTGAAGGCGCCGGATATCCCGTCGATCCTGGTGGAAACGGCGTTTATCAGCAACATTGAAGAGGAGCGCAAGCTGCGCACCAGCCATTTCCAGCAGCAGGTGGCGGAGTCGATTCTGGCGGGCATCAAGGCTTATTTCGCCAACGGCGGCGCGCTGGCGAGCCGATAGAAGCAGGGCCGGGCGCGAGTCCGGCTATTTTTGCGGATTGCAGATACAAAAAAACACCCGGCAGGGTGCTTGTCTGTTGTCATCAAGAGTTGGTTGCGGAGGCCGGATTTGAACCGACGACCTTCGGGTTATGAGCCCGACGAGCTACCAGGCTGCTCCACCCCGCGTCCGTCTTGATGCTGTATTACTACGAAACCACCGTTTCATGGTATGCCGCTGGTACGACATTCGGTTGGTTGCGGGGGCCGGATTTGAACCGACGACCTTCGGGTTATGAGCCCGACGAGCTACCAGGCTGCTCCACCCCGCGTCCGTATAATACTTTGTTATCGAAACCAAACGCAAATACCGCCAATGCGGCATCGGTTGGTTGCGGGGGCCGGATTTGAACCGACGACCTTCGGGTTATGAGCCCGACGAGCTACCAGGCTGCTCCACCCCGCGTCCGATGGATGCGCACTATACTCTCCGTGCGTTTTGTTGCAAACCCTTTTTGCATTTTATTGGCCTAAACCCGTTTTTCTGCTGGATTTGCCCGCAATTTGCCTTCTTTTTCATCACCATCCTCCGTGCGGCTTTTTTTATTTGCAGCGATTCCTTTATCAATGAGCGTTTGTTATCGTTCAGCCGGTAGATCATATCAGTTTGAGAGTGTGCGCGATGAAAGGACGTTGGGGCAAATACCTGCTGGGCGGGGTGATAGTGGCGGTGTTGGCGGGCTGTTCGTCCAAGCCGACCGATCGGGGTCAGCAATATAAAGACGGCCGTCTGGATCAATCGCTGGAGCTGGTCAATCAGCCCAACGCTAAAGGTTCGCCGGTCAACGCCAAGGACTACTCGGATCAGCTGATGGAGATCAAATACGCGTCGCCTTCGCTGTTTAACCGCAACAACAGCACCTATCAGGCGGTGCAAAGCTGGATGGCCTCCGGCGCCGACACGCGCATGCTGAGCCAGTACGGCCTCAGCGCTTACCAGATGGAAGGCGTCGACAATTACGGCAACGTGCAGTTTACCGGCTACTACACGCCGGTGGTGCAGGCGCGCTATACCCAACAGGGCGAGTTCCGCTATCCGCTGTACCGCATGCCGCCGAAGGGCAGAGGCCGCTTGCCGGATCGCGCGGGCATCTATTCCGGCGCGCTCGACGATCGCTATATCATCGCTTACACCAACTCGCTGATGGACAACTTCATGATGGAAGTCCAGGGCAGTGGCTACGTCGACTACGGCAACGGCCAGCCGCTGGTGTTCTTCGGCTACGGCGGCAAGAACGGCCACGCCTATCGCAGCATCGGCAAGGTGCTGATCGATCGCGGCGAAGTGGCCAAGGCGGACATGTCGATGCAGGCGATCCGTCAGTGGGCGGATACCCACAGCGCCGCAGAGGTGCGTGAGCTGCTGGAGCAAAATCCGTCGTTCGTGTTCTTCCGCCCGGAAGCTTTTGCGCCGGTGAAGGGCGCCAGCGCGGTGCCGCTGATCGCCAAAGCCTCGGTGGCCTCCGACCGTTCGCTGATCCCGGCGGGCACCACGCTGCTGGCCGAAGTGCCGCTGCTGGACAACAAGGGTAAATTCACGGGAAAATACGAGATGCGCCTGATGGTCGCGCTCGACGTGGGCGGCGCCATCAAGGGCCAGCACTTTGACATGTATCAGGGCATCGGGCCGGAAGCCGGCCACTCGGCGGGGTACTACAACCACTATGGCCGCGTCTGGGTGCTGAAGAACAACGGCGGTGGCCAGCTGTTCAGCGCCAATCAGTCAAACGGTAGCGGTTCGTTGCTGGCCACCCGGTAAACGCATACGGCGTGAAAAGAGTGACCCGCAAGGGCCGGATTTTCCGGCCCTTATCATTTGCATTACGAAGGTAATTAAAGCGTTATGAGCACAGCTTATTCGGAAGCCTATCTGCAGCGTTTCGGCGGCACGGCGCGGTTGTACGGCCAGCAGGCGTTGGCGGTGTTCGCGCAGGCGCACGTCTGCGTGATCGGCATCGGCGGCGTGGGTTCCTGGGCGGCTGAGGCACTGGCGCGCACCGGCATCGGCGCCATCACCCTGATCGACATGGATGATGTTTGCGTCACCAATACCAACCGCCAGATCCACGCGTTGCGCCAACACGTCGGGCAATCGAAAACCGAGGTGATGGCGGAGCGTATCCTGGCGATTAACCCGGAATGCCGGGTGACCTGCATCGACGATTTCATCACCCCTGACAACGTCGCCGAGCTGCTGGACCATAACTTCAGCTATGTCATCGACGCGATCGACAGCGTGCGGCCGAAGGCGGCGTTGCTGTCATACTGCCGCCGCTTCAAGATCCCGGTGGTGACCACTGGCGGCGCCGGCGGGCAGATTGACCCGACCAAGATCGAAGTGGCCGATCTGGCTAAAACCATCCAGGATCCGCTGGCCGCCAAGCTGCGTGAGCGGCTGAAGCACGATTTCAACGTGGTGAAAAACGGCAAGGGCAAGCTGGGTATCGACTGCGTCTTCTCCAGCGAGCCGTTGGTTTACCCGCAGCCGGACGGTTCGGTGTGCGCTTCGCGCAGCACGGCGGAAGGGCCGAAAAGAATGGATTGCAGCGCGGGATTCGGGGCGGCGACCATGGTCACCGCGACCTTCGGCTTCGTCGCCGTGTCGCACGCGCTGAAAAAGATGGTGGCGAAGGCGGCGCGTCAGGCGTAACGGGCGGCGATGGCCTTTACGGCGGCGGCCAACGCCGCCAGGCCGCTGGCGCGGGTGGCGCTCAGCTGCGCGCGCAATGCCAGGCGGTCGAACAGCGCCAGCGGATCCAATGCGGCGATCTGCTGCGGCGTTTTCCCTTCCACTTCGGTCAGCAGCACCGCCAACAGGCCGCGCACGATGCGGCCTTCGCTGTCGCCATAGAAGTGCAGCGTGCCGTCTTCCAGCAACTGGTGCCCCAACCAGACGCGGTTTTCACACCCGCTCAACGCTATTTCTTCACTGCGCAAGGCCTCCGGCAGCGGCGGCAGCCGTTTCGCGAGCATAATCAGCTGGCGGTAGCGGTCTTCCCACTGTTTCAGCGCGCTGAAGGTGGCGATCAACGCTTCGGCGGTGACCTCTCGGCCAAAAGGATGGGGGGCGAGCATAGCGTCTCCGGGAATCAAGTCAGTCGGCCAGCAGATCGAGGGCGTGAGTCAACGCGCTGACCAGCGTATCGACGTCCTGTTGCGTATTGTAGGGGGCGAACGATGCGCGCAGCGTGCCGCTGACGCCTAACGCCGCCATCAGCGGCTGCGCGCAGTGTTGGCCGGCGCGCAGCGCAATGCCTTGCTCCGCCAACAGCGTGACGATGTCGCTGTGGTGTACGCCGGCGATATCGAACGCCAGCAGGCTGGAGCCGGAGCTGCGGAAGCTGCGAAAGCCCGGTAGCTGCGCCAACCGCTGTTCCGCCTGGTCCGCCAGCTCGCGGCTGTAGCGCTCCGCCGCCGCCATGTCCTGCTCGTTGAGCCAGGTGAGCGCCGCGGCCAACCCCAGCACGCCGGCGATGTTCGGCGTGCCGGCTTCGAAGCAGTGAGGCGGTTTTTGCGGGGTAAAACCGTCGAACGACGCCTGGGTCAGCATCTTGCCGCCGCCTTGCCACGGCGCCATCTGCGCCAGCAGCTCGGCTTTGCCGTACAGCGCGCCGATGCCGGTCGGGCCATACAGCTTGTGGCCGGAGAAGGCGTAGAAATCGATGTCGAGCCGCTGTACGTCGGCCGGGCCGTGAACCACGCCCTGAGCGCCGTCGATCATCACGCGTGCGCCGGCGGCATGCGCCTGCGCGATCGCCGGCGCCAGATCCGGGCAGCCGCCGGTGACGTTGGACATTTGCCCCAGCGCCAACAGGCGGGTTTTGTCGTTGAGCAGGGCGGGCAGCTGCGTCAAATCCGGCAACCGATCGGCGCCGATCGGTAGTTTCACCACCCGCGCGCCGGTTTGCTCTGCCACCATCAGCCAGGGGATCAGGTTGGCGTGGTGTTCCGCTTCACTTACCAGGATTTCATCGCCCGGCTGCAGGCGCGGACGCAGGTAACTCTGCGCCACCAGGTTGATCGCCTCGGTGGTGCCGCGAGTCCAGACGATGTCGTCGGCCGACGGCGCATTGATCAGCTGCACCACCTGGCCGCGCGCTCGTTCGAAACGGGCGGTCAGATCCTGCGCCGCCCGATGCTGGCTGCGGTGCACGGTGGCGGCGTCATCGCGATAAAATTGCTGCGTGGCGTCGATCACCGCCTGCGGTTTCAACGCGGTGGCGGCGCTGTCCAGATAGATGCCGTCCTGCGCGAGCGCGGGAAACTGTTGGCGAAAAAGGCTGGGGTTAAAAGGCGTCATACCCTGATTGTCACTGGCTTGAGTCGATGGGTGATCCTGTCCTATTTTGCCGCCGGAGACAAGCGATCCTGCCTATTAGGACTTATCGCCTGGCAAAATTGGGAAAGTTTGTTATGCTATTAAATGTGCGCTAATTAATCGCATCTATACATATAAAAGGTATTTATCAGCATTTAAAACTACAAAGGAGTCCTCAATGAAGAAAACAGCCGCAGTTCTCTCTGCTCTGATGCTTACGTTCACCCTGGCCGCCTGTTCCAGCAACTACGTGATGCATACCAATGACGGACGCACCATTGTCGCTGACGGCAAGCCTAAAGTGGACAACGACACCGGCATGATCAGCTATAAAGACGCCAACGGCGTCGAGCAGCAGATCAACCGCGCCGATGTGAAAGAGATGGTTGAAAGCAACCAGTAACCGTCAGGCAAAAAAAAGCACCGCAAGTTTTGCGGTGCTGCATAAAATCACTATGGACAGACAGGGTAAATGTACAGGAAGTGAAAAAACAGTAGCCTAGCTACCATGTCCGGAATCGCCGGACAATTTGCAAACACAACATCACAACCACAAGCCAAAAGTTCATCGGCGTCCTCGACACCCACTCCCTTTTCGTTCCGGCCCGGGAAGTGCCGCCACTATAGGTATTTGCTGGCGCATCCTCAACGGACAAATTATAATGGCTCGGATTAAAAAAACTAATGGCAATACGCCGTTAGCGTTTACCGATGGCTTGCCACGCAAAGCCGCCCGATTTTCGGCACCGAATCATTCGGATTAATGTTACACAAAAGTAGCTAATTTAATGTCTAAACGCTTACCTCCCCTCAATGCGCTGCGCGTGTTCGATGCGGCCGCTCGCCACCTGAGTTTCACCAAGGCGGCGGAAGAGCTGTTCGTGACCCAGGCCGCGGTGAGCCACCAGATCAAGTCGCTGGAGGACTTCCTCGGGCTGAAGCTGTTTCGCCGGCGCAACCGCTCGCTTCTGCTGACCGAAGAGGGGCAAAGTTACTACCTTGATATCAAGGAGATCTTCTCTTCGATCAACGAGGCGACGCGCAAGCTGCAGGCACGCAGCGCCAAGGGGGCATTGACCGTCAGCCTGCCGCCGAGCTTCGCCATTCAGTGGCTGGTGCCGCGCCTGTCCGGCTTTAACTCAGCTTATCCGGGGATCGACGTGCGCATCCAGGCGGTGGACCGCGAAGAAGACAAGCTGGCGGACGACGTTGACGTGGCGATTTTCTACGGCCGTGGCAACTGGCCGGGGCTGCGCGCCGAGCGCCTGTATGCGGAATATCTGCTGCCGGTGTGTTCGCCGAGCCTGCTGACCGGCGATCATCCGCTGAAAACCGCCGAGGATCTGGCTTATCATACGCTGCTGCACGACGTTTCACGCCGCGACTGGCTGGCCTATACGCGCCAGCTGGGGTTGCAGCACATCAACGTGCAGCAGGGGCCGATCTTCAGCCACAGCGCCATGGTGGTGCAGGCGGCGGTACACGGCCAGGGCGTGGCGCTGGTGAACAACGTGATGGCGCAAACCGAGATTGAAGCCGGTCGCCTGGTGTGCCCGTTCAACGATGTGCTGGTCAGTAAAAACGCTTTTTATCTGGTATGTCATGACAGCCAGGCAGAACTGGGTAAAATAGCCGCCTTCCGGCAGTGGATCCTGGCGCGTGCCGCCAGCGAACAAGAGAAGTTCCGCTTCCGCTACGAACAATAAGGCCGGCCGCCGCCTTGCCGCGGCCGGTGATTTTTAATGGGATAGATCACGATGAGCAGCCGTTCCATGCTGGTTTTCGCCGCTATCAGCGGCTTTGTGTTTGTCGCGTTGGGCGCATTCGGCGCGCATGTGCTAAGTGGTACGCTCGGCGCCAACGAAATGGCCTGGATCCGCACCGGGCTGGAATATCAGGGATTCCACACCCTGGCCATCCTGGCGCTGGCGGTCGCGATGCAGCGCCGCGTGAGCCTGTGGTTTTACTGGAGCGGAGCGCTGTTGGCGTTCGGCACCGTGTTGTTCAGCGGCAGCCTCTATTGCCTGGCGCTGTCGCACCTGAAGGTCTGGGTTTATATCACGCCGGTTGGCGGCGTGTGCTTCCTGATCGGCTGGATATTGATGTTGATTGGCGCTTTGCGTCTGAGGAAAAAGGCCGAGCGCCATGAATAAGATTGCGTTGTACTGCCGTCCCGGCTTTGAAAAAGAGTGTGCGGCGGAGATTACCGACAAAGCCGCCCAGCTGGAGATTTACGGCTTTGCACGGGTAAAAGAGCACAGCGGTTACGTGCTGTTCGAATGCTATCAACCGGACGATGCCGACCGCCTGGCGCGGGAAATTCCGTTCCGCGAACTGATTTTCGCCCGCCAGATGGTCGTGGTGGGTGAGCTGCTGCGCGATCTGCCGCCGGAAGATCGGGTATCGCCGATCGTCGGCATGCTGATCGGCGTGGTTGACCGCGGCGGTGAGCTGCGGGTGGAAGTGCCGGACACCAACGAAAGCAAAGAGCTGATGAAGTTCTGCCGCAAGCTGACGGTGCCGCTGCGCGGCTCGATGCGCGAGCAGAAGGTGCTGATGGCGCGCGAGAACCCGACTCGCCCGGTGGTGCACGTGTTCTTCATCGCGCCGGGTTGCTGCTACGTTGGTTACTCCTACAGCAACAACAACTCGCCGTTCTACATGGGCATTCCGCGTCTGCGCTTCCCGGCCGATGCGCCGAGCCGTTCGACGCTGAAGCTGGAAGAAGCGTTCCACGTGTTCATCCCCGCCGACGAGTGGGACGAACGCCTGGCCAGCGGCATGCACGCGGTCGATCTGGGCGCTTGCCCGGGCGGCTGGACCTATCAGCTGGTGAAACGCAGTATGATGGTGCATTCGGTGGATAACGGCCCGATGGCGCCGAGCCTGATGGAAACCGGCCAGGTGACGCACCACCGCGCCGACGGCTTCAAATTCGAGCCGAACAGCAGCAAGATTTACTGGCTGGTGTGCGACATGGTGGAGAAACCGGCGAAGGTGACCAGCCTGATGATTCAGTGGCTGGTGAAAGGCTGGTGCCGTGAAGCTATTTTTAACCTCAAGCTGCCGATGAAAAAGCGCTATGAGGAAGTGTCGCAAAACCTGACGAACATCCGCGAAGCGCTGGGCGCCGCCGGCATCAGCGTCGAAGTGCACGCCAAGCAGCTGTATCACGACCGCGAAGAGATTACCGTACACGTGCGCCGCATGTGGTCGGCGGTGCCGGGCCGGCGCGACGAGCGCGATTAATCGCGTTAAGCCTGATGAAGGGCGCTGCTTGCAGCGCCCTTATTGTATCGGCAGGCGCAGCTGCTGCAGGTTGCCGTCCAGCGCCAGATCGGTGCGCAGCGTGGCGACCTGTTTGCTGACGTAGGCCAGCTCGCGGTGTTGCTCCAGCTTGCCGCGCCACTTCTCCGGCACCTGCTCCAGGTGCTGATAGAGCCCGTCCAGGCTGCCCGACTGCTGCAACAGCAGCACGGCGGTTTTCGGCCCGATGCCGGCCACGCCGGGGATCTTGCTGCTGCCGATCCCCGCCAGCCCCCAATAGTCCGGCAGCTGCTGCGGCTGTACGCCGAATTCCTGTTGCACGAAGGGCATATCCAGCCAGCGTTTCTGGAAATAATCGCGGATCTGCACGTTCGGCGCCAAAAGCTGGCAGTAGCCTTTGTCGGTGGAGACGATGGTCACCTGGTGGCCGCCGCCGGCGACCTTCGCCGCCAGCGTGGCCGCCAGATCGTCCGCCTCGTTGCCGGGAGAATGCCAGCTGGCGACGCCCAGTTCGGCGAAGGCCTCGCGCAGCTGCGGCATCTCCTGCTGCAGGTTTTCCGGCATCGGCGAGCGCCCGGCCTTGTAGTCCGGCAGAATTTGGTGGCGCCAGCTGTCGCGGCGATCGTCCTCGTCGAAGACCGCCACCGCGTGGGTCGGGCGGCTGTGTTGGATCAGCTGCTGCAGCGCGTGGCGGCAGGCGTTGACGCAAGGGGAGCCCTGCACGGCGTGAATGCGGCGGATGAGGTTCAGGGCGTCGACAATCAGTAGGTGTATCATCATGGGCGGTAAGGTCAGAAAAAACAGGGCGGCTGTTACGCCGCCCGGGATTGAGGGTCAGGCTACGATTTCGTAGCAGGGCACATAGGCGCTGCCCGGCAGCTTCATGCGGTGCTGGGCGACAAAGCCCTGCAGCAGGCTGTCCATCTGCTTCATCATCTGCGGTTCACCGTGCAGTTTGTACGGGCCGAACTGCTCGATGGCATGGATGCCATTTTCCTTCACGTTGCCGGCCACAATGCCGGAGAACGCGCGGCGCAGCGCGGCGGCCAATTGCTCCGGCGGCTGGTTCGGATACAGATTGAGGTTCGCCATGTTCTCATGGGTCGGCTCGAACGGCAGTTGCAGATCCGGCGCGATGCGGATCGACCAGTTGAAGCTGTAGGCGTCGCCGGTGTTGCGGCGGTTTTCCTTCACCAGCGGCATGGCTTGCTTCATCTGCCGCGCCACTTCCGCCGGATCGTCGATGATGATGGTGTAATGGCGGCGCGCTTCGTCGCCCAGCGTGTTCATGATGAACTCGTCCAGCACGCGGAAGTAGTCGGCGCTCTCTTTCGGCCCGGTCAGGATCAGCGGCAGCACCTGTTCGCTGTTCTCCGGGTTCATCAGGATACCCAGCAGGTACAGCAGCTCTTCGGCGGTGCCGACGCCGCCCGGGAAGATGATGATGCCGTGTGCGATACGCACGAAGGCTTCCAGGCGTTTTTCGATGTCCGGCATGATCACCAGCTCGTTGACCAGCGGGTTAGGCGGCTCGGCGGCGATGATCGACGGCTCGGTCATGCCGATGAAGCGGCTGTTGCGGTAACGCTGCTGCGCGTGACCGACCGCCGCGCCTTTCATCGGCGCTTCCATGGCGCCCGGCCCGCAGCCGGTGCAGATGTTCAGCTCGCGCAGGCCCAGCTGGCTGCCGACCTTGCGCGCGTACAGGTATTCGTTTTCGTTGATCGAGTGGCCGCCCCAGCACACCACCATGTTGGGATCTTCATCCAGATGCAGCGTGCGTGCATTGCGCAGGATCGAGAACACCAGGTTGGTGATGTGGGCCGAGTTTTCCAGGTTCAGGTGCTGGAAGCGGCCGGCGCTGGCGATTTGGCCATGCACGAACAGGATGTCGCGCAGCACGGCGAACAGGTTGGCCTGCAGCGAGCGGATGATGCGGCCGTCGACGAACGCCTCTTCCGGCGGATTGACCAGCTCCAGCTTCACCCCGCGCTCGCGGCGCAGCACGTTGATGTCGAAGGTTTCATAGCGCGACAGCAGCTGCTTGCTGTTGTCGGTTTGGCTGCCGGAGTTCAACACGGCCAGCGAACAGTTGCGGAACAGGCGGTACAGGTCGCTGCTGGCGGTGCGCTTCAGCATGTCTACTTCCAGCTGCGACAATAAATCCATAGAGCCAAGCGGGCTGATGTGTGTAATCAAGGTAACTCCTTTGCACCCGGTGCGGGGCGGTAGTAATCCATACGCAGCAAAACAGCATCTCGTTATGGTTGGCGTGCTGCGGCGAAGCGGGCGTTCTGCCCGGCCGCAGCCTCGTTTTAACCTTACCGCCGTCCCTGTGCTTTTACCAACACAAACCGCTCGTTAGCTCAGTTGTTGAGCAATGTTTCGCACTTATTGGCGCGCCAGGCGGCCGTGCTCGGGGGCGAATTCGACGTTGCTGCGCCACGGGTTGATATCCAGCCCGCCGCGGCGGGTATAACGAGCGTAGACCGTTAGGCTTTGCGGCCGGCAATAGCGCATCAGATCGTTGAAGATGCGCTCGACGCACTGCTCGTGGAATTCGTTGTGGTGGCGGAAGGAGACCAGATAGCGCAGCAGCGCTTCGCGATCGATCTTGCCGCCGCGGTAGCTTATCTGCACCGAGCCCCAGTCCGGTTGATGGGTGATCAGGCAATTGGACTTCAGCAGGTGGCTGACCAAGCGCTCTTCCACCACCTCTTCAGCGGCGGCGTTCAGCAGGTAGTCGGCGTTGAACTCATAATTGTCGATGCGGATATCCTGCTGGTCGATGCAATCGCCGGCCAGGCGGGCGATCGGCGTGCCTTCCAGCTGCTCGACGCTGAACAGGGTGACGCTGACCTCGCCCTGGGCGCAGGCGGACAGATCGCGCTGCAGGGTGCTGCGCACCGTTTCCCAATCGGCGAACGGGGTTTGGTTGAAGCTGTTGAGGTACAGCTTGAAGCTTTTCGATTCGATCAGGTTCAGGCTGTCGGCGTTGAGGCTGATTTCACCGACCGCCACCTGCGGCAAGCCGTTGGCGTTCAGCCAGGAGAGCTCGTACAGCGTCCAGATGTCCGCACCGTGGAAGGGCAGGTTATCGGGATACAGGCCCAGCGGCTCGCGGTTCATGCTGCGCGGCACCGCCTGCAGCAGCGTGGCGTCGTAGCGATCGCGGTAGGCGGTGGGTTTGCCCAGCGTCAGCCCCGACAGGGCCTGGTGGTCTTGATATGAGGACATCTGCTGTCACCTCGGTCAGAGATAGGTACAATGGCCGTCAGTTTAACGTATGCGAGAAAGAATATGGACCATGATGTATCGCACGCTCTGCGTGAATTCACTCAACGTTATGTCGAGTTGTGGCAGCAAGAGCGCGGCCACGCGCCGGCCAGCCAGGCGCTGTACGGCGTGCCGTCGCCCTGCATCGTGGAGAACCGCGAGGACGAAGTGCTGTGGTTGCCGCGGCCTTTCGAACCGGCGGCGACGCTGGAAAAGGTAGAAACCGCGCTGGAGCTGCGTTTACAGCCGGATGCGCACCGCTTCTACACGCAGCAATACGCCGGCGACATGAGCGCGCAGTTCGGCGAGCATCGCCTGAGCCTGCTGCAGGTCTGGAGCGAAGAGGATTTTATCCGCCTGCAGGAGAACCTGATCGGCCATCTGGTGACGCAAAAACGTCTCAAGCTGTCGCCAACGCTGTTCCTGGCGACCACCGAATCCGAGATGACGATGGTGTCGTTGTGCAACGTCAGCGGCAACGTGGTGCTGGAACAGTTCGGCAGCGATAAGCGCACCCTGCTGGCGGCGACGCTGGGGAATTTCCTCGATGCGCTGCGCCCGGTGTTGGACTGAATCGCGACGGATTCGCCGTCGCCCGTGTGAGAGATCTCTCACACGGCCTGTGAGAGATCGCTCTTAATTTTTCCCGCCTTTCTCCAGGCTATGAGATTATTGTTATCCAGATCAATTGGTTAGAATTTCTTTAGGATAACTCTTAGTCTTAATTTAGTGTGAGACACCTCCCAAACCCTTGTGATTCCGGGGAATTTAAGCGATCTTATCGTTACCGGAACGGAACCGGCGGAGCAGGAAAGCATCAGGATGATGCAGCTTCAGGAAGAAGAAAGGGATGCGCTCAGGCAAGAGCGAAGGATGGCGTCAGGAGATGCCCAGGATGTTTCAGGATAGAAACCAGGGACACCTCCAGGACGGAGATTGAGAGCCGGCACAGGACTGTCGGCGGGTCAGGAAGGCTGAGGAACCGCGTCAGGACGATGCTGCAGGATGATGCAAGGACCACTTGGTCAGGATGGCCGCAGGAAAAGTTTTCAAGGATTGAGCAGGGAGCACGCTGTGTAGCGGGATAGCTATAAAACGAACCGGGGGCACTGTTAACGCAGTGCCCCCAACTTTTTTATCCCGCTGCGCGTGCGCCCCGCCTTAATCCCTCTTCAGCGTTAACCAATCGCGCCCAGCGTATCGCCTGCGCTCTGTTTTTTCGGCAGCAGGAACAGCGTGGCGTAGATATCCAGCAGGTAAATTGCCGCCAGCAGGCTGATGGCCGCGGTAAACGACACCTGCGTCACCAGCGCACCGATCACCAATGGCCCCAGGCCGCCGACGCCGCGCCCCAGATTGAACAGGATGTTCTGCGCGGTGGCGCGCGCCTGCACCGGATAGGTATCGGAAATCAACGCGCCGTAGCCGCCTATCATGCCGTTGACGAACATGCCCATCACGGCGCCGGCGAACAGCATCAGCGTCGGGTCGCTCAACTGGGCGTAACCGATCACCATCACCACGGCACTGATCTGATAAAGCACGAAGATCTTCCAGCGGGCGAAGCGGTCGGCCAGCATGCCAAACAGCCAGATGCCGAACGTCATGCCGACCACCGTCACCGCCGTCCACAGGCCGGACTTGGTGAGCGAGAAGCCAAAGTTTTTCGCCAGGTAAGTCGGCATCCAGATCATCAGGCCGTAGTAACCGAAGTTCTGCACCGAACAGAGAATGAAGATGCCGATGCTGGCCCTGCTGGTGGCGCGATCCTTAAACAGCAGGCGCAAACGCTGCAGGAAGGAGAGCGGTTGCCCGGCATCTTTCTGCCGCACGAATGCTTCCGGTTCGCCCAGGGTACGGCGGATCAGGAATGACGCCAGCGCCGGCAGCAGGCCGACCAAAAACATGCCGCGCCAGCCGATGTGTTCCAGCAGCAGCGGCGTCAGGAAGGCGGCCGCCAGCACGCCCAATTGCCAGCCCATGCCGACGTAAGCCGAAGCGCGATTGCGCTTCTCCGCCGGCCAGGCTTCGGCGATCAGCGCCATGCCGATGCCGAATTCGCCGCCCAGTCCGATGCCCGCCAGGGTGCGATAGGCCAGCAGATCCCAATACCCTTGTGCCACGGCACACAGGCCGGTGAACAGGGAAAACATCAGGATGGTGATCGTGAGCACCCGGATACGGCCGAAACGATCGCTAAGGTGGCCGAAAATCACGCCGCCCAGCACCGCGCCGATCAGCGTCCAGGTGACCAGCGAGCCGGCGGCCGATGAGGTTAATCCTAATTCGATGCTGATGGCCGGCAGCATAAAGCCGAGGATCAGCAGGTCAAACCCGTCCATGGCATAACCGGTGACCGAGGCCAGCATGGCCTTACCGGGCGTCGCGTGGTTTTTTTTCTCTATTATTACGGACATGAATCTTTATCTGTGTGGTGAACTCGGTGGGCCTATTGTGCCGCGCGGCGGCGAACGCCACCAGATAAAAACGGTGAGCTGTCTCAGGCGCGCCGAATTTGGGCTATAAAAATGCTATGCTTTGCCGCCTTTCAGCCAGCGTGCTGAATACCATGATGAAAAGAGATCGGGAATGCAGATGAGTATACATAACCAGGTGCGCCGCAGTTTGCAGGCGATTGAACAATCCATGCGCGATCTGGCGCTGTGGCAGGCCGCGCCGCCTGATCATGAGGCTTTCTCCAGCACCGAGCCGTTCTGCATCGACAGCATGTCGGCCGAAGCCTGGCTGCAGTGGGTGTTCTTGCCGCGCATGTATGCGTTGCTGGACGCCGAAGCGCCGCTGCCGACGCGCTTCGCCATCACGCCTTATTTCGAAGAGGCGTTGAAAGATCGTGAACCGAGCAGCCTGCCGCTGCTGGTGCTGCTGCAACAGCTGGATTTGATGTTGAATCAAGAGCCGTAATTCGCCGGCGGCGCGCAGATTTTTGCCGCCCGGCAGTGTAGAGTACTCGCGCGGATGCCGGGCAGGAGAGCCGACGGCGTCTTTCGGCTCGGTTGAACCGCGGCGGTTGACCGGGGGCTGCATTAGGATGATGAGGTGCTGCAATAATGGATTTATTAAGGTTTATCCTGCGTTTGCCTTTTACCCTGGTTAAGGGCGTTTGTCGCCTGCTGGGTGGGGCGTTGTCGCTGTTGGGGCGGTTGCTGAGACCGCTGGTCGGCAACCTCAGCTGGCGTGCGCCGGCCTGGTGGGCTGCGCTGCCGCGCGGTTTTTTGCGGCTCGAAAGCGGCGTGGATAAACACCCGAAAGCGATCGGTTTAGGCCTGTTGCTGTTGGCTGGCGCCGCAGGCGGCGCGTTTTACGGTTGGCACTGGTGGCAAAACCGGCCTCAGCCTATCGAACCTGCGCCGATGGTGGTTCAGGAGGTCAGCGCATCGCTTGCCAACCCCGAGCCGATAGATTACGCCGCCGCCCGGCAGGTGCCGCAAACTGTGAGCCTGACCTTCAGCGGGTCGGTCGCGCCGATCGCCGCAGTGGGTAAAACCGTGAGCGCCGGCATCGCTCTGAAGCCGACGGTGGAAGGGCAGTGGGCGTGGAGCAATGAGTCGACGCTGGTGTTCACGCCGAAAAAACCGCTGCCGATGGGCGCGAAATATGACGTGACCCTTGAACCCGCCACGTTACTGGCGCCGCAGGTCAAGCTCGCCAAAACCCGTTATGCCTTCACTGTGCCCGCGTTCGATTACCGCCTGGGGCAGGCCGAGTATTACCGCGATCCGCAAGATGCGCAGAAACGCAGCGCGATTTTCAATCTGCAGTTCAATGCGCCGGTCGACGTCGCCAGCTTTGAAAAACAGATTTCGTTGGGGTTGAAAGAAGGCAGCACTTCCTCCGAGAAAAAGCTGAACTTCTCTCTGGTCTATGACGAGAAAAAACTGAACGCCTGGGTGCATTCCGAGCCGCTGCAGGCGCTGGATCAGGGCGGCGCGGTGCATCTGACCGTCGGCAAGGGCGTTAAATCGACGGCGGCCGGCAATGCGGTCGAAGAGGCGAAAAGCAACTGGGTCAAAGTCCCGACGCTGTACAGCCTGGCGCTGAGCGACGCCAGTGCCCAGGTCGTGGATACCGACGGCGGCCAAGGGCAGCGTGCGCTGGTGGTCGGCTTCAGCGATGCGGTGAAGGATAAAGAGCTGGCGCGGGCCACCAAAGCCTGGCTGCTGCCGCAGCACGATCCGAGCGATGCCGAGACCGCCAACGATGCCGAAGATTTCTATCAATGGACGGTCGACAGCGTCGGTAAAAACGTGCTGGCGCAGGCGACGGCATTGCCTTTGACGCTTAACGAGGCGGAAGAGGCCTACCAGCCGCAGTTCAGCTTCCGCTTTGAAGCTCCGGCGCACCGCTTCGTGCTGATCGAGATAGACAACCAACTGGTCTCCGTCGGCGGTTACAAAATGCCGAAGAAGGTTTACCGCGTGGTCGAAGTGCCGGAGTTCCCGAAATCGCTGCAGTTCATGTCCGCAGGCTCGCTGCTGTCGGTCAACGGCGACAAACAGATCAGCGTGGCGGCGCGCAACGTGGCGGGCCTGCGGCTGGACATCAAGCGGGTGATCCCGAGCCAGCTGCAGCACATTGTCTCCTTCAAAAGCCGGGAATATTCGTCCACGGAATTCAATCGGCTCAACGATGAGTATTTCACCGAGCATTTCAAATACCAGACGGCGCTCAATAACGAGCGGCCGGGGGAAGTGAACTATCAGGGCATCGATCTCTCCCGTTATCTCTCCACCAACGCCAGTTCCCATCGCGGGGTGTTCCTGCTGACGCTGTCTGAATGGCAGCCGAACCGGAAACCGGCGGCGGAAGAGGCGGGTGCCGAACCAGAACAGGAACCGGACGAGAGCACCGGGGATGATCAGCCCGATGTCGGCGATTCGCGCTTTGTGGTGGTGACCGATCTGGGCATCGTCGCCAAGAGCTCGCAGGATAAGACGCGCGACGTCTTCGTGCAGTCGATTCAAAGCGGCGCGCCGGTCAGCGGCGCCAACGTGTCGGTAGTGGCCAAAAACGGCGTGACGCTGCTCAGCCAAACCACCGGGGCCGACGGCCACGTGCGTTTCCCGGCGCTCGACGTGTACACCAACGAGCGCCAGCCGGTGATGTTCCTGGTGGAAAAGGAAGGGGATGTTTCCTTCCTGCCGACCGGCAGCTATAACGATCGCGGTCTGGACTTCTCGCGCTTCGACGTCGCCGGTGAACAAACGCCGACCGATCCGCGCACGCTCGGCAGCTACCTGTTCTCCGATCGCGGCGTTTATCGGCCGGGGGATACCTTTAACATCGGCCTGATCACCCGCGCCGCCGACTGGCGCGTTGGCCTGGCCGGCGTGCCGGTGCGCGCCGAAGTCCGCGATCCGCGCGACAAGCTGATGACCACCGTGCCGCTGACGCTGGGCGCCAGCGGTTTCAACGAGCTGAGCTATACCACCGATGAAAACTCGCCCACCGGCGAGTGGAACGTCTATCTGTATCTGATCGGCAAAAACAACGATACCTCCACGCTGCTCGGCCATACCGCGGTCAATGTGAAGGAGTTCGAGCCGGATCAGCTGAAAGTGAAGCTGGCGCTGACGCCGAATCGCCAGCAAGGCTGGGTCAAACCGTCCGAGCTGAAGGCCAGCATCGATGTGCAGAACCTGTTCGGTACCCCGGCGCAGGATCGCCGCGTGACCACCAGGCTGACGCTGCGGCCGATGTATCCGAGCTTCGATCGCTTCCCGGATTATGCGTTTTATGAAAACCGGCAAAACAGCGACGGGTTCGAAACCGAGCTGGAAGATCGCACCACCGATGAGCACGGCGCGGCCGAAATCCCGCTCGATCTGAAATCCTACGCCGACGCCACCTATCAGCTGCAGCTGCTGTCGGAGGCGTTCGTCGCCGGCGGCGGGCGCTCGGTGGCAGCTACCGCCCGCACGCTGGTTTCGCCTTACGATTACCTGATTGGGGTGAAGGCGGACGGCGATCTGGGCTACATCAACCGCGACGCGGAGCGGCATCTGACCGTGATCGCCATCGATCCGAATCTGCAGCAGATCGCCATGCCGAACCTGAAGCAGGTGTTGATCGAGCAGAAATACATCTCGGTGCTGACCAAACAGGATTCGGGCGTTTACAAATACCAGTCGAAGATGAAGGAAGTGCAGCTGTCGGAACAGCCGCTGGCGCTGAGCGAACAGGGCGCGGATCTGCGGCTGGCGACCGATAAGCCGGGCGACTTCGTGCTGGTGATTGAAGATGCGCAGGGCAAAACGCTCAATCGCGTCGCCTACAGCGTGGCCGGCAACGCCAACCTGAGCCGTTCGCTGGATCGCAACGCCGAACTGAAGCTGAAACTGAACCAGGCGGAATATCAGCCGGGCGAGGAGATCGAGGTGGCGATCAACGCGCCTTATACCGGTAGCGGCTTGATCACCATCGAGAAGGACAAGGTTTACGCCTGGCAGTGGTTCCACACCGATACCACCAGCTCGGTGCAGAAGATCCGCGTGCCGGCCGGCATGGAGGGCAACGGCTACATCAACGTGCAGTTCGTGCGCGACATCAACTCCAGTGAAATCTTCATGAGCCCGCTGAGCTATGGCGTGATGCCGTTCAAGATCAGCACCCAGGCGCGGCAAAACAGCCTCGAGGTGACGGCGCCGGAAGTCATCAAGCCGGGTGAAAACCTGACGATGACGGTCAAGACCGACGCGCCGCAGCAGGTGGCGCTGTTTGCCGTCGATGAGGGCATTCTGCAGGTGGCGCGCTACCGCCTGAAGGATCCGCTGGAGTTCTTCTTCAGCAAGCGTGAACTGAACGTGAGCAGCTCGCAGATCCTCGACCTGATCCTGCCGGAGTTCAGCAAGCTGATGGCGCTGACCGCTGCGCCGGGCGGCGACGCGGGCGAAGGGCTGGATCTTAACCTCAATCCGTTCAAGCGCAAACGCGACAAGCCGGTGGCCTATTGGTCCGGTATTACCGAGGTCAGCGGCGAGAAGCAGTTCGTCTATCCGGTGCCGGACTACTTTAACGGCAAGATCCGCGTGATGGCGATTTCGGTGACGCCGGAGAAAATCGGCAAGGCGCAAACCGCCGCCACGGTGCGCGACAACTTCATCATGACGCCAAACGTGCCGGCGATGGTGGCGCCGGGCGACGAGTTTGACGTCAGCGTGGGTGTCAGCAACAACCTCGAAGGGCTGAACGGCCAGTCGGTGGCCGTCAACGTTCTGTTGACGCCGCCGCCGCAGTTGGAAGTGGTGGGCAACGCGACGCAAAGCCTGACGCTGGCGGAAAAACGCGAGGGTGTGATCACTTTCCGTCTGCGCGCCAAATCCGCGCTGGGCGATGCACCGCTGGTGTTCGACGCCCGTTACGGCGACCAGGCCAGCCACCGCACCGTCAGCACCTCGGTGCGGCCGGCGGCGCCGTACCGTACCCAGTCGGTGATGGGGCGCATGAGCGGCAGCAGCCAGAACGTCGATGGCCTGCGCCAGATGTTCGACGCTTTCGCGCAGCGCCGGGCGGCGGTGTCGAATTCGCCGCTGGTGCTGACCAGCGGGCTGGCGCAATACCTGGCGGATTACCCGTATTACTGTTCCGAGCAGATCGTCAGCCGCTCCATTCCGCTGATGCTGCAGAGCCGCCACCCAGAGATGAAAAGCAGCCTGAGCCAGGCGGAAGTCAGCAAGCAGCTGCGCAACCTGCTTGGCGTGCTGCGCGCGCGCCAGAACGACAGCGGAGCGATCGGCGCCTGGCGTTCGTCGCCGGATGCCGATCCTTTCGTCACGCCTTATGTGGTGCAGTATCTGCTCGAAGCCAAAGCGGCGGGCTACGCCCTGCCGGAAGGCATGCTGGACGAGGCCAACGGCGCATTGCGCGAGCTGGCGGCCAGCGGATTCGACGATCTGTATCTGCTGCGCCTGCGCAGCTGGGCGGTTTACCTGCTGACGCTGCAGGGCGAAGTGACCACCAACTCGCTGGCGGCGGTGCAGGATACGCTGCAAAAACGCTATGGCGAAGGGTGGAAAACCGATCTGAGCGCGCTGTATCTGGCTTCTTCCTACCGCCTGTTGAAGATGGATGACGAAGCCGCCGCGTTGCTGCAACCGAGCTGGCAGCAGCTGAGCAAGGCGTATGACAGCGCCTGGTGGACGCAGAATTATTTCGATCCGCTGGTGCAGGATGCGACGCGGCTGTATCTGATTACCCGTCACTTCCCGGAGAAGGTGGCGTCGATCCCGCCGCAGGTGCTGGAGAATATGGTCAAGGCGCTGAAAGAAGAGCGTTACACCACCTACTCTTCCGCGATGAGCATTCTGGCGCTGGAAAGCTATTCGGCCCAGGTGGCGGCGCAATCCGCCAACGCGGATGCCTTGGGCATTGTGCAGGTAGGCAAAAGCGGCGGTGAGCCGCAGCGCATCAGTGAGCTGCAGGGGTTGTTCGTGCAGGGGCAGTTCAACGCCGATGCTACCGCTGTGCGCTTCACCAACGGCGGCAATGCGCCGGCCTGGTATGTGGTGACGCAGGCCGGTTACGACCTGAATGCGCCGCAAAAAGCGCTGTCGCGCGGGATTGAGATCGTTCGCGATTACACCGACGAACAGGGTAAACCGGTGACGCAGGTGACGCTGGGGCAGAAGATCAACGTCCATCTGAAGGTGCGCGCCAACTCGAAAGAGGGGCAGAGCAACCTGGCGATCGTCGATCTGCTGCCGGGCGGGTTCGAAGTGGTGCAGCAGACGCCGCCGGAACCGGCCGATGCCGGCGAGGAGAGCGAAGACCGCGGCGGTTGGCAGTCGCCGCTGGCCGCTACCGGCTCCACCTGGGCGCCGGATTACAGCGATATCCGTGAAGATCGGGTGATTATCTACGGCAGCGCCGGCACCGAGGTGCAGGAGTTCGTCTATCAGATCAAGGCCACCAATACCGGCAGCTTTATTGTTCCACCGGCCTACGGCGAAGCCATGTACGATCGTGAAGTGCAGGCGATGTCAGCCGGCGGCGGCAAGCTGGTGGTGGTGCCGGCGGGCAACGACTAGGCCGGATCCGGCGCCAGGCCAGCGTCTGGCGCCGGGGTGGTGAGAACGTATGAAGATCCTGACCGGGCGCGTGCTGCAAAACGGCTTGATGGCGGCGTTTTTACTGGCGCTGCTGTTGACCGCGATTCGGCTGTGGCCGCACCCGCCCCTGTGGCAGGGGCTGCCGCAGTCTTCCGTCTATTACGACAGGCACGGCGCGCTGCTGCGCATCACGTTGGCCAACGACGACCGCTACCGGCTGTGGACCCCGCTGGAGCAGGTGTCGCCGCTGGCGGTGCGCGGGCTGCTGCTGCACGAAGACCGCTGGTTCTACTACAACCCCGGCTTTAACCCCGTCAGCCTGATGCGTGGCTTCTGGCGCAGCTATGTCGCCGGCGGCAAAATGCAGGGCGGATCGACCATCAGCATGCAGCTGGCGCGCATGCGCTGGCATCTCAACACCCGCACGCCGGGCGGCAAGCTGCTGCAGGTGCTGCGCGCGGTGCAGCTGGAGCTCAGCTACTCCAAGCGCGATATCCTGGAAGCCTACCTGAATTATGCCCCCTACGGCCGCAACATCGAAAGCATCGGCGCCGCCAGCCTGATCTATTTCGCCAAGTCGCCGAAGGATTTGACCCTGCCGGAGGCGCTGACGCTGGCGGTGCTGCCGCAGTCGCCCAGCTACCGCCTGGAGCCGAAAACCGGCGTGCTCGGCGCTGCGTTGACGCAGGCGCGCAATCGTCTGTTCCAGCGCTGGCAGCGGGTTTACCCCACCGACGCCAGCCAGCAAACGCTGTTTCGCCTGCCGCTGGCGCTGCGGCAGCCTGAGCAAGTGCCCTATATCGCGCCTCACTTTATCGAGCAGCTACGGCTGCAGACGCAGCAACTGGTACAGCGCGATACGCGCGTCGACACCACGCTGGACGCCGGGTTGCAGCGGCTGGTCGAGCGGCAGGTCAACGCGTTTATCGCCCGCAACCGCAGCCGCGGCATCCAAAACGCCGCGGTGCTGCTGGTGGACAGCCGCGATATGGGGGTGCGTGCGCTGGTGGGATCGGCGGACTATTACAATCGGCCGATCCAGGGGCAGGTAAACGGTACCAACGCCAAGCGCTCGCCGGGTTCGACGCTGAAGCCGTTTATCTACGCGCTGGGCATGGAGCAGGGTGTGCTGCATCCGATGACCATCCTGAAAGACGTGCCTTCGTCGTTCGGCGCCTATGCGCCGGAAAACTTCGACCGGCGCTTTCTCGGCCCGGTGACCGCCACCGATGCGCTGAATTTCAGCCGCAACATTCCGGCGGTGTATGTCGCCTCGCAGCTGCGCCAGCCGACCTTTTATCAGTTTTTGCGTCTGACCGGCGTGGCCAATATGGCCAGTGAGAGCCACTACGGGTTGTCGCTGGTGCTGGGCGGCGGCGAAGTGACGGCGCAGGAGTTGGCGAAGCTGTATGCGCTGTTGGCGAACCGCGGCGAGCTGCGGCCGCTTCGTATGCAGCTGAACGAGGCCGAATCGACGCCGGTTCGGCTGCTGAGCGAGGAGGCCAGTTTCATCACGCTGGATATGCTGCGCCAGCACCGGCGGCCGGGCGATACGCTGGCACAGCGTTCTTCTTCGCTACCGGTGTACTGGAAGACCGGCACCTCCTGGGGCTTTCGCGACGCCTGGAGCGTCGGGATTTTCGGCCCTTACGTGCTGGTGGTGTGGGAAGGCAACTTCGACGGGCGTGGCAACAATGCGTTGGTCGGCGCCGAAGCGGCAGCGCCGCTGTTCTTCAACATCATCGACAGCGTCAACGCCAGCTATCCTGGCCTGCGTGAACCGAAGCACCCGTTTCCCCAACGGCTGCGGCGGGTGGAGATCTGTCTCGCCAGCGGCGATCTGCCCACGCCGTGGTGCCAGCAGAAGGGCAAGACCTGGTTTATTCCCGGCAAGTCGCCGATCAAGGTCGACAGCGTCTATCGGCCGGTAGTGCTGGATATTCACAGCGGCGAGGTCGTCTGCCCGCCGTATGACGCGGCGCAGACCCGCACCGAAATCTTTGAGTTCTGGCCTTCCGATTTGGCCAACGTGTTCGCCCAGGCTGGGCTGCCGAAGCGGGCGCCGCCGGTCAATCGCTGCAAGGACAACGGCGTCGCCGTCGGCGGCAACGCGCCGCGCATCACTTCGCCGCTGAAAAACACCACCTATACCCTGCGCCAGTCGCAGCAGGGGCGAGATAAGATCGCCTTCAACGCGGTGACGGACGCCGACAGTAAAACGGTGTACTGGTTCGTCGACGATATCTATCTCGGCAGCAGCGCCAGCAAAAAGCCGATCGACTGGCGGCCGATCAACAACGGGCGCTACCGCATTCGGGCGGTGGACGATCGCGGCCGCGCCGATACGCGCCTGGTGACCATCGAATGGGTGAACTAGCGCTGAGCCGCTCGCCTGTTATACTCGCGCCCGAAACGGCTATTTACCTGGGAAAGCGATGTGATTGAGATTTTGTATCAGGATGAACACCTGGTGGCGGTGAACAAGCCGTCGGGCTGGTTGGTGCACCGCAGTTGGCTGGACCGTCATGAAACTCGTTTTATGATGCAGACGGTGCGCGATCAGCTCGGGCAGCACGTCTTTACCGTGCACCGTCTCGATCGCCCGACTTCCGGCGTGCTGCTGATGGCGCTGTCCAGCGAGGTGGCGCGCCTGCTGTCGCAGCAGTTTGAGCAGCATCAGGTGCAGAAAACCTACCATGCGGTGGTGCGCGGCTACGTGCAGGAGGGGGCGACCCTCGACTACCCGCTGACGGCGGAGCTGGACAAAATCGCCGATAAACATGCCGATGCCGATAAGGGACCGCAGCCGGCGGTGACGCACTACCGGCCGCTGGCGCAGGTAGAGATGCCGGTGGCCGTCGGCCGCTACGACAGCGCGCGCTACAGCCTGGTGGAGCTGCAGCCGGAAACCGGCCGCAAGCACCAGCTGCGGCGCCACATGGCGCATCTTCGCCATCCGATCATCGGCGACAGCAAGCACGGCGATCTGCGGCAGAACCGCGGTATGGCGCAGCATTTCGGCTGCCCGCGCCTGATGCTGCACGCCAGTCATCTGCAGCTGACGCACCCGGTGACCGGCGAGCCGCTGCGGGTGACGGCGCGCTGGGACGAAGACTGGCAAGGGGTGATGGCGCAGTTCGGCTGGGCGGGGGTATTCCCTGAACTTGCCGGGGTTGAGTTTAGCGCGGCTAACGGTCAGGATAGCTGACAATTTTTAAAGGTAATGAAGGGAGTAGGAGCCATGGCTCAGGTTGGTATCTTCGTAGGAACGGTCTACGGCAATTCGCTGCTGGTGGCGGAAGAGGCGCAAAACATCCTCAGCGAGCAGGGCCATGAGGTCAAACTGTTCGAAGAGGGCACGCTGGAGGCCTGGCAGTTTTATCGTCAGCACTACGCGCTGGTGATCACCTCTACTACCGGGCAGGGCGATCTGCCGGACAGCATCGCGCCGCTGTTCCACGCCATTCGCGATCAGGTTGGCTATCAGCCGGAACTGCGCTATGGGCTGATCGCCCTCGGCGACAGCAGCTATGACAATTTCTGCGGCGCCGGGCGCGCGTTCGACGCGCTGCTGCAAGAGCAGGGCGCCACCCGTGTGAGCGAAGTGCTGGAGATCGATGCGATGGAACAGCCGGAGCCGGAAGTGGCCGCCTGCCCGTGGGTCGAGCAGTGGGGCACGCTGCTGCAATCGTAAAGTAAAAAGGCGCCGCGAAAGGGCGCCTTGGCGATGATGCGGGTCAACCGATCCGCATTATTTGCCGCGGGTGAGTTTTTCCAGATCGGATTCGATCTCGGCAATCTTGTGCGACACCACGCCTTCGAGATGGCGCAGGTCGTCGAGGATTTTACGCTTCAGATCCACTTCCACCTGATCGCGCTGGCACAGCTGATCCAGTTCGTCGATCACGTAGCGCAGGTTCGGGTTGATCTCGTGAATTTCCTTGTAGCCCTGGCCGGCGTTGTCCGCCACCACGGTTTTACGCTGGCGCGGGTACTTGAACTTCACGCTCTTGGCGAAGAACTCGCCTTTGTCCTTGCGGAAATAGATCTTGAGGATGTCGTTGTTGGCCTCTTGACGCAGGCTATAGCGATCGACGTCTTCCGGTTGATTGATGCCCAAACTCTTCAAGTTATCGTACATACTGCGCCCTCTTTAGATGTGATCGTTATATTCCACGACTGCAATTATGGCGGAAAGCGAGATCTGCGACTGTGACTGCCAGCGAAACGCAGACAAAAAAATAGCGGGTGAATCACCCGCTATTTCAATTTAGTCGATAGTGCGCAATAACTCATTAATGCCGACTTTACCGCGCGTTTTGGCGTCGACTTTCTTGACGATCACCGCGCAGTATAGGCTGTAAGAACCGTCTTTCGAAGGCAGGTTGCCGGAAACCACCACCGAACCCGCCGGCACGCGGCCGTAATGGATTTCGCCGGTCTCGCGGTCATAGATGCGGGTGCTCTGGCCGAGGTATACGCCCATTGAAATCACCGAGCCTTCTTCCACGATCACGCCTTCCACCACTTCGGAGCGCGCGCCGATGAAGCAGTTGTCTTCGATGATGGTCGGGTTGGCCTGCAGCGGCTCCAGCACGCCGCCGATGCCGACGCCGCCGGACAGGTGAACGTTTTTGCCGATCTGCGCGCAAGAACCGACGGTGGCCCAGGTGTCGACCATGGTGCCTTCGTCGACGTAGGCGCCGATGTTAACGTAAGAAGGCATCAGCACGGTGTTGCGCGCGATGAACGCGCCCTGGCGCACGGTGGCCGGCGGCACGACGCGGAAACCTTCCTTCTGGAAGCGCGCTTCGTCGTAGTCGGCGAACTTCATCGGCACCTTGTCGTAGTAGCGGGTTTCCGCGCCGTCCATCACCTTGTTGTCGTTGATGCGGAAAGAGAGCAGCACGGCTTTCTTCAGCCACTGATGGGTGATCCATTGACCGTCGATCTTCTCGGCGACGCGCAGGGCGCCGCTGTCCAGCAGGCCGATCACCTGGTTTACCGCTTCGCGCGTTACGGTGTCTACGTTCGCCGGGGTGATGTCCGCACGGCGCTCGAAGGCGCTTTCAATAACGTTCTGTAATTGCTGCATGCTGTTCTCTTTCCTGATGTTGTCGGTAAAAAGTTACTTGTATCACATTTTATCGTTTGGGGTGAGGGCCTCTGTCAACCGTTGCTCCAACTTTCTGCGCGTTTCCTGATCGAGCGCGCGTCGCTCGCCGTCGGCCAGGATAAACAAGTCCTCGACCCGCTCGCCGATGGTGGTAATGCGCGCGCCGTGCAGCGACAGCCCCAGGTCGGCGAACACTTCGCCCACCCGCGCCAGCAGGCCGGGCTGGTCAAGTGCGATCAGCTCCAGGTAGCTGCGGCGATCGGTGTGGGTCGGCAGGAAGGTCACCTCGGTCGGCACGCTGAAATGACGCAGCTTGGAAGAAGGCCGGCGCACGCGCGGCGGCTGATACTCCCGCTGGGTGATGGCCTGCAGCAAGGCCTGGCGGATCGCCGCGTGGCGATCCTGCGCCAGCGGGCTGCCGTCCGGCTCCAGCACGATAAAGGTGTCCATCGCCATGCCGTCGCGGTTGGTGAAGATCTGCGCGTCGTGCACGCTCAGGTTGCGGCGATCCATCTCGCCGGCGACGGCGGCGAACAGGTAAGGGCGATCCGGGCTCCAGATAAAGATCTCGGTACCGCCGCGCGTCGCCTGGCGGCTGACCAGCACCAGCGGCTGGGTGGAGTCGTGGGCCAGCAGGTGACGGGCGTGCCAGGCCAGCTGGTTCGGCGAGTGGCGCAGGAAATAGTCGGCGCGGCAGCGGCTCCAGATGCGGTGCAGCGCCTCCTCGTCGATGTTGTCCATGCGCAGCAGCGCCAGCGCCTGCAGGCGGTGATGACGCACGCGTTCGCGCAGATCCGGGCTGTTCTGCATGCCGCGGCGTAGCTGCTTCTCGGTGGCGAAGTACAGCTCGCGCAACAGGCTCTGTTTCCAGCTGTTCCACAGGGTTTCGTTGGTGGCGCAGATATCCGCCACCGTCAGGCACACCAGGTAACGCAGGCGGGTTTCGCTCTGCACTTCGCTGCTGAACTGCTGGATCACCGTCGGATCCTGGATATCGCGGCGCTGCGCGGTGACCGACATCAGCAGGTGCCAGCGCACCAGCCAGGCCACCAGTTGGGTTTCGCGCGAGTTAAGGCCGTGCAGTTCGGCGAACTCCACCACGTCTTCCGCGCCGAGGATCGAGTGATCGCCGCCGCGCCCTTTGGCGATATCGTGGAACAGCGCCGCTAACAGTAATAATTCCGGGTGCGGCAGGCGAGGGTACAGCTCTACGCACAGCGGATGGCGTGGCCGGGTTTGCGCATCGGCGAAGCTCTCCAGCTTTTGCAGCACGCGGATGGTGTGTTCATCGACGGTATAGGCGTGGAACAGGTCGAACTGCATCTGGCCGACGATCTTGCCCCACTGCGGCATATAGGCCCACAGCACGCTGTGACGGTGCATCGGCACCAGAGCGCGCGAGACCGCGCCGGGGTGGCGCAGAATGGCCATAAACAGATCGCGCGCTTCCGGAATGGTGCACAGCGGCTGTTTCAGATGGCGGCGTGCGTGGCGCAGCTGGCGCACGGTGGTGGAATAAATGCCCTTGATCTCGCGGTTGCGCACCATCAGGTAGAACATGCGCATGATGGCCTGCGGCTCGCGGATAAACAGCGTCTCGTCGCGCAGATCGATCAGATCGCCGCGCAGCTGGAAATCGTCGTTCAGCGGGCGCGGCTTCTCGGTGGCGTCCAGCGCCAGGATGGCTTCGTCGAACAGCTGCAGCAACATGTGGTTCAGCTCGCTGACGCGCCGCGTCATGCGGTAGAAGTCTTTCATCATGCGTTCGACCGGCTCGTTGCCTTCGCCTTCATAGCGCAGCAGCTGCGCCACGCTGAGTTGGCGATCGAACAGCAGGCGGTTGTCGTAACGCGGCAGCACCAGGTGCAATGCGAAACGGATGCGCCACAGGAAGCTCTGGCACTCGTTCAGCTCGTTGCGCTCGGCCTGGGTGAGGAAACCGAAGCCGACCATTTCGTCCAGCGAGGTGGCGCCGAAGTGGCGCCGCGCCACCCACAGCAGGGTGTGGATGTCGCGCAGGCCGCCAGGGCTGCTTTTGATATCCGGCTCCAGGTTATAGCTGGTGCCGTGGTAGCGCTGGTGGCGTTCCTGCTGTTCGTTGACCTTGGCGTGGAAAAACTGCGGCGAGGGCCAGAAGCCGTCGCTGAAGATATGTTTTTGCATCTGCAGGAACAGCGCGACGTCGCCGCAGATCATGCGCGACTCGATCAGGTTGGTGGCCACGGTCAGGTCCGCCAATCCCTCCAGCAGACATTCTTCCAGGGTGCGCACGCTGTGGCCCACTTCCAGCTTGAGATCCCACAGCAGGGTGATGAATTCGCCGACCCGCTGCGACTGTTGTTCCGTCAGCCGGCGCTGGCTGAGCACCAGTACGTCGATGTCCGACAGCGGGTGCAGCTCGCCGCGGCCGTAGCCGCCGACCGCCACCAGCGCAGTTTCCGGGATATCTTCGAAGCCGTAGAAGGTCCACAGCCGGCGCAGCAGGCGATCGATGAAGTCGCTGCGCGCCGCCACCAGGCTTTCGGCGCTGGCACCGGCGTCGAACGCTGCCGCCAGCCACAGCTGGAACTGCTCCAGCCGCTGTTTCAGCACCGGACAGGTGAGCTCGTCGTTGCCGTAGGTGCTGGGGGAGGCGGGCGGCATCGGCACGGCCGGGGCCGCTTGTTGAAGGAGATTGTCAGACATAGTGCGCAGCCCATAAAAAAGGCCGGCAAAAGCCGGCCTGGTGATATTCTGCACGCGGCGTTCGCCGCGGTGCTTACATCTCGTGCGTAATGATGTTGGGGATGGTGTCATCCTTGCGCAACGTCATTATCTCGCAGCCGTTATCAGTGACCACAATAGTATGCTCATACTGCGCCGACAAGCTGCGATCTTTGGTTTTTACCGTCCAGCCGTCTTTCATGGTGCGGATGCGGTAGTCACCGGCGTTGACCATCGGTTCGATGGTGAAGGCCATGCCCGCCTGCAGCACCACGCCGCCGTCATCGGCATCATAGTGCAGCACCTGCGGCTCTTCGTGGAACACTTCGCCGATGCCGTGGCCGCAGTACTCGCGCACCACGGAGAACTTCTCGGCCTCGACGAATTGCTGGATAGCCTTGCCAAGGGTGCGCAGGCGGATGCCCGGCTTGACCATCTTCAGCGCCAGATACAGGCTTTCCTGAGTGACGCGGCACAGGCGCTCGCCCAGAATGGTCGGTTTGCCGACGATGAACATCTTCGAGGTGTCGCCGTGGAAGCCGTCTTTAATTACGGTCACGTCGATATTGACGATGTCGCCGTCTTTCAGCGTTTTGTCGTCGCTCGGGATGCCGTGGCACACCACTTCATTCACCGAGATGCACACGGATTTCGGGAAGCCGTGGTAGCCGAGGCAGGCGGAAATGGCCTGTTGCTCGTTGGTGATGTACTCGTGACAGATACGGTCCAGTTCGCCGGTGGTCACGCCAGGTTTGACGTGCGGCTCGATGATTTCCAGCACTTCGGCGGCCAGGCGGCCGGCCACGCGCATTTTTTGGATGTCATCAGGTGTTTTAATTGAGATTGCCATGAAATTCGTCCGCAGGTGTCGTTATCGTCGACAATAAGAAGCAGTGACTTATGGTATCAGCCCGGCCGGAGGCTGCCAAATTTCATTTCCCGATGCCCGGCGCAAAGCAACAAAAGTTGGTGTCGGCGGCGGGTTTATGGTATAAAGCGCGCCGGCGATCCGCGACTTGGTTCTTGTGACCTGGCAGGAATTGGCCGAAAATACTTTAACTGCACTCATTTTGTGTAAATAACACACACGTATCGGCACATCCGCCGGGGTGCCCTGAGGTGACTTGTCGCCGCCAGGGTCGGCGTTATGGGATACGTGGAGGCATAACCCCAATTAATCTATAGAGGTTTAATCATGGCAACTGTTTCCATGCGCGACATGCTCAAGGCTGGTGTTCACTTCGGTCACCAGACCCGTTACTGGAACCCGAAAATGAAGCCTTTCATCTTCGGCGCTCGTAACAAGGTTCACATCATCAACCTGGAGCAGACCGTACCAATGTTCAACGCCGCTCTGGCTGAACTGAGCAAGATCTCTTCCCGTAAAGGCAAGATCCTGTTCGTTGGTACCAAGCGCGCAGCAAGCGAAGCGGTAAAAGACGCTGCTAACAGCTGTGACCAGTTCTTCGTGAACCACCGCTGGTTGGGCGGCATGCTGACTAACTGGAAAACCGTTCGTCAGTCCATCAAGCGTTTGAAAGATCTGGAAATCCAGTCTCAAGACGGCACCCTGGACAAGCTGACCAAGAAAGAAGCGCTGATGCGCACTCGTGAACTGGCCAAGCTGGAAAACTCCCTGGGCGGTATCAAAGATATGGGCGGTCTGCCAGACGCACTGTTCGTTATCGATGCCGATCACGAGCACATCGCGATCAAAGAAGCCAACAACCTGGGTATCCCGGTATTCTCTATCGTTGATACCAACTCCAACCCAGACGGCGTTGACTTCATCATCCCTGGTAACGACGACGCAATCCGTGCAGTAAACCTGTACCTGACTGCCGTTGCTGCCGCTGTGCGTGAAGGTCGTTCTCAAGATCTGGCCGTTCAGGCGGAAGAAGGCTTCGTAGAAGCTGAATAATAAGGCAAGCTCGTCACTGAGCCCTTATTAACCAGGTATTGACATATGTTGGTTAGGGGGGCCTGTAAAGGCCCCCTTTGCTTATCTGAATGAGAACTGTCTCCACGCGAGATAACCGAGGAAAAATAAATGGCTGATATTACCGCTGCCCTGGTAAAAGAACTGCGCGAGCGTACCGGCGCTGGCATGATGGATTGCAAGAAGGCGCTGGTTGAATCCAACGGCGACATCGAACTGGCAATCGAAAACATGCGTAAGTCCGGTGCGATCAAAGCCGCTAAAAAAGCAGGCAACGTGGCTGCTGACGGCGTGATCAAAACCAAGATCGAAGGCAACTACGGCATCATTCTGGAAGTTAACTGCCAGACTGACTTCGTAGCAAAAGACGCCGGTTTCCAGGCGTTCGCCGACAAAGTGCTGGATGCCGCTATGGCCGGCAAAATCACTGACGTTGACGTGCTGAAAGCACAGTTCGAAGAAGAGCGCGTAGCGCTGGTGGCAAAAATCGGCGAAAACATCAACATTCGTCGCGTTGCTTCCCTGGAAGGCGAAGTGCTGGGCAGCTACCTGCACGGCGCGCGTATCGGCGTACTGGTTGCGGCTAAAGGCGCTGACGAAGAGCTGGTTAAGCAAATCGCAATGCACATTGCGGCAAGCAAGCCAGAGTTCGTGAAGCCAGAAGACGTGTCTGCTGAAGTGGTAGAAAAAGAGTACCAGGTTCAGCTGGACATCGCCATGCAGTCCGGCAAGCCGAAAGAAATCGCAGAGAAAATGGTTGAAGGCCGCATGAAGAAATTCACCGGCGAAGTTTCTCTGACCGGTCAGCCTTTCGTTATGGATCCGAGCAAATCCGTTGCTCAGGTGCTGAAAGAGCACAACGCTGACGTGACCAACTTCATTCGCTTCGAAGTGGGCGAAGGCATCGAGAAAGTCGAAACCGACTTCGCTGCTGAAGTTGCCGCGATGAGCAAACAGTCTTAATGACTGTCGATGGAACCGCCGTCTGGCGGTTCCATACTATCCAGCCAGAATTACACCGGTGGCAGGCCCTGCAGCGTGATTCTCACCTCAGGCGCGTTTCATCGGCTGAAATCCCCAATACTAATACTGCTTCTTAGGACAGAACACCATGGCAACCAATGCAAAACCCGTATATCAGCGTATTCTGCTTAAACTGAGTGGCGAAGCCCTGCAAGGTGCAGAAGGTTTTGGTATCGACGCCAGCGTTTTGGATCGCATGGCTCAGGAAGTGAAAGAGCTGGTCGAACTGGGAATTCAGGTCGGTGTAGTTATTGGCGGCGGGAACCTGTTCCGCGGCGCGGGCCTGGCGCAAGCCGGAATGAACCGCGTAGTGGGCGACCACATGGGAATGCTGGCTACCGTGATGAACGGCCTGGCTATGCGTGATGCACTGCACCGTGCCTATGTGAACGCCCGCCTGATGTCGGCGATCCCGCTGAACGGCGTATGTGACAATTACAGCTGGGCAGAGGCTATCAGCCTGCTGCGCAACAACCGCGTGGTGATCTTCTCCGCCGGTACCGGCAACCCGTTCTTCACCACCGATTCCGCCGCTTGCCTGCGCGGTATCGAGATCGAAGCGGACGTGGTGCTGAAAGCCACCAAAGTGGATGGCGTATACTCCGCCGATCCGGTGAAAAACCCGGATGCGACGCTGTATGAACAATTAACCTATCAGGACGTGCTGGAGCGCGAGCTGAAAGTGATGGATCTGGCGGCGTTTACGCTGGCCCGCGATCACGGCTTGCCGATCCGCGTGTTCAACATGAACAAGCCTGGCGCGCTGCGCCGCGTGGTGATGGGTGAGAACGAAGGTACGCTGATCAGCAAATAAGGCTGTTCACACCCCTTTTCGGTGCGCGTGACGCCAGGCGCCGCGCGCTCTCCGAGTACGATTACGGGCTATACTTGAGTATCGCCTGCCAAGTAACCAGCTTCCAAGGGTTTGCAACGTGACTAATGAAATCAGAAAAGATGCTGATTCACGCATGGAAAAAAGCGTAGAAGCATTCAAAAACCAAATCAGCAAGATCCGCACCGGCCGCGCTTCTCCAAGCATTCTGGACGGCATCATGGTGGAATACTACGGCGCCGCTACGCCGCTGCGCCAGTTGGCCAACGTGACCGTGGAAGACTCCCGCACGCTGAAAATCAACGTGTTCGACCGCAGCCTGAGCCAGGCCGTTGAGAAAGCGATCATGAGCTCCGATCTGGGCCTCAACCCGTCTTCCGCCGGTTCTGACATTCGCGTTCCGCTGCCTCCGCTGACCGAAGAACGTCGTAAGGATCTGATCAAGATCGTACGTGGCGAAGCCGAGCAGGGCCGCGTAGCGGTGCGTAACGTGCGTCGCGACGCTAACGACAAGGTCAAGGCGCTGCTGAAAGACAAAGAGATCAGCGAAGACGAAGAACGTCGTTCACAAGACGAGATTCAGAAAATGACCGACGCTTACATCAAGCTGGTCGATGCCGCGCTGGCAGAGAAAGAAAAAGAGCTGATGGATTTCTAATCAGCATCGCGCAGAAAAAAAGCGTCGCCTGGGCGGCGCTTTGTTTTTTGTGGCGCAGATCCCGTTTCATCGTACTGAAAGATCATGGACAAGCGGTGTCCAAGGTTCCACACTGGAGCACCTCCGATCTCATCAGACAGTTATTCAGAGTGAACTCATGAAGCAACTGACCATTCTTGGCTCGACCGGCTCGGTAGGGACCAGCACCCTGGCCGTGGTCAGGGCGAATCCCGACCGTTTTGCGATCAAAGCACTGGTGGCCGGCCGCAACGTCGCGGTCATGGCGCAGCAATGCATGGAATTCCGGCCCGCCTTTGCCGCGATGGCGGATGAAAGCGCCGCGCGCGAACTGCGCGCCATTCTGGCGGAAAACGGCGTCGCTACCGAGGTATTGGCAGGAGAACAAGCGGCCTGCGAACTGGCGGCGTTGGATGACGTCGATCAAGTGACGGCAGCGATCGTCGGCGCCGCAGGGCTGTTACCGACGCTGGCGGCGATCCGCGCAGGCAAGCAGGTGCTGCTGGCCAACAAAGAGTCGCTGGTCACCTGTGGCCGTCTGTTTATGGATGCAGTGCGGCAAAGTCAGGCGCAGCTGCTGCCGCTCGACAGTGAGCACAACGCGATTTTTCAGAGTTTGCCTGAGAGCATTCAGCGTCAGTTGGGATACTCTTCACTGGACAGTCATGGTGTTTCGCGCATCGTGCTTACCGGCTCCGGCGGCCCGTTCCGCACCACGCCGCTGGAGCAGTTCGCCGCGATGACGCCGGATCAAGCCTGCGCCCACCCGAACTGGTCGATGGGCCGCAAGATCTCGGTGGACTCCGCCACCATGATGAACAAAGGTCTGGAATATATTGAGGCCCGCTGGCTGTTTAACGCCTCGGCCGAGCAAATGGAAGTGATCCTGCACCCGCAGTCGGTGATTCACTCGATGGTGCGCTATGCCGACGGCAGCGTGCTGGCGCAGCTGGGTACGCCGGATATGCGCACGCCGATCGCCCATGCGATGGCGTATCCGCAGCGCGTAAACTCCGGCGTGGAAGCGCTGGACTTCTGCCGCATCGGTTCGCTGACCTTCGCCAAACCGGAGCGCGAGCGCTATCCTTGCCTGTATTTGGCGATCGAAGCGTTCGACGCCGGCCAGGCGGCGACCACCGCACTGAACGCGGCCAATGAAATCGCCGTGGCGGCATTTTTGCAGCAGCAGATTCGCTTTACTGACATCGCCGCGGTCAACCGCCAGGTGGTGGAGTGCCTCGCGCTGCAGGAACCGACGTGCATCGAAGCGGTCTTAGACATTGACCGCCAGGCGCGCGTCGCCGCCGAGGAGCGCGTTCGCGCGTTGCGCGGTTGATCACGGCGATTATCCGATTTTGCTCGTAATTCGCGTGTGCCGCAGCGGGGCCGTTTGTTCATGCCCCGCTGAGGTGGTATAGTCTGCGCCACCTGTCAGCGGTTATACCGTTGAATTATGGCCCGATTGGTGCCCTGTGCGCCAATGGCGACCCGGCTGCGCCGTGTATCGCGAGGGCAGGCTGAAAGCCGTGTCGGGCACACGGCTTTTTTTGCGCGTAAGGGCCTGATGTTCCGGAAAGGCAGTTATATTTCTATTGAGGAAATAAGTACGAGTTATGTCGTCCGCAAACCAACAAGAGGCTAATCCATCTTCCCCGGGGCCGCGCCATGTCGCCATTATCATGGACGGTAACGGACGCTGGGCCAAACGTCAGGGCAAGTTACGTGTCTTCGGTCATAAAGCAGGGGTGAAATCGGTTCGCCGTGCGGTCAGCTTTGCCGCCAGCCACCATTTAGATGCACTCACGCTTTATGCCTTCAGCAGCGAAAACTGGAATCGTCCGGTGCAGGAAGTCTCCGCCCTGATGGAGCTTTTTGTCCGTGCTCTGGATAGTGAAGTAAAAAGCCTGCATAAACATAACGTCAGGCTGCGGGTGATCGGCGATATCAGCCGGTTCAGCTCGCGTTTGCAGGAGCGGATACGCCGTTCTGAAGCACTGACGGAAAATAACGATGGCCTGACGCTCAATATCGCTGCCAACTACGGCGGCCGTTGGGATATCATTCAGGGAGTAAGGGAACTGGCCGAACGGGTACGGGTGGGAGAGTTGCACCCGGATCAGATCAGCGAGGAATTATTGAGCGAGCGGGTTTGCATGAGCGACCTGGCGCCGGTGGATCTGGTTATCCGCACCGGTGGCGAGCATCGCATCAGTAACTTCCTGCTGTGGCAAATCGCCTATGCTGAACTTTACTTTACTGATGTGCTCTGGCCTGATTTCGATGAACTTGTCTTTGAAGGTGCGCTGAATGCATTTGCACAACGTGAGCGCCGCTTCGGGGGAACAACACCTATCGGCGCCGATGCGTCCTAGGGAGAACTTTTGCTGAAGTATCGCCTCATAACTGCTCTGATTTTAATCCCGATCGTTATCGCGGCGCTGTTCTTGTTGCCGCCGCTGGCCTTTGCTCTGGTAACGCTCGTCGTGTGCATGTTAGCAGCCTGGGAGTGGGGCCAACTGGCCGGTTTTACCTCCCGTCCGCAGCGCATCTGGCTGGCGATACTGTGTGGTTTCTTGCTGGCGCTGATGATGCTCAGCGTCCCCGCGTACCATCAATCTGTGCCGCAGGTGAGCGGTTCGCTGTGGCTGTCGTTGGCCTGGTGGCTGGCGGCGCTGCTGCTGGTGCTGTTCTACCCCGGTTCGGCCGCTATCTGGCGCAATTCGCGCCCGCTGCGTTTGCTGTTCGGCCTGCTGACCATTGTGCCGTTCTTCTGGGGCATGCTGGCGCTGCGTCAGTTCGGCTACGAGCAAAACCCGTATACCGGCGCCTGGTGGCTGCTGTACGTGATGCTGCTGGTGTGGGGCGCGGATTCCGGCGCCTACATGTTCGGCAAGCTGTTCGGCAAGCATAAACTGGCGCCGAAGGTTTCGCCGGGCAAAACCTGGGAAGGGTTGATCGGCGGCCTGCTGACGTCGGCGGTAATTTCCTGGCTGTTCGGCCGCTATGCGCCACTGAACGTGGTGCCGACCACCCTGTTGGCCTGTTCGGTGATTGCCGCGCTGGCTTCGGTGCTGGGCGATTTGACCGAAAGCATGTTCAAACGCGAAGCGGGCATCAAGGACAGCGGTCATTTGATCCCCGGTCATGGCGGTATACTGGATCGTATCGACAGCCTGACCGCGGCGGTGCCGGTGTTTGCCTGCCTGATGCTGTTGGTGTTTTAATCCGTCGATGACGGAAAGTGAGGGATGATGGTCAGCGTGCTTTGGAACCTGGTGGCGTTTCTGATTGCGCTCGGTATCTTGATTACCGTGCACGAGTTCGGACACTTTTGGGTTGCCCGTCGTTGCGGCGTGCGCGTTGAGCGTTTCTCCATCGGCTTCGGTCGCGCGCTGTGGCGCCGTACCGATCGCCAGGGCACCGAGTACGTCATCGCCTTGATTCCGCTCGGCGGCTACGTGAAGATGCTGGACGAGCGCGTAGAGTCGGTAGCGCCGGAAATGCGCCATCAGGCCTTCAACAATAAAACCGTCTGGCAGCGCGCGGCCATCATCAGCGCCGGCCCCATCGCCAACTTCCTGTTTGCTATCCTTGCCTACTGGCTGGTGTTCATCATCGGCGTGCCGAGTTTCCGCCCGGTGATCGGCGAAATCGCGCCGCAATCCATCGCCGCCAAGGCTGAAATTTCGTCTGGAATGGAACTAAAGTCGGTTGACGGCATCGAAACGCCTGATTGGGAGTCAGTTCGTCTGGCGCTGGTGGCGAAGATTGGCGATGCGCAAACCGAAGTCGGCGTCGCGCCGTTCGGCTCTTCGCAGGTAGTGACCAAAACCCTGGATTTGCGCCAGTGGAATTTTGAGCCGGACAAGCAGGATCCCGTTGTCGCGTTGGGCATTATGCCGCGCGGCCCGCAGATTGAATCCGTGTTGGCGGAAGTGCAGCCTGACTCGGCGGCGCAAAAGGCGGGTTTACAAGCGGGGGACAGGATCGTTAAAGTCGATGGTCAGCCGTTGGGTCGTTGGCAGACGCTGGTGAAGCGTATCCACGATGGCCCGGGGCAACCGCTGGCTTTGGAGATTGAAAGAAACGGCGCCCCCTTGTCTTTGACGCTGATACCGGATACAAAGCCGGTGGGAAAAGACAAATCGGTGGGATTTGCAGGCATCATTCCAAAGGTGTTGCCGCTGCCGGACGAGTATAAGACGATTCGCCAGTATGGACCGTTCCCGGCGCTGTATCAGGCCGGCGACAAGACCTGGCAGCTGATGCGGCTGACGGTTAACATGCTGGGCAAATTAATAACCGGTGATGTAAAGCTGAACAACCTGAGTGGCCCGATCTCGATTGCACAGGGAGCAGGGGCGTCAGCCGGAGTCGGGTTCGTGTATTATCTGATGTTCCTGGCGTTGATTAGCGTCAATCTGGGTATCATCAACCTGTTCCCATTACCGGTGTTAGATGGTGGGCATCTCCTCTTCCTGGCGATAGAAAAGCTGAAGGGTGGGCCGGTTTCCGAGCGAGTACAGGACTACAGCTACCGCATAGGTTCGATCGTGTTGGTGTTGTTGATGGGTCTTGCACTTTTCAATGATTTTTCCCGCCTCTAGGGGCGGGGATAGGTTAGGAAGAACGCATAACAACGATGGCGATGAAAAAGTTGCTCATAGCGTCGCTGCTGTTTGGCAGCGCCACCGTATACGGTGCAGACGGGTTCGTAGTGAAAGACATTCATTTCGAAGGCCTGCAGCGAGTCGCCGTCGGTGCGGCGTTACTCAATATGCCGGTTCGCGTCGGCGATACCGTCACTGACGATGACATCAGTAATACCATCCGTGCCTTGTTTGCCACCGGCAACTTCGAGGACGTGCGCGTACTGCGCGATGGTAATACCCTGATCGTGCAGGTGAAGGAACGTCCTACCATCGCCAGCATCACTTTCTCCGGCAACAAGTCGGTGAAGGATGACATGCTCAAGCAGAACCTGGAAGCCTCCGGCGTCCGGGTGGGCGAGGCGCTCGACCGCACCACGATCTCCAGCATTGAAAAAGGGCTGGAAGACTTCTACTACAGCGTCGGTAAATACAGCGCCTCGGTGAAAGCCGTAGTCACGCCGCTGCCGCGCAACCGTGTCGACCTGAAGCTGGTGTTCACGGAAGGGGTCTCCGCCAAGATTCAACAAATCAACATCGTCGGCAACCATGCCTTCACCAACGACGAACTGATCTCGCGCTTCCAACTGCGTGACGAGGTGCCGTGGTGGAACCTGGTCGGCGATCGCAAATACCAGAAGCAAAAACTGGCGGGCGATCTCGAAACCCTGCGCAGCTTCTATCTGGATCGCGGCTATGCCCGCTTCAACATCGATTCTACCCAGGTGAGCCTGACGCCGGATAAAAAAGGCATCTACATCACCATCAACATCACCGAAGGCGATCAGTACAGGCTTTCCGATGTTGTCGTGAACGGCAACCTGGCCGGCCACTCGGCGGAAGTCGCTCAGATCACCAAGATCGAACCGGGCGAGCTGTATAACGGCAGCAAGGTGACCAAAATGGAAGACAACATCAAAACGATGTTGGGCCGTTATGGTTACGCCTACCCGCGCGTCGGCACTCAGCCGGAGATCAACGACGCGGATAAAACCGTCAAGCTGCACGTCAACGTTGATGCGGGCAACCGCTTCTATGTGCGCCGCGTCAAGTTCGAAGGCAACGACACCAGCAAGGATTCCGTACTGCGCCGCGAAATGCGCCAGATGGAAGGCGCCTGGCTCGGCAACGAACAGGTCGAACAGGGTAAAGAGCGTCTGAACCGCTTGGGCTACTTCGAGACGGTTGACGTGGAAACCCAGCGTGTGCCGGGCACCGCCGATCAGGTCGACGTGACCTACAAGGTGAAAGAACGCAACACCGGTACCTTTAACTTCGGCGTCGGTTACGGCACCGAGAGCGGCGTCAGCTTCCAGGCCGGCGTGCAGCAGGACAACTGGTTGGGTACCGGCTACTCTGTCGGCATCAGCGGCACCAAGAACGACTATCAAACCTATACCGAACTGTCGGTCACCAACCCATACTTCACCGTTGACGGTGTGAGCCTGGGTGGCCGCGTGTTCTACAACGACTTTAAAGCGGATAACGCGGACCTGTCCGACTACACCAACAAGAGTTACGGTGTTGACGGCACGCTGGGCTTCCCGATCAACGAAAACAACTCGTTGCGCACCGGCCTGGGTTACGTCCACAACGGCCTGTCGAACATGCAGCCGCAGATCGCCATGTGGCGTTATCTCGAGTCGATGGGCAAGGATCCGAACAAAACCGACCGCGCGAGCTACTCGACGGACGACTTTACCTTGAACCTGGGCTGGACCTACAACAACCTGGACCGCGGCTACTTCCCGACTTCGGGTAACCGCACCACGTTGAACGGCAAGGTCACCATTCCAGGCTCGGACAACGAATACTATAAGGTGACGCTGGACAGCGTACAGTACGTGCCGATCAACGACGACCGCACCTGGGTGCTGTTGGGCCGCGGCCGTTTGGGCTACGCGGATGGGCTGGGCGGCAAGGAAATGCCGTTCTATGAGAACTTCTACGCCGGTGGTTCGAGTACCGTGCGTGGCTTCCAGTCCAATACCATTGGTCCGAAGGCGGTGTATTACAACTCCAACTCGTACCAGTGCCAGTTCAACGCCGGCAGCACCACCGATCGTCAGAGCATCTGCGGATCGGATGACGCGGTGGGCGGTAACGCCATGGCGGTTGCCAGCCTGGAGCTGATCACTCCGACGCCGTTCATCAGCGAGAAATACGCCAACTCGGTGCGGACGTCGCTGTTCATCGATGCGGGTACCGTGTGGGATACCAAGTGGAAGAATACCAACGAAACGCTGATGTACGGCGTGCCTGACTACAGTAAGGCCAGCAATATTCGTTCTTCCGCCGGTATTGCGCTGCAGTGGATGTCGCCGCTTGGGCCGTTGGTGTTCTCTTACGCCAACCCGATCAAGAAATACGAAGGCGACAAGTCCGAACAGTTCCAGTTTAACATCGGTAAGACCTGGTAACGGGTCTCGCCTCTGGGCATAACAGTTATTAAGAATCGCAATGGCCAGGCGCCCGCCGGCAGAGGGAGATGATTCTCATTGTTTGGTGGAATAAGTCTGGCAAATTGTGTACTTCAGTGTCATATGACACAAATGGGTGATGGTAAGGAGTTTATAGTGAAAAAGTGGTTGTGTGCCGCAGGCCTCGGTTTAGCAATGGCTGCTTCAGCTGGCGTTCAGGCAGCAGATAAGATCGCTGTCGTTAACGTCTCCAGCATTTTCCAACAGCTGCCGGCCCGCGAAGCGGTCGCTAAACAGCTGGAAAACGAGTTTAAAGGCCGTGCAAGCGAACTCCAGAACATGGAACGTAGCCTGCAGACCAAAATGCAACGTCTGCAGCGTGACGGCGCTACCATGAAAGCCAGCGACCGCAGCAAGTTGGAAAAAGACGTGATGGCGCAGCGCGAGCAGTTCTCTCAGAAAGCGCAGGCTTTCGAGCAGGACAACCGTCGTCGCCAGATGGAAGAGCGTAACAAAATCCTGAGCCGTATCCAGGACGCTGTGAAATCTGTCGCCAGCAAAGGCGGCTATGACGTGGTGATCGACGCTAACGCCGTTGCCTACGCAGACTCTTCCAAAGATATCACTGCTGACGTGCTGAAACAGGTTAAATAACACATGCTTTCAATTCGACTGGCTGATTTAGCGCAGCAGTTGGATGCACAATTGCACGGTGATGGCGATCTCGTCATCACCGGCATTGCTTCTATGCATTCGGCACAGCCTGGCCAAATCACGTTTTTGTCAAACAGCCGCTATCAAGAGCAGCTGTCTTCCTGCCAGGCAAGCGCCGTGGTGCTTACCGAAGCGGACTTACCACACTGCCGTACTGCGGCGCTGGTGGTTAAAAACCCTTACTTGACCTACGCGCGCATGGCGCAGCTGATGGATACCACGCCGGCGCCGGCGCAGGATATCGCGCCAAGCGCGGTGATCTCGCCTGAAGCGCAGCTGGGGCAGAACGTCGCCATTGGGGCGAATGCGGTGGTTGAGTCGGGTGCGGTGCTTGGCGATAACGTGGTTATTGGCCCGGGCTGCTTCATAGGCAAACACGCACGCATCGGCGCAGGTACGCGTCTGTGGGCGAACGTCACGATTTATCATGCGGTTGAAATCGGTCAGCGCTGCCTGATCCAGTCGGGCACCGTGATTGGCGCGGACGGTTTCGGCTATGCGAACGAGCGCGGCGAGTGGATCAAAATTCCTCAGTTGGGCACGGTGATTATCGGCGATCGCGTCGAAATCGGCGCTTGCACCACCATTGACCGCGGCGCTTTGGATAACACCCAAATCGGGAATGGTGTTATCATCGACAACCAATGCCAGATTGCACATAACGTCGTGATTGGCGACAATACGGCCGTCGCCGGCGGCGTGATCATGGCCGGCAGCCTGAAAATCGGCCGCTACTGCCAGATCGGCGGTGCCAGTGTGATCAACGGTCACATGGAGATTGCCGACAAGGTTGTTGTTACCGGAATGGGAATGGTTATGCGACCAATCACCGAACCTGGGGTATACTCTTCGGGCATTCCGTTGCAGCCTAACAAGGTTTGGCGTAAAACCGCTGCGTTGGTGATGAATATCGATGAGATCAGCAAGCGCTTGAAAGCTGTCGAACGTAAAGTCGGAAAAGACTAATCATTGCCGCCCGCCCTGGCGGGTACAAAACGAAACGCGTTGGTCGTGAGACCAAAAGCGCAAAGAGATGTTAATTTGCGGCCTGCATGATGATCTCCTTTTGGGGTCAGCGCAGGCCGTGTTGTTGATGCCATCAGTTTTTAGAGACAGGAAGAGTATTTTGACTACTGACACTCATACTCTGGATATTGCAGAAATTTTGGATCTGCTTCCTCACCGTTACCCGTTCTTGCTGGTCGACCGCGTCCTCGAGTTTGAAGAGCACAAATATCTGCGTGCGGTGAAGAACGTATCGGTGAACGAACCGTTTTTCCAGGGCCACTTCCCTGGCAAACCGATTTTCCCAGGCGTATTGATCCTGGAAGCCATGGCGCAGGCCACCGGTATCCTGGCGTTTAAAAGCGTCGGCAAACTGGAACCGGGCGAGCTGTATTACTTCGCCGGTATCGACGAAGCGCGCTTCAAGCGCCCTGTGGTGCCAGGGGATCAGATGGTCATGGAAGTCACCTTCGAGAAAACTCGCCGCGGCCTGACTCGCTTCAAAGGCGTAGCGACCGTTGACGGTAAAATTGTCTGCGAAGCAACCATGATGTGTGCCCGCAGCCGGGAGGCTTAATCCGTGATTGACCAAACCGCCTTTATCCATCCTAGCGCGATAGTCGAAGAGGGCGCCGTGATCGGCGCCAACGTGCATATTGGCCCTTTCTGCTACGTCGGCTCCCAGGTGGAAATCGGCGCCGGCACGGTGCTGAAATCCCACGTGGTGGTGAACGGCATTACCAAGATTGGCTGCGATAACCAGATTTATCAGTTCGCTTCCATCGGTGAAGTGAACCAGGATCTGAAATACGCGGGTGAACCGACGCGCGTTGAAGTGGGCGATCGCAACCGCATCCGCGAGAGCGTCACCATTCACCGCGGTACAGCGCAGGGCACCGGCCTGACCAAAGTGGGCAGCGACAACCTGCTGATGGTCAACGTGCACGTTGCCCACGACTGCGTGGTCGGCAATTCTTGCGTGTTGGCCAACAATGCCACGCTGGCGGGGCACGTGGAAATCGACGATCACGCCATCATCGGCGGCATGACGGCGATCCACCAGTTCTGCATTATCGGTGCGCATGTGATGGTAGGCGGTTGTTCCGGCGTTGCTCAGGACGTGCCTCCTTTCGTCATCGCTCAGGGCAACCACGCGACGCCGTTCGGCGTCAACGCGGTCGGCCTGAAGCGTCGCGGTTTTGACAAGGATGAAATGCAGGCGATCCGCAACGCCTACAAAATCCTGTATCGCAGCGAGAAAACGCTGGATGAAGCGAAAGCGGAAATCGAAGCCCTGGCCAAAGAGCAGCCGGTGGTGCAGCAGTACCTCGATTTCTTCACCCGTTCAACCCGCGGCATCATTCGCTGAGTTATGTCGAATCGTCCATTGACTATCGGATTGGTCGCCGGAGAAACCTCCGGTGACATTCTCGGCGCCGGTTTGATCCGCGCGCTCAAGGCGCAGATCCCCGACGCGCGTTTTGTTGGCGTCGCCGGCCCGCTGATGCAGGCCGAAGGCTGCGAAGCCTGGTACGAAATGGAAGAGCTGGCGGTCATGGGCGTGGTGGAAGTGCTTGAGCGTTTGCCACGCCTGTTGAAGATCCGCAAGGATCTCACCCGCCGCTTCGACGAGCTGCGGCCGGACGTGTTTGTCGGCATCGATGCGCCGGACTTCAACATCACGCTGGAAGGCCGCCTCAAGCAGCGCGGTATTCGCACCATCCACTACGTCAGCCCTTCCGTGTGGGCCTGGCGGCAAAAGCGCGTTTTCAAAATTGGCAAAGCCACCGATCTGGTGCTGGCCTTTCTCCCTTTCGAAAAAGCGTTTTACGATCGCTTCAACGTGCCTTGCCGGTTTATCGGCCATACCATGGCGGATGCCATGCCGCTTCAGCCCGATCGGCTGGCGGCGCGCGCCCAGCTTGGCATCGCTCCGCAGGCGCGTTGTCTGGCCTTGCTGCCGGGCAGCCGCGGCGCCGAAGTCGAGATGCTGAGCGCCGACTTTCTCAAAACAGCGCAGCTGCTGCGCACGCGTTATCCCGAGCTTGAAGTGGTAGTGCCGCTGGTTAACGCCAAACGGCGCGAGCAGTTTGAGCGCATCAAGGCGGAAGTGGCGCCGGACCTGACTGTACACCTGCTGAACGGCCAGGGACGCGAGGCGATGATCGCCAGCGACGCGGCGCTGCTGGCGTCCGGCACGGCGGCGCTGGAGTGCATGTTGGCCAAGTGCCCGATGGTGGTGGGCTATCGCATGAAGCCGTTCACTTTCTGGCTGGCGCAGAAGCTGGTGAAAACGCCTTACGTTTCGCTGCCGAACCTGCTGGCGGGGCGCGAGATCGTCACCGAGCTGCTGCAGCATGACTGCGTGCCGGACAAACTGGCCGCCGCCGTGATGCCGCTGCTGGAAGAGAGCCCGCAAACCGAAGCGTTGAAACAGACTTTCCTTACCTTGCACCAAAGCATCCGTTGCGGTGCGGACGAACAGGCCGCTCAGGCTGTGTTGGAGCTGGCGAAAGCATGATTGAACCCTTTATCTATCCCGCTGCCACGCTGATTGCCGGTGTGGACGAAGTGGGCCGCGGCCCGTTGGTTGGCGCGGTGGTCACCGCCGCCGTGATCCTCGATCCGGCGCAGCCGATCGTCGGGCTGGCGGACTCCAAGAAACTCAGTGAAAAACGCCGCCTGGCGCTGTATGACGAAATCGTCGCCAAGGCGCTCTCCTGGAGCCTGGGGCGCGCCGAGCCGGCGGAAATCGACCAGCTGAACATTTTGCACGCCACCATGCTGGCGATGCAGCGTGCGGTGGCCGGGTTGCATATCGCGCCGGACATGGTTTTAATCGACGGTAACCGTTGCCCGAAGCTGCCGATGCGTTCGCAGGCGGTGGTGAAGGGCGACAGCCGCGTGGCGGAGATCAGCGCGGCGTCCATTCTGGCGAAGGTCACGCGCGATCGCGAAATGGCCGAGCTGGACAGCGAGTTCCCGGACTACGGTTTCGCGCAGCATAAAGGCTACCCGACCGCCTTCCACCTGGAGCGGCTGGCCGCGCTGGGCGCCACCGAGCACCACCGCCGCAGCTTCGCGCCGGTGAAAAGGGCGCTGGCGCTGTAGTCTGCGGGCCTGGTTGACCAGGCTCGATGATAGCATTAACCCGGGCTCAGCCTGCTGAGCCCCTTCAATCAGGTATCTGGAGATGGCCGAACCTCGTTTTATTCACCTGCGCGTCCACAGTGACTACTCCATGATTGATGGATTGGCCAAGACGGCGCCGCTGGTGAAAAGAGCCGCCGCGTTAGCCATGCCTGCTCTGGCAATCACCGATTTCACCAACCTGTGCGGGCTGGTGAAGTTCTACGGCAGCGCGCACGGCGCCGGGATCAAACCGATCATCGGCGCGGATTTTCATGTGCAAAGCGAAGAACTGGGCGACGAACTGGCTCAGTTGACGGTGCTGGCCAGCAACAACGAAGGCTACCAGAACCTGACGCTGCTGATTTCCCGCGCCTATCAGCGTGGCTACGGCGCCGCCGGCCCGACCATCGATCGCGACTGGCTGATTGAACATCGTGAAGGGCTGATTCTGCTCTCCGGCGCGCGTCAGGGCGATGTCGGCAAGTTTCTGTTGCGCGGCAATCAGGCGCAGGTGGATCAGTGCCTGGACTTCTACCAGCAGCACTTCCCGGACTGTTACTACCTGGAACTGATCCGCACCGGCCGCCCGGACGAAGAGAACTACCTGCATGCGGCGGTGGCGCTGGCCACCGAGCGCGGTTTGCCGGTGGTAGCCACCAACGACGTACGCTTCCTGGTGGAAGACGACTTCGACGCCCATGAGATTCGCGTCGCCATTCACGACGGCTTTACGCTGGACGATCCCAAGCGGCCGCGCAACTACAGCCCGCAACAATATATGCGCAGCGAAGACGAGATGTGCGAGCTGTTCGCCGACATCCCGGAAGCGCTGCTGAACAGCGTCGAGATCGCCAAGCGCTGCAACGTCACCATTCGCCTCGGCGAATACTTCCTGCCGCAGTTCCCGACCGGCGACATGAGCACCGAGGACTTCCTGGTACTCAAATCGAAAGAGGGGCTGGAAGAGCGTCTCGAGTTCCTGTTCCCCGATCCTGAAGTGCGCGCGCAGCGCCGCCCGGAATACGACGAGCGTCTGGACGTCGAGCTGAAGGTGATCAACCAGATGGGGTTCCCCGGCTACTTCCTGATCGTGATGGAGTTTATCCAGTGGTCGAAGGACAACAACGTGCCGGTGGGGCCGGGGCGTGGCTCCGGTGCCGGTTCGCTGGTGGCCTATGCGTTGAAAATCACCGACCTCGATCCGTTGGAATTCGACCTGCTGTTCGAACGCTTCCTGAACCCGGAACGTGTCTCGATGCCCGACTTCGACGTCGACTTCTGCATGGAGAAGCGCGACCAGGTAATTGAGCACGTGGCGGAGATGTACGGCCGCGAAGCGGTATCGCAGATCATCACCTTCGGTACCATGGCGGCGAAAGCGGTTATCCGCGACGTGGGCCGCGTGCTGGGGCACCCGTACGGCTTCGTCGATCGCATCTCCAAGCTGGTGCCGCCGGATCCGGGCATGACGCTGGAAAAAGCCTTCGCCGCCGAACCGCAGCTGCCGGAAATTTACGAGGCCGACGAAGAGGTCAAGGCGCTGATCGACATGGCGCGCAAGCTGGAAGGGGTGACGCGCAACGCCGGTAAACATGCCGGTGGCGTGGTGATCGCGCCGACCAAGATCACCGACTTCGCGCCGCTGTACTGCGATGCCGAAGGGCACCATCCGGTGACCCAATTCGACAAGAACGACGTGGAATACGCCGGGCTGGTGAAGTTCGACTTCCTCGGTCTGCGTACCCTGACCATCATCGACTGGGCGCTGGAGATGATCAACGCCCGGCGCGCCAAGACCGGGCTGGAGCCGATCGACATCGCCGCCATTCCGCTCGACGACAAGAAAAGCTTCGACATGCTGCAGCGCTCGGAAACCACGGCGGTGTTCCAGCTTGAATCGCGCGGCATGAAAGACCTGATCAAACGTCTGAAGCCCGACTGCTTCGAAGACATGATCGCACTGGTGGCGCTGTTCCGTCCGGGGCCGCTGCAGTCGGGCATGGTGGATAACTTCATCGACCGTAAGCACGGCCGCGAAGAGATCTCCTACCCGGATATCCAGTGGCAGCACGAGTCGCTCAAGCCGGTGCTGGAACCGACCTACGGCATCATCCTGTATCAGGAACAGGTGATGCAGATTGCCCAGGTGTTGGCCGGCTATACCCTGGGCGGCGCGGACATGCTGCGCCGTGCGATGGGTAAAAAGAACCCGGTCGAAATGGCCAAGCAGCGCGGCGGCTTTGAAGACGGCGCAAAATCACGCGGCATCGACGGCGAACTGTCGGTGAAAATCTTCGACCTGGTGGAGAAATTCGCCGGTTACGGCTTTAACAAATCGCACTCCGCTGCCTATGCGCTGGTGTCGTATCAGACGCTGTGGCTGAAGGCGCACTACCCGGCCGAGTTTATGGCGGCGGTGATGACCGCCGATATGGACAACACCGACAAAGTGGTGGGGCTGGTGGACGAATGCTGGCGCATGGGGCTGAAGATCCTGCCGCCGGACATCAACAGTGGCCTGTATCACTTCCACGTCAACGACGACGGCGAGATCGTTTACGGCATCGGCGCCATCAAGGGCGTGGGGGAAGGGCCGATCGAGGCCATTATCGAGGCGCGCAACAGCGGCGAACAGGGGTACTTCAAAGACCTGTTCGATCTCTGCGCGCGCTCCGACATCAAGAAACTGAATCGCCGCATTCTGGAAAAGCTGATCATGTCCGGCGCGTTCGATCGCCTCGGGCCGCACCGCGCCGCGCTGATGAATTCGCTCGGCGACGCGTTGAAAGCGGCGGATCAGCATGCGAAAGCCGAAGCGATCGGCCAGGTAGATATGTTCGGCGTGCTGGCGGAGGCGCCGGAGCAGGTGGAGCAGTCCTACGCCAATATCGCCCCCTGGCCGGAGCAGGTGGTGCTGGACGGTGAACGGGAGACACTGGGGCTGTACCTGACCGGCCACCCGATCACCCAGTACCTGAAGGAGATCGAACGTTACGCCGGTGGCCAGCGTTTGAAAGACATGCACCCGACGGATCGGGGCAAAATGACCACCGCCGTCGGGCTGGTGGTCGCCGCGCGGGTGATGGTGACCAAGCGCGGCAACCGCATCGGTATCTGTACATTGGATGACCGTTCGGGCCGCCTGGAAGTGATGTTATTCACCGAAGCGTTAGAAAAATACCAGCATTTGTTGGAAAAAGACCGTATCCTTATCGCCAGTGGACAGGTCAGCTTTGATGACTTTAGCGGCGGGCTTAAAATGATGGCCCGCGAGGTAATGGACATCAGTGAAGCCCGGGAAAAATACGCTCGCGGGCTTGCTATCTCGCTGACTGACAGGCAAATTGATGACCAGCTTTTGAACCGTCTCCGTCAGTCGTTGGAACCCCATCGATCGGGGACGATTCCAGTGCATCTCTACTATCAACGGGAAGATGCGCGAGCCAAGCTGCGTTTTGGCGCAACCTGGCGCGTGACGCCCACCGACCGCTTGTTGATAGACTTGCGGACGTTGGTAGGCAATGAGCAGGTGGACTTGGAATTTGACTAAAATAGGAATGCTATGAGTCTGAATTTTCTTGATTTTGAACAGCCGATTGCAGAGCTGGAAGCGAAAATTGACTCGCTGACTGCAGTCAGCCGTCAAGACGAAAAATTAGATATTAATCTGGACGAAGAGGTTCAGCGCCTGCGTGAAAAGAGCGTTGAGCTGACGCGCAAGATTTTTGCCGATCTTGGGGCTTGGCAGATTGCCCAATTGGCACGCCACCCGCGCCGTCCTTATACCCTGGATTATATCAAACACATCTTTACCGACTTCGAAGAGTTGGCGGGCGATCGCGCTTACGCCGACGACAAAGCGATCGTCGGCGGTATTGCGCGCCTGGATGGCCGCCCGGTGATGATCATCGGGCACCAGAAAGGCCGTGAAACCAAAGAGAAGATCCGCCGCAACTTCGGCATGCCGGCGCCGGAAGGCTACCGTAAGGCGCTGCGCCTGATGGAAATGGCCGCGCGCTTCAAGATGCCGATCATCACCTTTATCGATACCCCAGGCGCGTATCCGGGCGTGGGCGCGGAAGAGCGCGGCCAGTCCGAAGCCATCGCGCGCAACCTGCGTGAGATGTCGCGTCTGAACGTACCGGTCATCTGCACCGTCATCGGCGAAGGCGGCTCCGGCGGCGCGCTGGCGATCGGCGTGGGCGACAAGGTGAACATGCTGCAGTACAGCACCTACTCGGTGATCTCGCCGGAAGGCTGTGCTTCCATCCTGTGGAAGAGTGCCGACAAGGCGCCGCTGGCCGCAGAAGCGATGGGCATTACCGCGCCGCGCTTGAAAGAGCTGAAGCTGATCGACTCGGTGATCCCGGAGCCGCTGGGTTCCGCTCACCGCGACGTGCCGGCGATGGCCGCCGCGCTGAAAGCGCAGCTGCTGGCCGATCTGAAAGATCTGGATGGTCTGAACGACGAAGAGTTGCTCAACCGCCGCTATCAGCGTCTGATGAACTACGGCTACTGCTGAGTTCTGTTCTTCGCTGCAAGAAACCGCCTTCGGGCGGTTTTTTTTTGGCTACACACCGCCGGATTTTCGTGGTGTTATAGAGACTTGGCCGTTAACTGACAGGAGCTGTCGATGAATATCATCGCCATCATGGGCCCGACGGGCGTCTACTATAAAGATGAGCCGATCCGCGAGCTCCACGCTGCGCTGGCCGCCATGGGATTCCAGCTGGTGTACCCCAAAAACAGCGGCGACCTGCTGAAGCTGATTGAAGCCAACGCCCGCATCTGCGGGGTGATCTTCGACTGGGACGACTACAGCCTGGAGCTGTGCAGCGAGATCAACGAGCTGAACGAATACCTGCCGCTGTATGCCTTCATCAATACCCATTCCACCTTCGACGTCAGCCTGCATGAAATGCGCATGGTGCTCTATTTCTTCGAGTATGGCCTGAATGCGGCGGACGATATCGCGCAGCGCATCCAGCAGTACACCGCGGAATACATCGACACCATTACGCCGCCGCTCACCAAGGCGTTATTCAACTATGTGCGCGAAGGGAAGTACACCTTCTGCACGCCGGGCCACATGGCCGGCACCGCGTTTCAAAAAAGCCCGGTGGGCTGCCTGTTCTACGATTTCTTCGGCGCCAATACCCTGAAGGCCGACATCTCGATTTCGGTTACCGAGCTTGGTTCGCTGCTGGATCACACCGGGCCGCACCTGGAGGCCGAAGAGTATATCGCGCGTACCTTCAACGCCGAGCAGAGTTATCTGGTCACCAACGGCACCTCCACCGCCAACAAGATCGTCGGCATGTATTCGGCGCCGGCCGGCAGCACGGTGCTGATAGACCGCAACTGCCACAAATCGCTGTGTCACCTGCTGATGATGAGCGATATCGTGCCGATCTATCTGCGCCCGCTGCGCAACGCCTACGGCATCCTCGGCGGCATTCCGCAGCGCGAGTTTACCCGCGAAAGCATCGCCGCCCGGGTGCAGGAGACCGATAACGCCACCTGGCCGGTGCATGCGGTGATCACCAATTCCACCTATGACGGCCTGCTGTACAACACCGACTACATCAAGCAGACGCTGGAGGTGCCATCGATCCACTTCGACTCCGCCTGGGTGCCTTACACCAACTTCCATCCGATTTACGACGGCAAAAGCGGCATGAGCGGCGAGCGGGTGCCCGGTAAGGTTTTCTACGAAACCCAGTCGACGCACAAGCTGCTGGCGGCCTTCTCGCAGGCTTCGATGATTCATATCAAGGGAGACTACGACGAGAGCACCTTCAACGAAGCCTACATGATGCATACCACCACCTCGCCGCACTATGGCATCGTGGCATCGATGGAGACCGCCGCCGCCATGCTGCGCGGCAACCCGGGGCGCCGCTTGATCAACCGTTCGGTGGAGCGTGCGCTGCATTTTCGCCGTGAAGTGCAGCGGCTGCGCGAGGAGAGCGACAGTTGGTTCTTCGACATTTGGCAGCCGGAAGAGATCGATGAGGCGCAATGCTGGCCATTGGATCCGGACGACAACTGGCACGGTTTTGGCCAGACCGATCGCGATCACATGTACCTCGATCCGATCAAGGTGACGATCCTGACGCCGGGCATGAACGAGCTGGGTACGCTGGAGGAGGAGGGGATCCCGGCGGCGCTGGTGGCGAAGTACCTCGACGAGCGCGGTATCGTGGTGGAGAAGACCGGGCCGTACAACCTGCTGTTCCTGTTTAGCATCGGCATCGACAAAACCAAGGCGATGAGCCTGCTGCGCGGCCTGACCGATTTCAAGCGCGCCTACGATCTCAACCTGCGGGTGAAGAACATGCTGCCGGATCTGTACGCCGAGGATCCGGATTTCTACCGCAACATGCGCATTCAGGATCTGGCCGCCGGCATTCATCGCCTGATCTGCCAACACGATCTGCCGCGCCTGATGCAGCGGGCGTTCGACGTGCTGCCGGAAATGAAGCTGACGCCGCACCAGATGTTCCAGGAGCAGGTGCGCGGCAACGTGGAAACCTGTGAGTTGGATCAGCTGGTGGGCAAAGTGGCGGCCAATATGATCCTGCCGTATCCACCGGGCGTGCCGCTGGTGATGCCGGGGGAGATGATCACCGAAGAGAGCCGGGCGGTGCTCGACTTTCTGCTGATGCTGTGCTCGATCGGCGAACGTTACCCCGGTTTTGAAACCGACATCCACGGCGCCAAGCTGACGGAGGACGGGCGCTATCTGGTGAAGGTGTTGAAAGCCCCGCAGCCGTAATGCATAACACGCCCGGCGGTTTGGAAGATATGCCGGGCGTTCTCATTGACGGCATCACCGCCGCCGGATATTTTGCCTCATCAAACCGAACAGGAGAGGCCGCCATGCTGGCGTTACGTCAGGTACACCATATCGCGATCATTGGCGCGGACTACGCGGCCAGTAAGCATTTTTACTGCGATATTCTCGGATTTACCCTGCTGAGCGAAGTCTACCGCGAGGAGCGCGGCTCCTGGAAAGCCGATCTGGCGCTCAACGGGCAATACACTATCGAGCTGTTTTCTTTCCCTTCGCCGCCGGGCCGCGTCAGCCGCCCGGAGGCCTGCGGCCTGCGCCATCTGGCGTTCAGCGTTGACGACATCGACCAGGCCATCGCCCATCTGCAGGCGGCCGGCGTCGCCTGCGAACCGGTACGCGTCGACCCTTACACCCAATCCCGTTTTACCTTTTTCAGCGATCCCGATGGTTTACCGTTAGAATTATACGAGAGTTAACGGCTTAATCGCCTCCCGGCGGCCACAGCCGGGGACGGTTATGCTATGATCGCGCCCTTGCCCTACATGCCTACAGAGTTATTTCCGCCATGCAAGAGCCTGCTTTTCGCGTCGGGGAGTGGCTGGTTACCCCTGCCGACAACACCATCAGCCGCGACGGACGCCAAAAAACGCTGGAACCGCGCCTGATCGACATGCTGTGCTATTTCGCGCGGCATCCCGACGTGGTGCTGAGCCGCGACGAGCTGATCGACAACGTCTGGAAGCGCAATATCGTCACCAACCACGTGGTGACCCAATGTATTTCAGAGCTGCGCAAATACCTGAAAGACGGCGACAGCGACAGCCCGGAATACATTATCACCGTACCCAAGCGCGGGTATAAGCTGGCGACGTCGGTGATCTGGTGTGAAGAAGGGGAGACGCAACCCGCTCCCGCACAGGCGCCGCAGATCGCGGTGATCATGCATGAACCGGAAGACGGCAGTGATGACGACGACGAGACGCCGTACGTACCGCCGCGCCGGGCAAGCGCACCGCCTGCCGCGCCCGGCGAAAAGAAGCCGCGTTTTTATCGTCGCTCGACCTTCTGGGTGTGGCTGGCGTTTCTGGCGGCGCTCAGCGTCTGCGTGGCGTTTGTCGGCATCGCCACGCTGTCGCAGCGCGTGCCGGTATCCACCATGCCGGTGTTGCTCAACCCGCGCGATATCGATATTCGCATCCAGGGCGGCGAGAGCTGCAGCAACTGGATGCCGCAGCTCTCTTATGTGGTGGGCGTCAGCGAGCTGATCACCGATTCGCTGAACACCTACTCGACCTTCCTGGTACACGACCAGACCAACTACAACTATTCCGGCCCCAGCAACTCGGGCAAGTCGCTGTATATCGAGTTCGTCAATCAGCGCCACTACCGCGCCCAGCAGTGTTTCCTGTCCGTGCGGCTGGTGGATAACGCCGACAGCTCAGTCATGCTGGACAAGCGTTACTTTATTACCGCCGATAACCAGCTGAAGATCCAGACCGACTTCCTCTCCAGCCTGTCCGCTGCGCTGAAGCAGCCTTGGCCGCCACAGCTGGAGCAGCGCCTGGCGCAGCTGCTGCCCGACAACGGGCCGTTGCTGCAGCGTTTCTACCAGGCGCACCAGTTGCTGATCCACGGCGACGCCGATTCGTTGACCCGTGCCAGCGCCCAGCTGAGCGAGCTGATTAAAAGCGCGCCGAACTTCCATTACCTGCTGGCCGAAAAGGCGCTGGTGGATCTGCTGCGTAATTCTTATCAACCGTTCGACAGCCAGGCCCTGGCGCAATTGCGCGCCGATATCAGCCATCTGGCGACGATCCCCGAATTGAAAAACACGCCAATCATGCAGCAAGTTCTGGCGGTAGATGCATTGACGCAGGGGCGCATTGACGAGGCGCACCGGGCTATTGATCTGGGGATTGAATTGCAAATGTCGTGGCTGAATTATGTGCTGCTGAGCAAGGTGTATGAAATGCAGGGGCAGAACCATTTGGCGGCAGATTCTTATATTACCGCATTCAATCTTCGCCCCGGCGAAGACACATTGCATTGGATCACCAATGGCGTATTCCAGACGTCATTGACCAACGTGGTGCCTTATTTAAATAACTATCAGCGCCAATAATTAACCGATATCACGCCGCCATTATTCTCCGGGAATCATGGCGGCGTTATTTATTGGTGAAGGCATGTTGCATGAATGTATTATTTTGCTGCGCGATATTATTTCTTTTTTGCCGTTTGTTATGCACTATTAACCTTCTCATGCTTTTGTTTTTAAATGATGTTTATCTTTTCTTTAGCTTGCCTTTTTATCTTGATGTGTTAATGAAAAACCTCAGGTTATCATTTGTATGATCATGAGCGTAATCTCACTTTATCTTTAGGACTTTATTCCCTCCGATGGTTAGCATCCTGACTATCAAGCCGGCTCATTAAAATCTTTTATTTATGGGTGTGGCTTATAAGAAACGTAAATCAGGAGAAACTGACCATGGCTTCACCCAAGAAAATAGGGCTTATTGCCTGCACCGGCGTCGTCGCCGGTAATATGATGGGGAGCGGGATTGCCTTATTGCCCGCCAACTTGGCGAGTCTCGGATCTATCGCCATCTGGGGATGGGTGATCTCGATTATCGGGGCGATGTCGCTGGCCTATGTGTATGCCCGCCTCGCCACCAAAAACCCGCAGCAGGGCGGCCCTATCGCCTACGCGGGTGAAATTTCCCCGGCCTTCGGTTTCCAGACCGGCGTGCTTTATTACCATGCCAACTGGATCGGTAATCTGGCCATCGGCATTACCGCCGTTTCTTATCTCTCCACCTTCTTCCCGGCGCTGAACAACCCGGTACCTGCCGGCATCGCCTGTATCGCCATCGTGTGGGTCTTCACCTTCGTGAACATGCTGGGCGGAACCTGGGTCAGCCGTTTGACCACCCTGGGCCTGGTGCTGGTGCTGATCCCGGTGATCGTGACTGCCACCGTCGGCTGGCACTGGTTTGACGTCGCCACCTATCAGGCTAACTGGAATACCTCCGGCACCACCGACAGCCATGCGGTCATCAAAAGTATCCTGCTGTGCCTGTGGGCGTTTATCGGCGTGGAATCCGCAGCGGTCAGCACCGGCATGGTGAAAAACCCGAAACGCACCGTGCCGCTGGCAACCATGCTCGGCACCGGCCTGGCTGGCATTATCTACATCGCTGCCACCCAGGTGATCAGCGGTATGTTCCCGGCGTCTGAAATGGCCGCCAGCGGCGCGCCGTTCGCCATCAGCGCCTCGGCGATCATGGGCAACTGGGCCGCACCGATGGTTTCCGCCTTCACCGCCTTCGCCTGCCTGACGTCACTGGGTTCGTGGATGATGCTGGTTGGCCAGGCCGGGGTACGTGCCGCCAACGACGGCAACTTCCCGAAAGTGTACGGCGAGCTGGATAAAAACGGCATTCCGAAGAAAGGCCTGCTGCTGGCCGGTTGCAAAATGACCGCGCTGATGGTGCTGATCACCCTGATGAGCTCCGCCGGCGGCAAAGCCTCCGACCTGTTCGGCGAACTGACCGGCATCGCGGTGCTGCTGACCATGCTGCCTTACTTCTACTCCTGCGTAGACCTGATCCGCTTCGAAGGGGTCAACGTGCGTAACCTGTTGAGCCTGATCGCTTCGGTGTGCGGCTGCGGCTTCTGCTTCATCGCTCTGATGGGCGCCAACTCATTCGAACTGTCCGGCACCTTTATCATCAGCCTGATTATCCTGATGTTCTACGCCCGGAAAATGAATACCCGCCAGGCTGCCAACGCAGCGGCGGTCGATGAAAACACCACGGCCAAAGCGCACTGATTCGCGTCCGCTGACCGACTGAATTTACCCAGCCCCTTTCTTTCCGACCTGTCAGCCGCGACGGGAAGGGGCTTGCTTTGCCAGGAGAAATGCATATGAACGTTATCGCCATCATGAATCACATGGGTGTCTACTTCAAAGAAGAGCCTATCCGTGAACTGCATCAGGCGCTGGAAAGTCTGGATTTCCGCATCGTTTACCCTAACGATCGCGAAGACCTGCTGAAACTGATCGAGAACAACGCCCGTCTATGCGGGGTGATCTTCGACTGGGACAAATACAACCTGGAGCTGTGCGAAGAGATCAGCCAGCTGAACGAGTACATGCCGCTGTATGCGTTCGCCAACACCTATTCGACGCTGGACGTCAGCCTGAACGATCTGCGCATGCAGGTGCGCTTCTTCGAATATGCGCTCGGGGCGGCAACCGACATCGCCGCCAAGATCAAACAGAACACCGACGAGTATATCGACACCATCCTGCCGCCGTTGACCAAGGCGCTGTTCAAATACGTGCGCGAAGGCAAATACACCTTCTGTACGCCGGGCCACATGGGCGGTACCGCGTTCCAGAAAAGTCCGGTGGGCAGTATCTTCTACGATTTCTTTGGCCCGAACACCATGAAGTCGGATATCTCGATTTCGGTGTCCGAACTGGGATCGTTGCTGGATCACTCCGGCCCGCACAAAGAAGCGGAAGAGTATATTTCCCGCGTGTTCAACGCCGAACGCAGCTATATGGTCACCAACGGCACCTCCACTGCCAACAAGATCGTCGGCATGTACTCGGCGCCGGCGGGCAGCACGGTGCTGATTGACCGTAACTGCCACAAGTCGTTGACTCACCTGATGATGATGAGTGACATCACGCCGATCTACTTCCGCCCGACTCGCAACGCCTACGGCATCCTCGGCGGCATTCCGCAGAGCGAGTTCCAGCGCGCCACCATCGCCAAACGCGTGAAGGACACCCCGAACGCCACCTGGCCGGTACACGCGGTGATCACCAACTCCACCTATGACGGCCTGCTGTACAACACCGACTTTATCAAGAACACCCTGGACGTGAAGTCTATCCACTTCGATTCCGCCTGGGTGCCTTACACCAACTTCCACCCGATCTATAAAGGCAAGTGCGGCATGAGCGGCGGCCGCGTGGAGGGCAAGGTAATCTATGAGACCCAGTCCACCCACAAACTGTTGGCGGCCTTCTCGCAGGCTTCGATGATTCACGTGAAGGGTGACATCAACGAAGAAACCTTCAACGAAGCCTACATGATGCACACCACCACCTCGCCGCACTACGGCATTGTGGCGTCGACCGAAACCGCCGCGGCGATGATGAAAGGCAACGCCGGCAAGCGCCTGATCAATGGCTCTATCGAGCGCGCGATCAAGTTCCGCAAAGAGATCAAACGCCTGAAAGTCGAATCCGACGGCTGGTTCTTCGACGTCTGGCAGCCGGAGCATATCGATGAGCCGGAATGTTGGCCGCTGCGCTCCGACAGCGCCTGGCACGGCTTCAAGAACATCGATAACGAACACATGTATCTCGACCCGATCAAGGTCACCATTCTGACGCCGGGGATGAGCAAGGAAGGCGAGATGCAGCCGTTCGGTATCCCGGCCAGCATCGTGGCGAAATACCTCGACGAACGCGGCATCATCGTCGAGAAAACCGGGCCGTACAACCTGCTGTTCCTGTTCAGCATCGGCATCGACAAAACCAAGGCGCTCAGCCTGCTGCGCGCGATGACCGACTTCAAACGCTCGTTCGATCTGAACCTGCGGGTGAAAAACATGCTGCCTTCGCTGTATCAGGAAGCGCCTGATTTCTATGAAAACATGCGCATTCAGGATCTGGCGCAGAACATTCACCGCCTGGTGGAGCAACACAACCTGCCGGACCTGATGTATCGCGCGTTCGAAGTGCTGCCAACCATGGTGATGAACCCGTACCAGGCGTTCCAGAAAGAGCTGCACGGCGAAGTGGAAGAAGTCTATCTGGAAGAGATGGTTGGCAAGGTCAACGCCAATATGATCCTCCCATACCCACCGGGCGTGCCGCTGGTGATGCCGGGCGAAATGCTGACCGAGGAGAGCCGGCCGGTGCTGGAGTTCCTGCAGATGCTGTGCGAAATCGGCGCGCATTATCCGGGCTTTGAAACCGACATTCACGGCGCCTATCGTCAGGCCGACGGACGTTATCGGGTGAAAGTGCTGAAGGCGAAATAACCGCAGCCAATAACAGGGGAGGCGCTCGCGCTTCCCTTTTGTCGTTCACCGACTGATGGGAGACCTCCATGAAAACACCCTCACAGCCGCGCGCAATCTACTATGTCGTAGCCATACAAATTTGGGAATATTTCAGCTTTTACGGCATGCGTGCGTTACTGATTCTCTATCTGACCCACCAACTCGGCTATACCGACAGCCACGCCATCGATCTCTACAGCGCTTACGCTTCGTTAGTTTACGTCACTCCTATTTTGGGCGGCTGGCTCGCCGACCGCCTGCTGGGCAATCGCGTCGCGGTGATTGCCGGCGCGGCGCTGATGACGCTGGGGCATATCGTGCTCGGCCTGAGTGCGGTCTCCGCCCAGTCGCTCTATCTGGCGCTGGCCATCATCATCTGCGGCTATGGCCTGTTCAAATCCAATATCAGCTGCCTGCTGGGCGAGCTATATCCGGCGCAGGACTCGCGCCGCGAAGGGGGCTTCTCGCTGCTGTACGCCGCCGGCAACGTCGGTTCCATTTTGGCGCCGATCGCCTGCGGGTTGGCGGCCGAGCGCTATGGCTGGCACGTCGGCTTTGCGTTGGCCGGGATTGGCATGTTCGCCGGCCTGGCGATCTTCCTGCTCGGCGGGCGCCACTTCCGCCATACCCGCGGCGTGAATGCACCGCTGATGCGCGCCAAAAGCCTGGGTTTGCCGCACTGGGGTTGGCTGTTGGCGGCGCTGCTGGCATCACCGCTATTCTTCACGCTGCTGTTTGTGCACGACTGGGCCGGCTATTTGCTCGGGCTGGTATGCGTGGCGGCGGTGGTGCTGGTGGCGCGCATTATGCTGCGTGCGGACGCCGGCCAGCGCCGGGGGCTGTGGCAGATCGTTGCGCTGATGCTGCTGGGCACGTTGTTCTGGGCTTTCGCCCAGCAGGGCGGCAGCTCCATCAGCCTGTTTATCGATCACTTCGTCGATCGGCGCTGGTTCGGCTGGACGGTGCCGACCGCGCTGTTCCAGTCGGTTAACGCCTGCGCGGTGATGCTGGGCGGCGTGGCGCTGGCATGGCTGGCGAGCGGCGACGGTACGGGCGATCGCACGCTGCGCATCTGGTGCAAGTTCGCCTTCGGTCTGCTGTTGATCGGCGTCGGCTTTACGCTGATGGCGCTCAATACGCGGTTGCATGGGCCGGGATCGATGGGGCTGATGATCGCCGGCCTGGCGGTGATGGGCTTCGCCGAACTGTTTATCGATCCGGTGGCGATGGCGCAGATCACCCGGCTGAATATCCCCGGCGCCACCGGCGTGCTGACCGGTATCTATATGCTGGCGACCGGCTCGATCGCCAACTACCTGGCGGGCATTATCGCCAATCAGACCGCCGAGGATCACATCGAGGGTGCGGCGATGCAGGCGTATGGCCGCATTTTCGCTCAGATCGGCTGGGGAGCGGCCGGATGCGCGCTGGTGGTGATCGCGGTGCTGGGCGGCTGGTGGTTGTTGGCGCGGCGCCAGGCCCGGACGGTTAATGCTTGATTGATGACGGTAGGCGGGGTTAACGTGCAGCTATGTAGAAGTGACAAAGCCTACCGATGAATACTGATCAATTAACGACGCGGGTGGCAGACCAGTTGGGCGCGCAGCAGCGGCTGCTGGTGGCGTTCAGCGGCGGCCTGGATTCCAGCGTACTGCTGCATGTGCTGGCGGCCTTGCGCCGCCAGCGTCCGGCGCTGCAGCTGCGTGCGCTGCACGTGCATCACGGCCTGAGCGCCTTTGCCGACCGCTGGGTTGAGCATTGCCGCAGCCGCTGTGCCGACTGGCAGATCCCGCTGACGGTGACGCACGTGCAGGTGGACGCCCGTCAGGGCGGTATCGAAGCGGCGGCGCGTGCAGCGCGCTATGCCGCCTTCAGCGCCGCGCTGACGGAGGGGGAAGCGCTGCTCACCGCTCAACACCTCGACGATCAAAGTGAAACCTTCCTGTTGGCGCTCAAGCGCGGCAGCGGACCGGCGGGGCTGTCGGCGATGGCGGCGCGCGCGGCGTTGGGGGAGCACCTGCTGCTGCGGCCGCTGTTGGGCTGTTCGCGTCAGACGCTGGAAAGCTACGCGCAACGCCACGCCTTAACCTGGATCGATGACGACAGCAATCAGGACACGCGCTTCGATCGAAATTTCCTGCGCTTGCAGGTGCTGCCGCAGCTTAACCAACGCTGGCCGCACTTCGCCTCGGCGGTGGCGCGCAGCGCCGGCCTGTGCGCCGAGCAGGAGCAACTGCTGGACGAACTGCTGGCGGAACCGCTGCAAAACCTGTTGGCGGCGGATCGCTCATTGGCGATTGACGGCCTGACGGACTGTTCGCCGGTGCGGCGCTTCGCCTTGCTGCGGCGCTGGATCGCATTGTTTAACGTCACTATGCCGGCGCGTGAGCAGCTTCAGCGCCTGTGGGAAGAGGTGGCGCTCAGCCGGGAGGATGCCGAACCGCAGCTGCAGCTCGGCGCCTATCAGATTCGCCGTTTCCGCGGCCGGTTGCACCTGTTGCCGCCGCTGGCGGCGCTGCGCGATGTGCATCTGCCCTGGCAGCCTGACCAGCCGCTGACGTTGCCGGACGGGCTGGGGCAGTTGATTCCCGGTGAGGGCGAGCTGATGCTGCGCGCACCGCAGCCATCGCAACAGGTCAGCGTTCGGTTCGGCGGCGTGCAGGGTGCGGTGCGCATCGTGGGGCGCGCCCATTCGCGGCCGATAAAAAAACTGTGGCAGGAGCTGGGTATTCCGCCCTGGCAGCGTGAACGCATCCCGTTGATTTATTATGATGAGCAGCTTATCGCCGCGCTGGGCGTATTCGTCTGTGAAGCGGGGCAGGTGCCGGAAGGCGAACGCCCGTGGCGGCTGCGCTGGGAAAAAAATCATAATAGCGAGGAGCAATGATGAAGTTTGTGGGGATCACGCTGTTGGCCACCGGCCTGTTCAGCCTGCCGGCGTTGGCGGCGGGGGATGCGGCCGCCGGCCAGGCGAAAGCCGCCGCCTGCGCGGCGTGCCACGGCGCGCAGGGCAAGGTGACGGTGCCGATGTACCCGAATCTGGCCGGGCAGAACGCCATGTACCTGCAGCACGCGCTGCAGGCGTATAAGAAAGGGGAGCGCAACGGCGGCCAGGCCGAGGTGATGAAGGCCTATGTGTCGGGGCTGTCGGATGACGATATCGCCGATCTGGCGGCCTTTTACGCCAGCCTGAAGCCTTAAATGACGAGGGCAGCCGTTGGGCTGCCCTGTTGGGATGGGGTTACCGCTGCTCAGTCCGACAGACTGACGACCACGGTACCGATTTCCGGATGACTGAAACTGCTGATATGGTCAAGGCGCAGGTCGCGCTGTTGGCCGTTCTGTTCGATGGTCAGATACTCAACGCGTTTCTTTTGCAGCAGGTCGATCGCCTTGGCCTCGATCACTTCTCCGTCGCGTAACTCCAGCTTCAGAATAAGTTTATGCTGACAGGCGAGTTCCAGGTTGTCGTAGTCATCGCAATTGATGGGTTGGTACTCATCATTCATCAACATAGTCGCTCACCAATAAGTTAGCGGCGGCAAAGGCCGCCTGTTCCCTAACGGAGGACGGTAGCGCGTCGTTCGCTGCGACATCGTCCAATGCCTTTAACGCACAAGCCAGCGCATCAGGCACGTAGCCAAGATCTCCACTGCCAATCTCGGCGTAAGTACGGCGTACTAACTCACAGTATTGTTGCACAGTTTCCTCCCTTAAGAACCTCTGCATCATCAAGACTACTATCGCGATGAGGCGCAGGCTCTCGGAGTTTTATCCTATCCTAGACGACTATAGCACAGCTGTTATGGAGTTATCAGCACCCTGGCACGCCTTTCGCACTGCCGCGGCCTGGCCGCGCTGGCGGGGTTTGGCCCTGATCAAGTACACTGTCGCCGGATAATAACGAGGTCACCCATGGCGCTGAAAGCAACCATTTATAAAGCCGCGGTCAATATTGCTGATATGGATCGTCACTTCTACCACGACGCCACGCTGACGCTGGCGCAACACCCGTCCGAAAACGAGCAGCGCATGATGCTGCGCTTGCTGGCCTGGATCTGCCATGCGGACGAACGGCTGGTATTCACCAAAGGGCTGAGCGCCGACGACGAGCCGGAGATCTGGCAGCGCAACGACCACAATGGGCTGGAAATGTGGATCGAGATGGGATTGCCCGACGAGAAGCGCATTCGCAAGGCCTGCAACCAATCGCCGCGCGTGGTGCTGTACGCTTACGGCGAGCGCGCCGCGCACGTATGGTGGCAGGGAATGCAGGGCAAGGTGGCCGGCCACAAGAACCTGAGCGTGCGTTTCCTCGACGACGAACAGCTGGCGCGCCTGACGGCATTGGCCAGTCGCACCATGACGCTGCAGGCGACGTTGCAAGAGGGAACTATTTGGCTGTCCGATGCTCAGAATAGTCTGGAAATCCAGTTTGCCGAGTGGCAGCAGGCACAGGTGTGACCGGTGCTTGAACTGTCAAGAAACGTAGCCATACCGGATAATGAGCTGGAATTGACGGCGATCCGCGCGCAGGGCGCGGGCGGCCAGCACGTGAACAAAACCTCAACGGCGATCCATTTGCGCTTTGACATCCGGGCATCCAGCCTGCCAGAGTATTATAAGGAACGGCTGCTGGCGCTGAATCATCATCTTATTACCGCTGATGGCGTGGTGATTATCAAGGCGCAAGAGTATCGCAGCCAGGAATTGAATCGCGAAGCGGCGTTGGCCAGGCTGGCCGCGCTGATTCGGCAGGCGATGGTGGTGGAAAAAACGCGCAAGGCGACCAAGCCCACGAAAGGGGCCAAACTGCGTCGCTTGGAAGGCAAGGCGCGTAAAGGCGCCACCAAGGCGCTGCGTGGCAAGGTTCGCACTTAGGAATACATGAACACAGTAGGAGAATAACTGTGAAAAAAATTACGGTAGCCCTGTTCCTCGCGGCAGGCGCACTCTCGTTGTTGGGATGCAACAATCATTATCAACCGAAGGAACAGCCGCTGCAGCCGATGCCGCAGAGCTATCAAGGGGTGTTGCCTTGCGCCGATTGCGGCGGTCTGGATACGGCGCTGTTCCTGGATGAGGACGGTACCTTCGTGCTGCAGGAAACCTATCGCGGCACCAAAGACGGCGATCAGACCTTTGCCGATTACGGTAAATGGGCGCGCACCGCGGATAAACTGGTGCTGACCGACAGCAACGGCGAAAAACGCTACTTCCGCCCGGTGGGCAAGAGCCTGGAAATGCTGGATCGCAGCGGCGTGCCGATCGAGTCCAAGCTGAATTACCGCCTGGATCCGGTTGAGAAGCCGCTGCCTAAAACGCCGATGACGTTGAAAGGCAGCTACACCTATATGGCGGACGCGGCAGTCTTCAAGGACTGCGCGACCGGCAAAACCTTCCCGGTGGACAACAACATCGCGCTGGAGCAAGGTTACGCCAAAGCATACAAGACCGCCGGTGAGCCGGTATTCCTGACGTTCAGCGCGCACTTCAGCGTGCAGCCGTCGATGGAGGAAGGTCTGACCGAAAAGGCGCTGGTGCCGGACGGTAAAATCGCGTTTGACCGCAGCAAGAACTGCAGCAGCAAATAAGCGATTTCGGATATAAAAAAACCCGCCTGAGCGGGTTTTTTATTTTCTGACGTTCGTCGCTTAGCGTTTGATCTGGCCCAGCAGGAAATCAACGATTTCGCCGGTTTTGATCATTTGCTTCTCGCCGACGCGGCGGTTCTTGTACTCGATCTCTTCGTTGTCGAGGTTGCGGTCGCCGATAACGATAGAGTGCGGCACGCCGATCAGCTCCATGTCCGCGAACATCACGCCCGGACGCTCTTTGCGGTCATCGAGGATCACGTCGATGCCGTGGGAGCGCAGGGTGTTGTACAGCTCTTCGGCCAGCGCCTGCACGCGGAACGACTTGTGCATGTTCATCGGCAGGATCGCTACCTGGAACGGCGCGATGGCGTCCGGCCAGATGATGCCGCGTTCGTCATGGTTCTGCTCGATGGCGGCGGCCACGACGCGCGTGACCCCGATGCCGTAGCAACCCATGGTCAGCACCTGGTTACGGCCGTCTTCGCCCTGCACGGTCGCTTTCATCGCTTCCGAGTACTTGGTGCCGAGCTGGAAGATATGGCCCACTTCGATGCCGCGTTTGATCAGCAGCGTGCCCTGACCGTCCGGGCTGGCGTCGCCTTCCACCACGTTACGGATATCGGCCACCTGTGGCAGCGGCAAATCGCGCTCCCAGTTGATGCCGAAGTAGTGTTTGCCGTCAACGTTGGCACCGGCGCTAAAGTCGCTCATCGCCGCTACGCTGCGGTCAGCAACCACCGGCATCGGCAGGTTGACCGGGCCGAGTGAACCCGGGCCGGCGCCGACGATGGCGCGAATTTCTTCTTCGGTGGCGAAGGTCAGCGGCGCGGCAACCTGCGCCAGCTTCTCGGCCTTGATTTCGTTCAGCTCGTGATCGCCGCGCACCAGCAGGGCAACCAGCTTGTGGCCGCTCTCTTCGGTGGCGCGCACCATCAGCGTCTTCACGGTTTTTTCCACCGGCAGCTGGAACTGCTCGACCAGCTCAACAATGGTTTTGGCGTTTGGCGTATCCACCAGTCGCAATTCTTCGCCGGCCGCCGCGCGTGGAGCCGCCGGCGCGACCGCTTCCGCCAGCTCGATGTTGGCGGCGAAGTCGGAACCGGTGGAGAACACGATATCGTCTTCACCGCTGTCTGCCAGCACCTGGAATTCGTGCGAGGCGCTGCCGCCGATCGAGCCTGTATCGGCCTGCACCGGGCGGAAATCCAGGCCCATGCGGCTGAAGATTTTGCTGTACGCTTCGTACATCGCGTCGTAAGTCTCCTGCAGAGACTCCTGTGAGGTATGGAAGGAGTAGGCATCCTTCATCAGGAACTCACGGGAACGCATCACGCCGAAACGCGGGCGCACTTCATCGCGGAACTTGGTCTGGATCTGGAAGAAGTTCAGCGGCAGCTGTTTGTACGAGCTGATCTCGTTGCGGATCAGATCGGTGATCACTTCTTCGTGCGTCGGGCCCAGCACGAACGGACGGTCGCCGCGGTCGACAAAGCGCAGCAGCTCGGGGCCGTATTGCTCCCAACGGCCGCTTTCCTGCCACAGGTCGGCAGGCTGAACCACCGGCATAGACACTTCGATCGCATTAGCATTGTTCATTTCTTCGCGAACGATGTTTTCAACCTTTTTCAGAACGCGCAGGCCGGTCGGCAGCCAGGTGTAAAGACCGGAGGCCAGCTTGCGGATCATCCCGGCGCGCAGCATCAGCTGGTGGCTGATCACTTCGGCGTCGGCAGGTGTCTCCTTCAGAGTGGAGAGCAGATATTGGCTAGTACGCATGGTGTTTTGGTTCCGTTAGAACTGCAAATTGCATCGGGCTGCCAGAGTGGCGGCCAAAAGTGACAAAAGTGGTTTAGTTTACCAGCGCGAGCGGGCCGCCAAAAGAGAGGCGGCGGAATTTTAACGCGGGTCGAGCGCCAACACTTCGGTATGGCCGTCCACGACGCGCCAGCGCACGTTGAAATCCAGCAGCCAGACGGCGTAATCCCGTTCGACGTCCTCTCCTTTACGATAGGCGGGACGGGGGTCTTGCGCCAGCACCTGGCTGATAAAACGCCTTAATTGCGGGTAACGCGCCTGATGTTGCTGCAGCTGCTGTTCGGCCTGCGGCGCGAAGCGCACCGGCATGTCGCCGGCGGGCGCGGCCTGGGCAAAACCGGCGCGGGCCTGCGGCTGGCTCTCGGCGAACGGCAGATAAGGCTTGATGTCCACCACCGGGGTGCCGTCGACCAGATCGAGGCTGCCCAGCTCCAGCACCACGTCGCCGTTTTTTACCCGCACGCCTTTCAGTTCAATCAGGGACATGCCGAGCGGGTTGGGGCGGAAGGTGGAGCGGGTGGCGAACACGCCCATGCGGGCATTGCCGCCTAAGCGCGGCGGGCGCACCGTCGGCCGCCAGCCGCCTTCCAGGGTTTGATGAAAAATGAACATCACCCACAGATGGCTGAAATCGCTGAGGCCGCGTACCGCCTCCGCCTGGTTGTAGGGCGGCAGCAGCAGCAGTTCGCCGCCACCGTCTTCGACCAGCCCCGGCTGGCGGGGAACGGCGAATTTTTCTTTATACGGCGAGCGGATCACGCCGATCTGCTCGAAAACGAATTCGGTCATTTGGACGAGACGTTAAGTGCCGAGCCCTGGCAGACGGCCTGCTGGTAACAACCGGCGACGCCGCTGACAATCTGGCAGTCGTGCAGCAGCACGGCGTTGGCCTTCATGTAAGACGCGCGGATTTGCATGCGCTTACGGGCGGTGGCCAGATTCGGTGGGGAGTCTTGTACGGTGGTTTGGCACGATTCGCCGGACACTTCACCCAGATCGCGGAACGGTTTGCCCACGAGCTCTTCTGCACTTTTGTACAGTTTTACCGGAGCAGGGCGGGCGGGCGGCGTGGTCTTGGCCGGGCTGCTGGTGGTCGGCTTGCTGGTGCTGTTTGTTGAGGACGGCGCGATACGTTGCGATGAACATCCGGCCAGCGCGAGCGCTAACAAACAGAGAGGTAAAACACGCATTGAGATTCCTCTGCCTTAATGAAAGTGGCGCTATTGAAGCAATCTATGGCGGAAATAACAAGACGGGCCTTGGCCCGTCTTGCAATTATAGGAATAAAATTGGCGAATAAGCGCTTACCAGCCTTTCACCGCACCGCCGTTGAAGATTTTGTTGGCGGCGGCGTCAACTTCGTCAGACTGGTAGGCCTGCACGAATTTCTTCACGTTTTCCGCATCTTTGTTATCTTCGCGCGCAACCAGCAGGTTGACGTAAGGCGAGTCTTTATCTTCCACGAACAGACCGTCTTTCGCCGGCGTCAGACCGATCTGGCTGGCGTAGGTGGTGTTGATCACCGCCAGTGCGATCTGCTGATCGTCCAGGGAACGCGGCAACTGAGGCGCTTCCAGCTCAACCAATTTCAGGTTTTTCGGGTTCTCGGTCACATCCAGTACGGTCGGCAGCAGGCCAACGCCGTCTTTCAGCTTGATCAGACCGACTTTCTGCAGCAGCAGCAACGAACGGCCCAGGTTGGTCGGATCGTTAGGCAGTGCGATCTGAGAACCGTCTTTCAGCTCGTCCAGCGATTTGATTTTCTTGGAGTAGCCGGCGATCGGGTAAACAAAGGTATTGCCGACCGGCACCAGCTTGTAGCCGCGATCTTTGATTTGCTGATCCAGGTATGGCTTGTGCTGGAAGGCGTTCAGATCGATATCGCCTTTGCTCAGCGCTTCGTTAGGCAATACGTAGTCGTTGAAGGTGACCAGCTCAACGTCCAGACCGTATTTCTCTTTCGCCACTTTCTGAGCGACTTCAGCTACTTGCTGCTCAGCGCCGACGATCACGCCGACCTTGATGTGGTTTGGATTTTTTTCATCCTGGCCGCAGCCCGCCAGAGCCAGAGTACCGATCAGTGCGCCAATTGCCGCGATGGATTTAAATTTTAACGACATATCCCTTCCTCATTAGACTCGCATTAACATGCTGTGAAACTATTTATGGGTAACGGCTTTGACGATGCGATCGCCGCAGAACTGGATCAGATAAACCAAAACTACCAGTAATACTAATACGGTATTCATCACCGTGGCGTTATAACCGATATAACCGTATTGGTAACCGATTTGGCCCAGACCGCCGGCGCCGACCGCGCCGCCCATGGCGGAGTAGCCCACCAGGGTGATCAGCGTGATGGTTGCGGCGTTGACCAGGCCCGGCAGGGCTTCCGGCAGCAACACTTTCTTGATGATCTGCATCGGCGTGGCGCCCATGGCGCGCGCCGCTTCCACCAGACCGGACGGGATCTCCAGCAGGGCGTTTTCCACCATGCGCGCGATGAACGGTGCGGCGCCCACGGTCAACGGCACGATGGCCGCCTGCAGACCGATAGAGGTGCCGACGATCATGCGGGTAAACGGAATCATCCAAACCAGCAGGATAATGAACGGGATGGAACGGAAGATGTTCACCAGCCCGGACAGGATTTTATACAGCGAGTTGTTGGCGATGATCTGCCCCGGGCGGGTGACATACAGCAGCACGCCGACCGGCAGGCCGAGCACGAAACCGAAGAAGCCGGAGACAAAGGTCATCATGACGGTTTCCCACACGCCACGCGCCATCAACCACATCATTGCCTCAGACATAACCCAGAACCTCTACTTTTACCTGATTTTCTTGCAGGAACTTAATCGTCGCCAGCGCGTCTTCGTCACTGCCGTGCAGCTCCGCCAGCATCACGCCGAATTTCACGCCGCCGGCATAATCCATCTGGGCGCTGATAATGTTGTTGTTCACGTTGAAGCGGCGAGCGGCTTCAGACAGCAGCGGCGCATCGACCGACTGGCCGGTGAATTCCAGGCGCAGCAGCGGCTGGCGGTCGCCCTGACGTTCCGGCGACAGGCGCGCGGCGTAGTCGTCCGGGATATCCAGATGCAGCGTGGACTGAATGAACTGCTGGGCCAGCGGGGTTTTCGGGTGTGAGAACACTTCGCTGACGCTGTCTTTTTCGATCAGTTGCCCCTGGCTGATGACTGCGACCTGGTCGCAGATGCGTTTCACCACATCCATTTCGTGGGTGATGAGCAGAATGGTCAGGCCCAGACGGCGGTTGATGTCTTTCAGCAGTTCCAGGATGGAACGGGTGGTGGCCGGATCCAACGCGCTGGTGGCTTCGTCGCACAGCAGCACTTTGGGATTGCTGGCCAGCGCACGGGCGATCGCCACGCGCTGTTTCTGGCCGCCGGACAGGTTGGCCGGATAGGCGTCGTGTTTGTCCGCCAGGCCGACCAGCTCCAGCAGTTCGGTCACGCGCTTTTTGATCTCGGCGCGCGGCGTATTGTCCAGCTCCAGCGGCAGCGCCACATTGCCGAACACCGTGCGGGAAGAGAGCAGGTTGAAGTGCTGGAAGATCATGCCGATTTGGCGACGGGCGCGCGTCAGTTCGCTTTCAGACAGCGAAGTCAGATCCTGACCATCGACCAGGACCTGGCCGGACGTTGGGCGCTCCAGCATGTTGGCGCAGCGGATCAGCGTGCTTTTGCCGGCACCGGAAGACCCGATAACGCCATAGATTTGCCCGGCAGGGACGTGAAGGGTCACGTCAGAGAGCGCGGTAATAGTGCGCGAACCCTGCTGGAACACTTTAGTGATGTTAGAAAGTTTAATCATATTCTTCTTATTTTAGCGTGGTTGCCCGTGGCTAGATAAAAGTAAACCTCGGCGTGGAACCAAGGTATGGATCAGATGTTAAGGCGTCTAGACGTCTAAGTCAACGGCCAACGACGTTCTCCGGCGTTCTCAGTACGGGGTAAAACATGCGATACTGTCAGCGTATACAGGCCCTCAGGAGCAAAGCGGTGACACAAAGCGTTCCAGCAATTTTTCTCGATCGTGACGGTACGATTAACGTTGACCATGGCTATGTCCATGAAATCGACAACTTCCACTTTATTGACGGCGTGATTGACGCCTGTCGCGAACTCAAAAAGATGGGCTTCGCGTTGGTGATGGTGACCAACCAGTCCGGCATTGCGCGCGGCAAGTTCAGCGAAGACCAATTTATGTACCTGACCGAGTGGATGGATTGGTCGCTGGCCGATCGCGACGTCGACTTCGACGGCATCTATTTCTGCCCGCATCATCCGGAGGCAGTAGTAGAAGAGTATCGTCAGGTGTGTGACTGCCGTAAACCGCAGCCGGGCATGCTGCTGCAAGCGCAGCAGGAATTGAACATCGATATGGCCGCTTCTTATATGGTGGGCGATAAACCGGAAGATATGCAGGCGGCGATCGCGGCCGGCGTTGGTACCAAGGTATTGGTGCGCACCGGCAAGCCGGTGACCGAGCAGGGCGAACAGCTGGCCGATTGGGTGCTAAATAGCCTGGCGGACCTGCCGGCAGCCATCAAAAAGCGGGTTTAATAGGCGTTACGAATGAATAGTGAGCGGTCAGATAAAAAATGCATATTATCGCTTGTCATTCTGAACCGGCTCCCTATAATGCGCCTCCATCGACACGGAACATGTGAACAACTTCACAGAGTATCCGGGGGTCGCAGAGAAAAAATCCTGAAAATTAGGGTTGACTCTGAAAGAGGAAAGCGTAATATACGCCACCTCGAGTTAGCAAGCGAAAGCGCCTAACTCACTGCTCTTTAACAATTTATCAGGCAATCTGTGTGGGCACTCCACAAGACGATATCCAGCATCTTCGGATGCAAAAAAATATCAAGTCTTGAAGAGTGACTAACTGAAGTAAA
>NZ_JBJNME010000011.1:0-223981 GCF_052168715.1 Serratia sp. CY44782
ACAACCACGAAAGGACGCATTCATCATTAAATGACATGACTCCGGCTGAATTCATCCGAAGTCTCCGGAAAGACGAAGATCTCTGATTTAGCACTGCACTGATTTTGGGCCAAGGTCAAAACAACGGATATCTCAAAAAGTTCATGGAACTAAAGCCGGGATGCTTACACTGTCATGCATCTTATATGCGGATTATTTAGTGTTGTTGTATGTTTAAAACGCTTGAAGACTTGGATGAAGCTCTGTGCCAACCATTGAAACCCGAAACAATAAAAGTTGAAGTTTTTCTTCTACCCGGAAAGTGAATTTCATAGCCATACTAGATATTCCATTACGGCACGGATTTTTGCAGGGAGGCTTTTGCCTTTCACCCCTTGTCCTAAATAGTCTGTTATCTTGTTAATCCGCAGTTCAATGCGAGAGCAAGGTAAAATCAGAGAGCATGGATAAGGGAGCCGCAGTTAAGATGAAAGCAGAAAACACACCGATCACCCATTAGTTTTGCAAGAAATTCGGATGTTGAATCTGCAGGTTTTAATTTCAATGCATTAGTCTATTTTATTTTGACTGGTTAATTCGTGAAGAATATTATTTTTTTGATGGGGTAAATAGGCGTCGGCTGATGTAATAAATACTTCAGCCGCGATGGATTATAATATTGCACCTTCTATAAAGCTATTCTCAGTTATGTGTTGTTTAATTTCGAAGAAAAGATCTTCTTGATTGAGCGAGCCAAGGTTTTCGCATAGTTCATTTGTTTTACATGAATATGATATACCCATCCTAGGATTGAACAGCTCAACTTCATCAATAACTAGTCTTTTCTTAGAGTAAAAGTTCAATGTACAATAAATTAATATTTGCCTAACGTCTACTACTCCAAAGTTCCTAGCACCTGACTTTATCTCTATCAATCTACCTGGAATGTATAAGTCTCCGTTTGAATGGTTTATATAACCACAACCTGAAAAGAAAGGCGATATAATGATGTCCTTCATACTGTCATAATATCGTGTATATAACCTTAGGGTTAACATTCGGGTTGTGGTTAGTTCCTTTGATGTTAAAGGTAACGAAAAATTAGAACCGTAAGCAAACTTAGATAATCTTTTTTTAGCATTGGCGTATATTTCAAGGAACTTATCACTTTTATAAAACTCGATTGAATCTAAACTAGGCGTTTTTATTTTATTTGATAATATCTGTTTGTATATCTCAAACGCCAGTTCATTTATTAAAGCAATGTTCTCTTTTCTATTTAGCTCGCCAGTAGGAGCGTCAACTATCTCGAAAAGCCCGTCATTAATAAGACGCACATAATGCTTTTCGTTTGGCAATAATTGGTTCCAGAAGGATGTAAATCTTTTTGCAAATGTGAGTTCGGAAATCATAAAGCATCTCCAATATTCTTAGTTGCTTTCCTCTTAGCTCCCCACTCTTTATAAATTGTCTCTATGAAATTTAAATTCCTCTTGTTATGATTTCTCCAGTGCTCTCCTTCATCCCCTAATTGATATGTTGAAATGATAAAAGTTCTTCGTTGCAATGCATTCATTGTTGGGAAGCTACGTTTCAAATCTGATAACCAAAAATGGACATTCCATTTAAGCATCGCTTGAGTGACTATGTTTGTTATTAAAATACTATTAATGTTATTGTTATAAACTTCAGTCAATAGTATTTGACTTGTTGTGCTGTTTTGTCTAGATAATAGTTTGCAAACATACGCTAGATTTAACTCCGTCTTAAGAATGAATGAGTCTTTATCAATTAAGTCCTTCACTGAGTTGAATATATAATCTTTAGTACGAGCGTCAAATCTATCCCAGTTAGATGTAGCAACCTGCATAATAGTCGTAAAAATAGGGTATAAATCATTAAAACTTAAGCAGATGACGTTGTAAGCACTGGAAAGCGTGCTGTCATCTACCGCAGCAAAAGAGCGGATTAGTTGTTTACTAAATGGTTGATTGATTTTCGATTTTTGTAATTCATCACTTAACATTCCCAATAGGTCAAAATTCTTGAGAGCGTCCTTTATCTCTTCATATTGTTCCGCTGCATTTGCAGAATATGGATCATACCTAATAGGCAGTGACATAAAGTTTGCTTTCATTGGGGATTTTTCATCTTCGTCTAGTCCGTTGACTTTTGATTTTGTTAATATTATAAATTCCTCTTTTGACATTATATTTGTTTTGTGTTTTTGTAATGTAAGTCCTTCATTTTCCATAAGCTTTCTGCTTAAAAAGGTTAATGCTGAATGCGCTGATTCTTTACTCTCACAAAATATATAAAAGTCATCTACATATCGCTTAAATTTAAACCCATGCACGCTTAAAATATGATCTATTGAGCTAAGGGATAATTCAGCAAGTATACGGGAAGCTGGGCAACCAACAGGGACTCCATAAGAGTTTGTGCCTGAAAAAAGCTGTAGAAGTTTTTTGATTTTACTTGATGTGTTTTTGTGTTCATCCAGGCGGTCTAATGCATTCTCTAAACGGTGATGGTATATTCTAGGGTAAAAATCTGCAATATCACAGGTCAAAATAAAGTTAACATCATCACCTTCTTCACAAAGCTTTAAGCTATCAAGCTGGAATTTTCGCCAATTAACTTTTTTATCAAATAATGAAAAATCAGAGATGTCTGGACTGTACCTATAGGAATAAACAGTGTTTTCGTCGAGTCTGTCATTCTCAATTTCCTTGCTTAGCTTAATTACCAAGCCTAAGAAAAAAGCATTCCAGTATGGGTCTATCTGGGTTGCCCATCTATATCCAGTATATCCGACTGTAGAACAACTGCTAATGTTTAGCGGTGGGGCGATATCTCTTTTTTTATCAAAATTATCATATGTATCCTTTAAGGATGCTAACATTTCAACTTCCATGTCATCAAACATTCTAGTTTCATATGGGAAAGGAAAAATATCCGTATCACCATACTTAACTATATTTTTCAAGGCAAGCTTAAAGCAGCTTTCAATATCTTCCTGTTTAAATTTAAATACAGGCTTTGTTGTCTTTGTCATGCGTAAACTCCATTTTTGCTATTAATAATTAATGCTCCCCACCAAGCCATCAACTCTTTTCTCTGTTCAATATAAGTCGAGCGATTGTATACTTTTCGAACTTCATTCTTATCGCTATGAGCTAATGCTGCTTCAATTACATCTGGGTTAAAGCTAGCCTCATTCATTGCCGTACTGGCGATAGAACGTAAACCATGCGCAACTAATTTCCCACCATATCCGATACGTTTAAGCGCTGCGTTCGCAGTTTGGCTGTTCATAGGATTATGTGGGTCGTTGCGACTTGGGAATACGTACACACGGTTACCACTTATTGGTTCCATTATCTTAAGTATTGATAATGCCTGATCTGAGAGTGGAACAATGTGATCTCGCTTCGCTTTCATTCGTTCGGCCGGGATGCGCCACTCCTTTTTCTCGATATCGATCTCGGCCCACGCTGTTGCCGAGGCTTCTGCAGGGCGTATCAGCGTAAGCAATTGCCATTCCAGCAAACAGCGCGTTGGTATAGATAGATTACTCATCGAAATAGTACGCATCAGCTTAGGCAGTTCTTCGGGCCGTATCGTCGGCATATGCTGCTTTTTGGGGCGTTCAAACGCATCACCAATACCTGAGGCCGGGTTAGCTTCAATCAAGCCGGTGTTGACAGCGTAGATCATGATTTCGTTGATGCGTTGCACCAATCGGCGAACTGTTTCCAAAGCTCCACGCGCTTTGATAGGCTCCAGCACCTGGATTAGCAAACGGGCCTTAATTTCCTGAACAGGGACATTCTCCAGGGAGGGCAAAATATCTTTCTCAATGGAACGCCAGATATCTTTCGCGTGATCCACGCTTACGTGGGCTTGCTTCAATGCGAACCACTGCTTGGCAACGTTAAGGAAAATGCTCTCCTGCGCGATCTGTTGCTGTTCTATCTCTTCGGCTTCTTTGGCCTGTGGGTCAATCCCCTTTGCCAGTATGGCGAGTTTCTCTGCGCGGATCTGCCGAGCATCGGCCAGGGAAATGGCTGGGTATGAACCGATGCCGATCATAGTGCGTGAGCTGGTGCCAGGGCGAAGGTAACGGAAACGCCAGAGTTTCTTTCCGGAGGTTTTGACTAACAGGAACAAACCGTCACCGTCATGCAGGGTGAGGTCTTTATCGGTGGCTTTGGCTTTTTGTACTTCGGTATGCGTGAGGGGGCGTGTAGTGCGCCATGCGTGGATTCTTCCATAATTGGTATACGTTTATGGCATACATTTTAACGTATACCTAAACGTATACCAATAAATCCCGGATTTAGCCGGAGACGCTCGGACGATTACGGATACAAAAAAGCCCGCAAACCTAGGTGGGATGCGGGCTTTCCGTACTTTCCCGGACGTATCCGGAACATAATGTGGTGGAGCTGGGGGGATTTGAACCCCCGTCCGAAATTACTACACCGTCGGCACTACATGCTTAGTCCAATCTTTACATTCGCCGGCCAGCTGCGGATGGACACGCTACTGACAGACTAGCCTGATTGAGTTTAACGCTTCAGCCCCAGGCAGGACGTCCACGCGATCTCTTTTGGGTTTGACCTCTCTTGATCCCCGTCCTAAGAGCGGAGGCTAGGGAGAGAGGGCTCTAAGCAGGGTATTAAGCTGCTAAAGCGTAGTTTTCGTCGTTTGCGACTATTTTTTTGCGGCTTTTTACGAGGCCAACCGCCCCTCGGCATGCTCCTAGGGCTTCGCAAATCCCGTCGAATCCAGAATCAGCCCCAAGTAACTTTGTGCAGTATACCAGAAGTTTACCTCGATAAGCCAGCGGCTTAACGATTGGCGTGCTTCATGATACGGGCTTTCGCCGTCTGCCATTCGCGATCTTTGATGTCATCGCGTTTGTCGTGCTCTTTCTTGCCTTTGGCTACGCCGATCTTGATCTTGCTCCAGGCATTTTTCCAATACAGGGACAAGGCCACCACGGTGTAGCCATCGCGGTTGACGCGGCCGAGCAGGGTATCCAGCTCGCGTCGGTTCAGCAGCAGTTTACGGGTACGCGTCGGATCGCACACCACATGCGACGAAGCCACGTTGAGCGGAGTGATGGTGGCGCCAAACAGATAGGCTTCACCGTCACGGAACGTCACGTAGCTGTCGCTGAGGTTGGCTTTGCCTGCACGCAGCGATTTAACTTCCCACCCTTGCAGCGACAGGCCCGCCTCGAACTCTTCTTCAATGAAGTATTCGAAACGTGCGCGCTTGTTTTGAGCAATGGTGGCGGAACCGGGTTTGTGTGCTTTTTTCTTTGTCATAGTGCGTTCATTATACTGGATGCTTCAGCGAAAGAAATCCTTTCCCGTTCAGCACCTGCGCAATTTTTCGCATTTTTGGCGCCCCCATCCCTTAGCAGATTTTTTGTTTGCCGCCAGATAAATGGTATTATCTGTACGTTTTATGTCTCACAGGAAATGATATGCCCCAGATCAGTCGGTCTGCATTAGTGCCGTTCAGCGCCGAGCAGATGTATCAGTTGGTTAACGATGTTCATTCTTATCCCGATTTTCTGCCAGGCTGCACCGGCAGCCGGGTGCTTAACGCTACCTCCAACGAAATGACCGCCGCGGTGGACGTCGCCAAGGCCGGTATCAGCAAGACCTTCACCACGCGCAATACGCTGCTGGATAACCAGAGCATCAATATGCAGCTGGTCGATGGTCCGTTCCGCAAGCTGATGGGGGGCTGGCAGTTCACGCCGCTGAGCGAAGAGGCCTGCAAGGTGGAGCTGCACCTGGACTTCGAGTTCACCAACAAACTGATAGAGCTGGCGTTCGGCAAGGTGTTCAAAGAGCTGGCGGGTAGCATGGTGCAGGCATTTACCCAGCGGGCGAAAGAGGTCTACAGTGTCTGACATCCAGGTCGAGGTGGTGTACGCCTTGCCGGAGCGTCAGTACCTGCGCAAGGTGAAGCTGGCCGAGGGCAGCAGCGTCGAGCAGGCGATCCAGGCTTCGGGCCTGCTGGAGCTGCGCCAGGATATCGATCTCAAGAGCAATAAAATCGGCATCTACAGCCGCCCGGCCAAGCTGGGCGATACGCTGAACGACGGTGACCGGGTGGAGATCTACCGGCCCTTGATAGCCGATCCGAAAGAGCTGCGCCGGCAACGGGCAGAAAAGGCAAAAAAATAAGGCGCTATGAGCGCCTTATTTTTTATCTGAAACTGATTTCTCTTCCGCGTTGCAGCCTGCGACTGTCATGAGGAACATCATGCCCCTCATGGGCCGGAAGAGCGGGCGGCGCCGATTACTTGGTCAGCGCCGGTTTGTTCTGGATATCGGTCAACACGCCTGCGCTGTCGAAGGTCAGCGTCAGCGTCTGCTGGGTGATGTCTTCATGGCCAGGTTGCTGGCGGAACACATAGAACCACGTCTGAGTCCCGAACGGGTCTTGCAGCATTGGGGTGCCCAATGTGTAAGCGACCTGTTGCTGGGTCATCCCTTTCTGAATTTTCGCCACGTCGGTCGACGTCAGGTAGTTCCCCTGGTTGATGTCAGGACGATAAACCACCTTTTCAAAAGTAGAACAGCCTGCAGTCAGCATCACAAGAACTACAGCGGCGGCAGTCAGCGTTTTACAGCGCATAGTAATCACATTCCTTTAGGGCATAGGATGCCGATGATAATAGACCTTGCGGCAGTTGGAAACCTTTATACCCTTCATCTTTCAAGTTGCGACGCGTTGGCTTTCTTTCAGCACCTCAAGCGCTTGGCCTGTTTCAGGCCGTTGAGGAGGCTTCGAATCGCCGCCGCGCCGCACTTTAGATATCTTTCGGGTCAACAGCGTCACTGTCAGACCGCAGGAAAGTGAAAAAGTTGAGCTTTTTTATGCCGCCAGCAGTTCTTTGGCGTTCGCCAGCGTATTGCGGGTGACTTCGCTGCCGCCGAGCAGGCGCGCCAGCTCCTGCAGCCGGGCGCGCTTATCCAGCGGCGCCATCTGGGTTTCGGTGACCGTGCCGTCGGTCTGCTTGCTGACGAACAGGTGCTGATGCCCGCACCCGGCCACCTGTGGCAGGTGGGTCACGCACATCACCTGGGTGGATTCGCCGAGCTGGCGCAGCAGGCGGCCGACGATGGCGGCGGTCGGGCCGCTGATGCCCACGTCGACCTCATCGAAGATCAGCGCCGGGGTTTCCATCTTGCGGGCGGTAATCACCTGAATGGCCAGCGCGATGCGCGACAGCTCACCGCCGGAGGCGACCTTCGCCAGCGGCTGCAGCGGCTGCCCCGGGTTGGTGGAGACGCAGAACTCGGTGCGGCTGGCCCCTTCGGCGCTCAGATGCTGCGGCTCGAAACGCACATCGATGTTGAACTTGCCGTGCGGCATGGAGAGCGCCTGCATGCTGTCGGTAATGAGCGTGGTCAGCTCGGCGGCGTAATTCAGGCGTTTCTGATGCAGCTGCTCCGCCAGCGCCAGCGCCTGCTGGTGATGCAGGGTGACCGCCTCGTTCAGGTGCTCATGGTCGCTTTCCTGCTGTGAAAGCAGCTGTTGTTCATCCAGCAACTGCTGATGCAGCTGCGGCAGCTCTTCCGGCGCAACCTGGTGTTTGCGCGCCAGGCTGATTTGGCGCGACAGGCGCTGTTCCAGCTCGTGCAGGCGATTGGGATCGAGATCCATACGATCGGCGTAGTGACGCAGCTCATCGCTGGCTTCGCTAATCTGGATAGAGGCCTCTTCCAGCATGTCCAGCAGGCCGCTGAGCTTGTCGTCCAGCCCGGCCAGCTCGAGCAGCAGGTGCTTGGCGCTGTAGAGTTGGCTGAGCATGTTGTTCTCGTCGCTGTCGGCCAGCAGCTGCAGCGTCTGCTGGCTGAGGGTCAGCAGCTGGCCGCTGTTGGCCAGGCGCTTGTACTCGGCGTCGGTCTGTTCGAACTCGCCGGCCTGCGGCGCGAATTCGTTCAGCTCTTTCAACTGGTATTGCAGCAGCTGCTTGCGCGCTTCGCGCTCGATGGACTGCTGCTGATGGTGCGCCAGCTCGCGGCAGCTCTGGTGCCAGCGTTGGTAGGCCTGGCTCATCGCCGCCAGCAGGGCGGGTTCGTCGGCGTAGGCGTCGAGCAGCGCTTTTTGGTGCTCCGGTTTGAGCAGCAACTGATGGGCGTGTTGACCGTGGATTTGGATCAGGCGTTGCCCCAGTTCGCGCAGCTGCGACAGTGGCACGGCGGTGCCGTTGATAAAGCCGCGTGAACGGCCGTCGGCGTTGATCACCCGGCGCAGCAGGCATTCGTTGCTGTCGTCCAGCTGGTTCTGTTCCAGCCACTCGCGCGCGGACGGGGTGTCCGCCAGCGAGAAGCGGGCGCAGATGTCGGCGCGGGCGGCTCCCAGGCGCACCACGTTGCCGTCGGCGCGGTTGCCGAGGCACAGCCCCAGCGCATCGATGGCGATGGATTTGCCGGCGCCGGTTTCACCGGTGATCGCCGTCATACCCGGTTGAAAATCGATTTCCAACTCACGAACGATAGCAAAGTTGCTGATGGTTAATTGCGCCAGCATGGGAACCTTCCTGTGTATAAATACATAACTGTAATTTCATACAGTATAAACTGGTTTTATATACAGTAAAGTGGCCAGCGCAGATTTTAGAACAATTTTTTCGACCAGCCCAGCTTGGTGCTTAACGTGTTGAAATAGCTGTAGTCCTTCGGGTGAATCAGATTCAGGTGGAAATCGCTGCGGCGGATCAGCACTTCTTCCCCTTCCTGGATTGGCAGTGCGATCTGGCTGTCGCAGCTGATCTCCAGATCGCTGCCGATCTGCGAAAACTTCAGGCGGATGGTGCTGTCGCCGTTGATCACCAGCGGCCGGGCGGAGAGAGTGTGTGGGAACATCGGCACCAGCGCGATCGCCTCCAGCGACGGGGTGAGGATCGGCCCGCCGGCAGAGAGCGAGTAGGCGGTGGAGCCGGTCGGCGTGGCGATGATCAGGCCGTCGGAGCGCTGCGAGAAGGCGAAGCGATCGTCGATGTACACTTCGAATTCGATCATGTGCGCCACTTTGCCGGGGTGCAGCACCACTTCGTTGATGGCGGTGCTGATGCGGCACTGCTGGTGCTCTTTATGCACGATGGTTTCCAGCAGGAAACGCTGTTCGTCGATGTATTCGCCTTCCAGCACGTCCGCCAGCTGCTGCAGGGCGTTGTCGGGATCGAGATCGGTGAGGAAGCCGAGGTTGCCGCGGTTGACCCCGATCACCTTGATGTCGTAACGCGCCAGCACGCGCGCGGCGCCGAGCATGTTGCCGTCGCCGCCCACCACCACCGCCAGATCGGCCCGCTGGCCGATATCCGCCAGGCTGCCGGTCACGGCGTCTTTCAGCCCCAAATCATGGGCGATCTGGCGTTCGACCATCACCGAATAGCCGCGGGCGACCAGCCAGTGGAACAGCATCTCGTGGGTTGCCAGCGCTGAAGGGTGACGCGGGTGGCCAACAATGCCAATACAGGCGAATTTTTTATTCATTTGTTGTGATTTTCCTCACCGGGACCCGTTTATGCCCCACATTGTGACCGGTTGACTTGAAACCCCGGTTTTGATCCCCATAATAAGCCAAGTTGCGAGATTAATGCTAAAACGCGGAGATATTCATGAGTAGTAAAGAACAGAAGACGCCAAACGAGCAAGTCTCGGAAGAAATGGAACAACACGCTCATCACGATGATACGCTGCCGGAAGCGGCGGAAGGCGTCGATCTGCGCGATGCGCGTATCGCCGAACTGGAAGCCCAACTGGCGGAAGCTCAGCAGCACGAGCGCGACAGCCTGCTGCGCGCCAAAGCGGAAGCGGAAAACATCCGCCGCCGCGCTGAACTGGACGTCGAGAAAGCGCACAAGTTCGCCCTGGAGAAATTCTCCGGCGATCTGCTGCCGGTGATCGACAACCTGGAGCGCGCGCTGGATCTGGCGGATAAAAACAATCCTGAACTGGCCGCGATGATCGAAGGCATCGAGTTGACGCTGAAATCGCTGCTGGACGTGGTGCGCAAGTACGGCATCGAAATCGTCGGCGACGTCAACGTGCCGTTCAACCCGGAAGTGCATCAGGCGATGAGCATGATGGAATCCGCCGATCATCAACCGAACCACGTGATGATGGTGATGCAGAAAGGCTATACGCTGAACGGCCGCCTGCTGCGTCCGGCGATGGTTGCAGTCTCCAAAGCCAAGGCGTAATCGCCCCGGCAACGCATAAAGAAAGGCACCCGAGGGTGCCTTTTTTGTCTCTGTGCTACGCCTGCGGCAGGCGCGGCATCCAGTCGATCGGCGTGAGCCCCTGCTGCTCCAGCAGCTGATTGGCCTGCGAGAAGTGACGGCAGCCGAGGAAACCGCGGTGCGCGGAGAGCGGCGACGGGTGCGGCGCCTTCAGCACATGGTGGCGGTTGCGGTCGATAAAGTTGCCTTTCTTCTGCGCGTGCGAGCCCCACAGCAGGAACACCACGCCTTCACGGTTCTCGTTCAGGGCGGCGATCACTTTATCGGTAAAGGTTTCCCAGCCCAGGTTGGCGTGCGAATGCGCGCGGCCGCCTTCCACCGTCAGCACGGTGTTGAGCAGCAGCACCCCCTGTTCGGCCCAGCTTTGCAGGTAGCCGTGATCCGGGCGTTCGAAGCCGGGAATGTCGGTTGCCAGCTCTTTATACATATTCACCAGCGACGGCGGCGCCGGTACGCCGGGGCGCACCGAGAAAGAGAGACCGTGCGCCTGATTGGGGCCGTGATACGGATCCTGGCCGAGGATGACGACCTTGACGTCCGCCAGCTCGGTATAGCGGAAAGCGTTGAACACGTCCTTCTGCGGTGGATAAATGGTCTTACCGGCCTGGCGTTCAGCGGCAACAAAGGCGAGCGTTTCAACAAAATAGGGCTGCTCTTTCTCTTTGCCGATCACGTCATGCCAGGTGAGGGAGGTGGCCATAAACGCTCTCCTTTGTTTTCTTTAGCAATTCATGGGCTATAGCTTACCGTTTCGGCACGCGCAGCGAAACCCGCTTTTCATTTCTCACCGCCGTGTCTTATGCAATTATTTTTGAAAATTTACAAAAATAATTGGTTTTTGCCGCAGTGGGAAAATTGATATAAAACATAAATTTGCCCCTTCACGCCCTGTGCCTACCCGGTAAAAATTGATTTTAATCAAGGAACTGGCCTGGTCAGGCTGGTATACAGAACAACAAGACAACAATGGTTTTACCAAATGGCCGAAACCAGAATTGGGTTTTCTCACGACGTGAATTTTTACGCCCTTGTACGGAGGCAACATAATGATTACCGGTATTCAAATTACCAAAGCGAATGACCAGGCGCTGGTGAATTCTTTCTGGCTGCTGGACGATGAAAAAGCGGAAGCTCGCTGCGTGTGCGCCAAGGCCAACTACGCGGAAGATCAGGTTGTCGCGGTGAGCGACCTGGGCCAGATCGAATACCGTGAAGTGCCGCTGGAAATGCAGCCGACCGTGCGCGTGGAAGGCGGTCAGCACCTGAACGTCAACGTGCTGCGTCGCGAAACCCTGGAAGACGCGGTCAAGCACCCGGAAAAATACCCGCAGCTGACCATCCGCGTGTCCGGCTATGCGGTGCGCTTCAACTCCCTGACGCCGGAACAGCAGCGCGACGTTATCGCCCGCACCTTTACCGAAAGCCTGTAATTTGCGGCGCAGTCAATCAGGGAGCTTCGGCTCCCTTTCTGGCGTTTGGCGGCCGAAAACCGAACGTGGATCACATTCTGTACAAAGATAAGCATTTCTAATACAGAACTCATCCGACCTGCCGATAGCTAAATCAGCACCTATTCAGGTGCTCAATAAAAAGTCTATCGACAAGGAGTCGGCATGAGTATGCCTTTAAGTTTTACCTCTGCAGTATCCCCGGTGGCCGCGATCCCTACGCCTCGCGCCGCTACCGAGACGGCGACGGCGGCGCAGCCCGCGGCAGCGCCGGCAAATCCGGCGCCGGTGGCCTCTCCCTCTCAGAACACGCTCAATGCGCAGAATCTGTTGAATACGCTGGTCGGCGATATCTCAGCGGCGGCACCGACGGCGGCGGCAGCGCCGGGCGTGACGCGGGGGCAGCAATCGCAGGAGGGGGATTATGCGTTGGCGCTGTTGGCCAAGGACGTTTACTCACTCACTGGCCAGGGTGCCGCCGGGTTCAACCGCCTGAGCGACAGCGCGCTGCTCGGTTTCGGCATCGATCCCGCCAGCCTGCACGACGCGGGCAGCGGTTTCCAGGCCGGGATTTACAGCAACGACAAGCAGTATGTGTTGGCGTTCGCCGGCACTAACGACTGGCGCGACTGGCTGAGCAACGTACGGCAGGCGACGGGCTATGACGATGTGCAGTACAATCAGGCGGTTGCCGCTGCCAAAAGCGCCAAGGCGGCCTTCGGCGATGCACTGGTGATCGCCGGCCATTCGCTTGGCGGCGGTCTGGCGGCCACCGCCGCGCTGGCGACCGGCACCGTCGCGGTCACCTTCAACGCGGCCGGGGTCTCGGATTACACCCTGAATCGCCTGGGTATCGATCCGGCGGCGGCGAAGAAAGATGCCGAAGCCGGCGGCATTCGCCGCTACAGCGAGCAATATGACATGCTGACCAGCACCCAGGAATCGACCTCGCTGATCCCGGACGCCATCGGCCACAACATCACCCTGGCCAACAACGATACCCTGACCGGCATCGATGACTGGCGGCCGAGCAAGCATCTGGATCGCAGCCTGACGGCGCACGGCATCGACAAGGTGATAAGCTCGATGGCGGAACAAAAGCCGTGGGAGGCGAAGGCCAATGCCTGAAGGGCGTCGCTTGCGGCGGGCGCTGGCGATAGCCTTACTGGCGCTGGTCGCGGTGACCGGTTTACTGATGATGGCTAAGGAGCAACAGATGGGGCAGGAGATTTCGCCGTTTGACGGCCGCAGCAATCTGGCGCTGGCTCAGGCGGTGGCGCGCGGCGATACGCAGGGTATCCATGCGCAGGCCACGCAGGATCGTTTGCGCGAGCGGGGCGATCGGCAGGTCACGCTGTTGCAGTGGGCGGTGCTTTCGCAGCAGCCGGATAGCGTGCAGGCGTTGCTGGATCTCGGCGCCGACCCGGCGGCGGCAGGGCTGGACGGCAACAGTGCGCTGCACACCGCGGCGATGCTGCAAGACGCGCAGTACCTGCGGTTGCTGCTGGCCAAAGGGGCGCAGGTGAACGTGCGTAATGCCGTTACCGGCGCCACGCCGCTTGCGGCGGCGGTGCTGGCCGGGCGTGAAGAGCAACTGCGGATGTTGCTGGCGGCCGGGGCGGACACCACCTTGAGCGACCGGCTGGGGGATACTCCGCTGCATCTGGCGGCGAAGATTAACGCGCCGCACCTGGCGCTGCTGCTGTTGCAGGCCGGGGCCGATGCCCGGGCGCGCAACCAGCAGGGCGTCGCGTTCCAGTTTTATTTCTCGCAAACGCCGGCGCATTTGCAGAATGACGAACTGAAGGCGCAGTTCCGCGAACTGGATAAATGGCTGCAGGGGCACCGCCTGGCCACGCACTACGCGCAGCAGTAAACGCCCATAAAAAAACCGCCTGTACAGGCGGTTTTTTCTTAGGCAGCGGTGGTTATTCCGCGTCGCCGGCCGGTTTGGCCTTCGCCTGACGGCGTTTGCCGACGTTTTTGGCGTCGCGATGGCGCACTTTCACCTTGGCCTTTTCTTTGTTCTTCGCTTTATCTTCCGCGCGTTTGGCCAGCACTTTCTTCGATGGCTTGCCGTTGCTCTTCTCGTTCGGCACCTTGGTTTTCGGCCGCAGTTCGTCGATCACGCGCGCTTTCAGCGGCTCGTTCAGGTAACGGCCCACTTTGCCCAGCAGCAGATGGTCGTGCGCTTCCACCAGCGAAATGGCGGTGCCTTTGCGCCCGGCGCGGCCGGTACGGCCGATGCGGTGCAGGTAGGTGTCCGCCGTGCGCGGCATGTCGAAGTTGAACACGTGGGTGATATCGAGGATATCCAGACCGCGTGCGGCAACGTCGGTGGCGACCAGCACGTTAACCCGGCCATCCATCATGCGTTTGACCGCTTCGTTGCGTTTGGCCTGCACCATTTCGCCTTCGAGATAGCAGGTGTTGATGCCTGCTTCGCGCAGCCAGGTGGCCAGCTCGTGCACGCGCTCGCGTTTGCGCACGAAGATCACCGATTTCTGCACGTCCGGCTGCTTCAGCAGGTGGATCAGCAGCGCGGTTTTGTGCTGCACGTCATCGGCACGGTAGTACCACTGCAGGATCTTTTTGCGTTCGCGGCGCGACGGATCGGCTTCCACTTCCACCGGCTCTTTCAGGATGCGCTCGGCGAATTCGCGAATTGCTTCGCCTTCCAGCGTGGCGGAGAACAGCAGCGTCTGGTTGCGCCAGCGGGTTTCGGCGGAGATGGTTTCGATGTCCTGCGCGAAGCCCATGTCGAGCATGCGGTCGGCTTCGTCGAGGATCAGGGTTTCCACCGCGCGGCAGTCGAAGTTCTCTTCTTTAATGTATTGCAGCAAACGGCCGGTGGTGGCGACCACCACGTCCTGGTTTTCGCTGAACACTTCCGCGTGGTTCATGTAAGCGACGCCGCCGGTGATGGTGGCGATATCCAGCGAGGTATGAGCAGCCAATTCACGTGCCTGATCGGCGACCTGCATCGCCAGTTCACGCGTTGGCGTCAGGATCAGTACGCGCGGCGGGCCGGATTTTTTGCGTGGAAAGTCCAGCAGGTGCTGCAGCACGGGCAGCAGGAAGGCGGCGGTTTTGCCGGTGCCGGTCGGAGCCGAACCTAAGACGTCGCGCCCGTCCATCGCCGGCGGGATCGCAGCGGCCTGAATGGCGGTGGGGCGATCGTAGCCTTTGTCGCGCAGCGCGTCGATCAGGCGATCATCGAGTTCGAGTTCGGAAAAAGTGGTTGCTGTCATGGTCTACCTCTACTTGGGGCGCCGATTATAGACGGGTTGGCCGCGATCTTCACCTATTTAAGCGGAAAGCCGCTCTTTTCCCGTCGATCAGATTGCCTTATGCTACGCCAGTTTTATAGCCAGGTGGTGAGTGTGAGCAAGCGATCGAAAGCCGATTTTACCCCGCGCCGCGGGGGTTTTACCTTTAAACAATTCTTTGTCGCCCACGATCGTTGCGCCATGAAAGTGGGCACCGACGGGGTGCTGCTCGGCGCCTGGGCGCCGCTGGGGCAGGCGCGCCGGGTGCTGGACATCGGCAGCGGCAGCGGGCTGATCGCGCTGATGCTGGCGCAGCGCAGCGGCGACGAAGTGACCATTGACGCGGTGGAGCTGGATGAAGCCGCCGCCGGCCAGGCGCGCGAAAACGCGGCGGAGTCACCGTGGCCGCAGCGCATCCGCGTGCATGCGCAGGATATTCACCATTATGCGCAGCAGCATGCCGCTGAGTATGATCTGATCGTCAGTAATCCGCCTTATTTCGAGCCGGCGGTGGCCTGCCGCGACCAGGCGCGCCACAACGCGCGTTACACCGAAACCCTGACGCACGATGCGCTGTTGGCCTGTGCGGCACAGCTGCTGGCGGAACAGGGAACGTTCTGCGTGGTGCTGCCGCACGACATCGGCGCCGAATTCGAACGTCTGGCGCAGCAAAGCGGCTGGCAGACGGCGGCGAAAGTGAACGTCAGCGATCGGGCCGATACGCCGCTGCACCGGGTGCTGCTGGCGCTGACGCGGCGGGAAACGCCGCTGCGGGAGCAGGCGCTGGCGATCAAGCAGGCCGATGGCAGCTATACCGACGATTTCCGCCGGTTGATCGCCGACTTCTATCTGTTCTACTGAAAAGAAAAGGGCACCGATTAGGCGCCCTGTCGCAGAGTTTAAGGCTGCAAAATGGTCGGCAGCGCTTCCGGCAGCAGATCCGGATAGTCCAGCGTGTAGTGCAGGCCGCGGCTCTCTTTGCGCGCCATGGCGCTGCGCACGATAAGCTCGGCCACCTGCACCAGATTGCGCAGCTCCAGCAGGTTGTTGGAGATGCGGAAGTGAGCGTAGTACTCGTCGATTTCCGCCTGCAGCGTGTTGATGCGGCGCAGGGCGCGTTCCAACCGCTTGGTGGTGCGCACGATGCCGACGTAATCCCACATGAACAGCCGCAGCTCGTGCCAGTTGTGCTGAATCACCACCCGTTCGTCCGCATCGTCCACCCGGCTTTCATCCCAGTGCGGCACCTGTTTGGCCTGCTGAATGAACGGCAGGCGCTGCAGAATGTCTTCCGCCGCCGACCAACCGTACACCAGGCACTCCAGCAGCGAATTCGACGCCATGCGGTTGGCGCCGTGCAGGCCGGTATAGCTGACCTCGCCGATGGCGTACAGCCCGTCGAGATCGGTGCGGCCGTGCTGATCGACCATCACGCCGCCGCAGGTGTAGTGCGCCGCCGGGACGATCGGGATCGGTTGCCGGGTCAGATCGAAGCCCAGCGTCAGCAGCTTCTCTTGGATCATTGGGAAGTGCTGGGTGATGAACTCCGCCGGCTTGTGGCTGATGTCCAGGTACATGCAGTCGGCGCCCAGGCGCTTCATTTCATGGTCGATGGCGCGGGCGACGATATCGCGCGGGGCCAGTTCGCCGCGCGGGTCAAAATCGGGCATAAAGCGGCTGCCGTCCGGGCGCTTCAGGTAAGCCCCTTCGCCGCGCAGCGCTTCGGTCAGCAGGAAGTTGCGCGCCTGAGGATGGAACAGGCAGGTCGGGTGGAACTGGTTGAACTCCAGGTTGGCGACCCGGCAGCCGGCGCGCCAGGCCATGGCGATGCCGTCGCCGGAGGAGATATCGGGGTTGGTGGTGTATTGGTATACCTTAGCTGCGCCGCCGGTGGCCAACACCACCGTTTTGGCGCGGTAGGTTTCCACCCGCTCCAGCTCGCGGTTCCAGACGTAAGCGCCCACCACTCGGCGGGTGCCCGGCAGGCCGATTTTGTTCGAGGTAATCAGGTCAACCGCGTTGCGGCGCTCCATCACGTAAATATTGGGGTGAGCGCTTGCTTTCCCCACCAGCGTGGTCTCTACTTCCTTACCGGTAGCGTCCGCGGCGTGCAGAATGCGGCGATGGCTGTGGCCGCCTTCGCGCGTGAGGTGATAATGCTCCTCGCCCTGCGCGTTGACCTCGGTGTCGAACAGCACGCCCTGATCGATCAGCCACTGCACGCAGTGGCGCGCGTTGCCGGCGATGAATTCGACGGCCTCTTTGTCGCACAGGCCGGCGCCGGCAATCAAAGTGTCATCAACGTGTGAGGCAATGCTGTCCGTCTCATCGAACACCGCGGCGATCCCGCCCTGGGCGTAAAAGGTGGCCCCCTCGCTGAGCGGCCCCTTGCTGAGAACGGTAACCTTGCAATGCTGCGCCAGGCGCAGCGCCAGTGACAGGCCCGCAGCGCCGCTGCCGACGATCAGTACATCGCTAACATGTTCAGATGATGGTTGCATAACGTATGATGTGTGCAGAAGAAGAGTGAATTTCATGTTAGCCTAACTGTCCGGGCAAAAGCCACGGATAGGGCGACATCAACAGAAAAAACAATGGCGATATGGAACTTCGTGTTCTATATGAACTCCAAGCGAGTGCTTGCTCAGGAAAATAATGTATGGCTGGCAGTACAATTTTACGCGTGGAGACGGATTTGGGGAGAGTTTACCTCGGATGAGCGAGCAGTTAACGGATCAAGTTCTGGTCGAGCGGGTCCAAAAGGGCGATCAGAAATCGTTTAACCTACTGGTAGTGCGCTATCAGCATAAGGTGGCGAGTCTCGTTTCCCGCTATGTGCCGCAGGGCGATGTGCCCGATGTGGTGCAGGAGTCGTTTATCAAGGCCTATCGCGCACTGGAATCGTTCCGTGGCGACAGCGCTTTTTATACCTGGTTGTATCGAATCGCCGTGAACACGGCAAAGAATTATCTGGTTGCTCAGGGGCGCCGTCCGCCATCCAGTGATGTGGACGCCAACGATGCGGAAAATTACGAAAGTGCGGGCGCACTGAAAGAAATTTCGAACCCTGAGAACTTAATGTTGTCAGAAGAGCTGAGACAGATAGTTTTCCGTACCATTGAGTCGCTCCCTGAGGATCTTCGCATGGCGATTACCCTGCGGGAGTTGGATGGTCTAAGCTACGAAGAGATAGCCGCCATCATGGATTGCCCGGTCGGAACCGTACGTTCGCGTATTTTCCGCGCCCGGGAAGCTATCGATAATAAAGTTCAACCGCTGATCCAGCGTTAGCAATGGCGGGCACAGGAAGGGTACTTAGGCATGCAGAAAGAAAAGCTTTCCGCTCTGATGGATGGTGAATCGTTCGACAGCGAGCTGTTGAGTTCTCTGTCGCAAGATCGAACGCTTCAACAAAGCTGGCAGAGCTATCACCTGATACGTGACACACTGCGAGGTGATGTCGGGCAAGTGATGCATCTCGACATCGCCGATCGCGTAGCCGCTGCACTTGAGAAAGAACCCGCCCGGCTGGTGCCTTCCGCCGTTCAGGAATCTCAGCCGCAGCCTCATACCTGGCAGAAAATGCCGTTCTGGGACAAAGTGCGTCCTTGGGCGAGCCAGATTACGCAAATCGGTATGGCGGCCTGCGTGTCGCTGGCGGTGATCGTCGGCGTACAGCACTATAACCAACCTGCTGCGACATCGAACGCGTCCGAATCGCCGGCCTTCACCACGCTGCCGATCATGGGCCAGGCCTCACCGGTCAGCCTGGGCGTCCCGGCCGACAGCTTCTCCACCGGCAGCGGCCAACAGCAGCAGGTGCAGGAACAGCGCAAGCGTATCAACGCCATGCTGCAGGACTATGAACTGCAACGTCGCCTGCATTCGGATCAGCTGCAGCTTGAACAAAGCAACCCGCAACAGGCTGCCATTCAGGTTCCCGGAACTCAGTCTTTAGGAATGCAACAGCAGTAATGAAGCAAATCTGGTTCTCCGTTTGTTTATTGACGGGCAGCCTGCTCTATTCCAGCACCGCCCCGGCGCAGCCAACTGCGTCCGGGGCGTTATTGCAACAGATGAGCAGCGCCAGCCGTTCTCTCAATTACGAGCTCGCCTACATCAGCATCAGCAAGCAGGGAATCGAGTCGTTGCGCTATCGCCATGCGGTGATAGGCAACGTGCCGCTCGGCCAGCTGTTACATATGGACGGCCCGCGCCGCGAAGTCTTGCAGCGCGGCGGCGGGATCAGCTACTTCGAGCCTGGCCTGGAGCCGTTCACGCTCACCGGCGATCACATCGTCGATGCGTTGCCGGCGATCGTCTATGCCGATTTCACCCGTCTGGCCAAGTACTACGACTTCATCTCCGTGGGCAGCACCCGCATCGCCGATCGGCCGTGTGAAGTGCTGCGCGTGGTGGCGCGCGACGGTTCCCGCTACAGCTACATCGTCTGGATGGACGAGGACACCAAGCTGCCGCTGCGGGTGGATCTGCTCGACCGCGACGGCGAAACGCTGGAGCAATATCGGGTGATCTCCTTCGCGGTCGGCGCCGACGTGCAGGGCGCGATGCAGGGGCTGCTCAAAGCCAACCTGCCGCCGCTGCTGTCGCTGCCGGCGGTGGAAAACGTCCAGCTCAGTTGGAGCACCGGCTGGCTGCCGGCCGGGGTGGACGAGGTGGCGCGCAATCGCCGCAAATTGCCGAACGTTGCCGTGCCGGTCGAATCCCGGCTTTACAGCGATGGTCTGTTCAGCTTCTCGGTCAACGTCAGCCCGGCGGGCAGCGGAGCCGGGCAGCAATACTATCGTCAGGGGCGCCGCACCATTCAGACCGAAGTGCGCGCGGGCAACGAAATCACTATCGTGGGCGAATTGCCGCCGGCTACGGCCAAACGCATCGCCGACAGCATTTCTTTCAAGGTATCGCCGTAATGATGAAAGAGTGGGCCACGGTGGTTTCGTGGCAACAGGGCGTAGCGCTGCTGCGCTGTGAACCCAAGGCCGGTTGCGGCAGCTGTACCGCGCGCTCCGGCTGCGGCGCGCGCGCGTTGAACGAGCTGGTGCCGGAAACCGAGCATCAGCTGCAGGTGCATATCGATCAGCCGCTCGAACCGGGGCAGCGCGTCGAGGTCGGCATTGCGGAAGGCAGCCTGCTGCGCTCCGCCATGCTGGTTTACCTGACGCCGCTGCTGGGCATGATGTTGGGCGGTACCTTGCTGCAATATTGTTTCGGTAGCGACGCCTCGGCGGCGATCGGCGCCGTGCTGGGCGGCGGGGCGGCCTTTATGCTGGCGCGCCGGTTGGCCCGGCGTCTGGGCGAGCAGGCCGATTACCAGCCGGTGGTGCTGCAGATTGGGTTGCCGCCTACCGCGATGCGCATGCAGGCGGAAAACTCCCCGCTGATTTAAACCGACGGCCGCGTCATCGCCGGGTTGTGATAGGCGGGGATGCGGTTGTGGATCATATGCTCCAACAGCGCGATGAACAGATCGGCGCTGAGCAGCGAATCGTAGTTAATCGCGAACAGCACATTTCCCTGGCCGTCGAGCAAACGGATGCCGCGCTGCGGATGGTTTTCCACCGCGCGGATCTGCTCGAGCGGCACGTTTCCCCGTTCCGTGGCCAGCAAAGTGGCGCTTAGCCGCAGCGTTTCGGTCGGCGTACCTTGCCGTTTGCCCAGCAGCAGCTGCCACAGCCAGCGTGCGTCGCCTTCAACGGTGTGAAACGGCACCACCTCCCCCTGATAGAGCGCATTCAATGCCAGCGGCCCGCGCTGCTGCAGCTGTTGGTCGACGATCACGTCCGCCAGCCGCCACGAATGGGCGACGTTGCTGAAAACCGTACACCAGGGCTGATCCGCGCCGGCGCGGAACGCCGTGACGTCAAACAGCCCGCCAAAAGCTTTGCCGCCGCGAAAGCGATAGATGTCGCCGATTTTCTCAAACGGGATGAAGCGTTCTTTGTGATGGTGGCCGTCAAAGACCCGCACGCCGTGCTCGTACAGGCGATAGGTCAGCGTCGGGCGCAGATAGTGCCGCAGCGCCAGCAGCGTACAGCCGAGTAAAACCGTGCCCGCGCCGGCCTGCAACAGCGTGATGACTTCACTCTCATCAATGCTGCTCAGCAGCGGCAGCACCAACAGCGCTGCTCCCACGCTAAACAGCAGCGCCGCCGCCGCCAGAATGCCCCAGTTGACCTTCGAAAAATCGTGCCGGCTCAGCATTTGCCCTTTATCGATCATATGCACCTTCCAATCAACGTACGCAGATATGCTGCTGAACCCCGGTGGGCTGCCGATGTAGTGCCCGGAATAATGTTTTGTCGCGGAGTTCATGCCCTTTCTATCCGAGGGGCGGTGGTGGCGTATATGGGGTTTTTCCTAAAGGCAAAGGGGCGAAATGGAATTCTAAGAGGTTGATCCAAATATTCTTTTTTTATAATTTCGGAGAGGGTTTATTGCGCTGCGGCCGGTTATGTATTAGCGCCGGAGTTTGACGGCCACGGAGTACCTGCAAGCCCCGGGCTCAGGCCGTATCTTCCGTGTTAACATCTGTTTTCACCCGCCGGGGTGCCCTGTAACATTTAGCTGCGCATAATAGAATGCCTTCACTGCACCGATCGCTAGGTTTTCAGTGGTGTGGCATGTAGAATGCAGCGATTCAGGTGCAAGACGGCCTAACCCATTCACTGTCGCTTTAGGTCCATGCGGGTTTCTATAGGCGAGTAATTCAGAAATACCAAGGCAGAAAAACTTTTATAATGAAGCATATACGAAATTTCTCCATTATTGCCCATATTGACCACGGTAAGTCGACGCTGTCTGACCGCATTATCCAAATCTGCGGTGGCTTGTCCGACCGTGAAATGGCCGCGCAGGTGCTCGATTCCATGGATCTGGAGCGCGAGCGCGGCATCACCATCAAAGCGCAGAGCGTGACGCTGGATTATAAGGCGCTGGATGGGCAGACCTATCAACTCAACTTTATCGACACCCCCGGCCACGTTGACTTCTCCTATGAAGTTTCCCGCTCGCTGGCGGCCTGCGAAGGCGCGCTGCTGGTGGTGGATGCCGGTCAGGGCGTAGAAGCCCAGACGCTGGCCAACTGCTACACCGCGATCGAAATGGATCTGGAAGTGGTGCCGGTACTGAACAAGATTGACCTGCCGGCCGCCGATCCGGATCGCGCCGCACAGGAAATCGAAGACATCGTCGGCATCGACGCTACCGATGCGGTGCGCTGCTCGGCCAAAACCGGCGTCGGCGTGCCCGAGGTGCTGGAGCGCCTGGTGCGCGACATCCCACCGCCGCAGGGCGATCCGGATGCGCCGCTGCAGGCGCTGATCATCGACTCTTGGTTCGATAACTACCTGGGCGTCGTCTCTCTGGTGCGCGTCAAGAACGGCACGCTGCGCAAGGGCGACAAGATCAAGGTCATGAGCACCGGCCAGGTGTACAACGCCGATCGCCTGGGCATCTTCACGCCGAAGCAGGTCGATCGCGACGTGCTGAACTGCGGCGAAGTGGGCTGGCTGGTCTGCGCGATCAAAGACATCCTCGGTGCGCCGGTGGGCGATACCCTGACGCAGGCGCGTCAGCCGGCGGATAAAGCGCTGCCGGGCTTCAAGAAAGTGAAGCCGCAGGTGTACGCCGGTCTGTTCCCGATCAGCTCCGACGACTATGAATCCTTCCGCGATGCGCTGGGCAAACTGAGCCTCAACGACGCCTCCCTGTTCTACGAGCCGGAAAGCTCCACCGCGCTGGGCTTCGGCTTCCGCTGCGGCTTCCTCGGCCTGCTGCACATGGAGATCATTCAGGAGCGTCTGGAGCGTGAATACGATCTGGATCTGATCACCACCGCGCCGACGGTAGTCTACGAAGTGGAAACCACCGGCAAAGAAGTGATCTACGTCGACAGCCCGTCCAAGCTGCCGCCGTTGAACAATATCCAGGAACTGCGCGAGCCGATCGCCGAATGCCACATGCTGATGCCGCAGGAATACCTGGGCAACGTCATCACCCTGTGCGTTGAGAAACGCGGCGTGCAGACCAACATGGTCTACCACGGCAACCAGGTGGCGTTGACCTATGAAATTCCGATGGCGGAAGTGGTGCTCGACTTCTTCGACCGCCTGAAGTCCACGTCGCGCGGCTATGCGTCGCTGGATTACAACTTCAAGCGCTTCCAGGCTTCCGACATGGTGCGCGTGGACGTGCTGATCAACAACGAGCGCGTGGATGCGCTGGCGCTGATCACCCACCGCGACAACTCGCAGTATCGCGGCCGTGAACTGGTGGAGAAGATGAAAGATCTGATCCCGCGTCAGCAGTTCGACATCGCGATTCAGGCGGCGATCGGCACGCACATCATCGCGCGTTCCACCGTGAAGCAGTTGCGTAAAAACGTGCTGGCGAAATGCTACGGCGGTGACGTCAGCCGTAAGAAAAAGCTGCTGCAGAAACAGAAAGACGGTAAGAAACGCATGAAGCAGGTCGGCAACGTCGAGCTGCCGCAGGAAGCGTTCCTGGCCATTCTGCACGTCGGTAAAGACGGCAAGTAACCGCGACGAGTTCGCGAAACGAGGGAGTTTGCATGGCGAATATGTTTGCCCTGATCCTGGCGTTGGCCACCCTGGTCACCGGGATCATCTGGTGCTTCGAGCGCTTTAAATGGGCGCCGGCCCGCCGCGCGAAGATCGCGGCGGTCAACGAGCAGACCGCGGGCGCCGTAGACGATAAAACGCTGGCGAAAGTGGCAAAGCAGCCTGGTTGGGTAGAGACTGGCGCATCGGTGTTCCCGGTGCTGTTGCTGGTCTTTGTGGTGCGTTCGTTTATTTACGAACCGTTCCAGATCCCGTCCGGCTCAATGATGCCGACGCTGTTGATTGGCGATTTCATTCTGGTGGAGAAATATGCCTACGGCATTAAAGATCCGATTACCCAGACCACGCTCATTGAAACCGGCCATCCGAAGCGCGGCGATATTGCGGTATTTAAATATCCGCTGGATCCGAAACTGGATTATATCAAGCGCGTAATTGGCCTGCCGGGCGATCGTATTACTTACGATCCGGTGAATAAGCGCGTTACGGTGCAGCCGTCCTGCAACAGCGGGCAGTCCTGCGATACCGCGCTGGCGGTGACCTACGCGGACGCCCAGCCGAGCGACTTCGTGCAGCTGTTCAGCCGCAGCGGCATGGGTGAGGCCAGCAACGGCTTCTACCAAATCCCGCTGAACGACAACGTGCCGCAGGGCGGCATTCGTCTGCGCGAGCGTCAGGAGAGCCTGGGCAACGTGACCCACCGCATCCTGACCGTGCCGGGCACGCAGGATCAGGTGGGCGCTTACTACCAACAGCCGGGCAAACCGCTGGCGGAGTGGGTGGTGCCGGCCGGGCATTACTTCATGATGGGCGACAACCGCGATAACAGCGCGGACAGCCGCTACTGGGGCTTTGTGCCGGAGAAGAATCTGGTGGGTAAAGCCACGGCCATCTGGATGAGCTTTGAAAAGCAGGAAGGTGAGTGGCCTACCGGCGTGCGTTTCAGCCGGATCGGCGGCATTCATTAATCGCTGACTTATTCTCTGTCTATTTCACGCCGCAGCCTACTGCGGCGTGAAAGATTAAGGGGATATAAACACAGCATTATGTTTCCACTCGTTGTAGAATACTTTCTCGAGCGATAAAAAGTTGGCTCCTGCTGGGAGCCACTGCAAACGAAACAGCTTTGGATCGGCTTTCGGCGAAGCAGGCCTGTTCCGTATGCTGCAAGTTTTTGACGCATTCTTGATCTATTGGTAACTCATGAACCCCATCGTAATAAACAGGCTGCAGCGGAAGCTGGGCTACACTTTTCAACAGCAGGAGCTTTTACTGCAGGCTTTGACTCACCGCAGCGCCAGCAGTAAACACAATGAACGTCTTGAGTTTCTGGGTGACTCGATTCTGAGCTTTGTCATCGCCAATGCGCTCTATCACCGCTTTCCTCGCGTAGACGAGGGCGATATGAGCCGCATGCGTGCCACGCTGGTGCGCGGCAACACGCTGGCGGAGATGGCGCGCGAGTTTGACCTGGGCGAATGTCTGCGGCTTGGGCCAGGCGAATTGAAAAGTGGTGGGTTCCGCCGCGAGTCAATCCTGGCGGATACGGTGGAGGCATTGATCGGCGGCGTGTTCCTGGACAGCGACATCCAGACCGTCGAGCGTCTGATTTTGGACTGGTATCGCAGCCGGTTGGACGAAATCAGCCCCGGTGATAAGCAGAAAGACCCGAAAACCCGTTTGCAGGAATTTTTGCAGGGGCGTCATCTGCCGTTGCCTTCTTATTTGGTGGTGCAGGTTCGCGGTGAAGCGCACGACCAAGAGTTTACCATCCACTGCCAGGTGAGTGGTTTGAGCGAGCCCGTGGTGGGCACCGGCTCGAGCCGCCGTAAAGCCGAGCAGGCGGCAGCGGAACAAGCGCTGAAAAAGCTGGAGCTTGAATGAGCGAAGTAAAACAACACTGCGGGTTTATCGCCATCGTCGGCCGCCCGAACGTGGGCAAATCGACGTTGCTGAACCAACTGCTGGGGCAGAAGGTTTCCATTACGTCGCGTAAGCCGCAGACGACCCGTCACCGCATCATGGGCATCGATACCGATGGCGCCTATCAGGCGATCTACGTCGATACCCCAGGGCTGCACATCGAAGAAAAACGCGCCATCAACCGCTTGATGAACCGCGCGGCCAGCAGCTCGATCGGCGACGTCGAACTGGTGATCTTCGTGGTCGAAGGCACCAACTGGACCGCCGACGACGAAATGGTGGTCAACAAGCTGCGCAGCCTGCGTTGCCCGGTATTGCTGGCGATCAACAAGGTTGATAACGTCACCGACAAATCCAAGCTGTTGCCGCACATCGCGTTCCTCAGCCAGCAGATGAACTTCCTCGACGTGGTGCCTATCTCCGCCGAGAAAGGGATGAACGTCGACACCATCGCCGGCATCGTGCGCAAGCTGCTGCCGGAAGCGGAACACCACTTCCCGGAAGACTACATCACCGATCGCTCCCAGCGCTTTATGGCGTCTGAGATCATCCGCGAGAAGCTGATGCGTTTCCTGGGCGAAGAGCTGCCGTATTCGGTGACGGTGGAAATCGAACAGTTCGTGGCTAACGATCGCGGCGGCTACGATGTGCACGGCCTGATCCTGGTCGAGCGCGAAGGCCAGAAGAAAATGGTCATCGGCAACAAAGGCGCCAAGATCAAAACCATCGGCATCGAAGCGCGCCAGGACATGGAACAGATGTTCGACGCCAAAGTGCATCTCGAGCTGTGGGTGAAAGTGAAATCCGGTTGGGCGGACGACGAACGTGCGCTGCGCAGCCTGGGCTATGTTGACGATCTGAAGTAACGATCCGTGGACGGCTGGGAGCGCGCTTTCGTCCTGCATGGGCGGCCGTACAGTGAAACCAGTCTGATGCTGGATCTGTTTACCGAAGGTCATGGGCGGGTGCGCTTGCTGGCGAAAGGTGCGCGCAGCCGCCGTTCCAATCTGAAGGGTTGCCTGCAACCCTTTACCCCCCTGTTAGTGCGCTGGGGCGGCCGCGGCGAAGTGAAAACGCTGCGCAACGCCGAAGCGGTTTCCCTCGGTTTACCTCTCAGCGGCATGATGCTTTACAGCGGCCTGTACGTGAACGAACTGCTGGCGCGCGTGCTGGAGCAGGAAACCAACTACTCGGTATTGTTTTTCGACTATCTGCAATGCCTGCAGGCGCTGGCGGCGGAAGACAGCTCGCCGGAGCAGGCGCTGCGTCAGTTCGAACTGGCCTTGCTGCACCACCTGGGCTACGGCCTCGATTTCCTGCACTGCGCCGGCAGCGGCCTGCCGGTGGATGACGCCATGACCTACCGCTACCGCGAAGAGAAAGGCTTTATCGCCAGCCTGGTGGTGGATCACTACAGCTTCACCGGGCGCGAACTGCGCGCGCTGGCGGAGCGGCAGTTTCCCGATGCCGAGACGCTGCGCGCCGCCAAGCGTTTCACCCGTATGGCGCTGAAACCCTACCTCGGCGGCAAGCCGTTGAAGAGCCGCGAACTGTTCCGCCAGTTCGTGCGCAAACAGCCGAATACGCCGGTCGACGACGCCTGACCTTTTCCCCTTTTGCCGCCCTGCGCCCGCGTGTAAACTGCTGGCACTGAAAATCGTATTTAGAGGTTGTCATGGCTGATTTGCTGCTGGGCGTCAATATCGATCACATCGCCACGTTACGTAACGCGCGCGGAACCCAATACCCGGATCCGGTTCAGGCGGCATTCATTGCCGAACAGGCGGGGGCCGACGGCATTACCGTGCATTTGCGCGAAGACCGCCGCCACATCACCGACCGCGACGTGCGCTTGCTGCGCCAGACCATCCAGACGCGCATGAATCTGGAGATGGCGGTGACCGACGAGATGCTGGACATCGCCATTGAGCTGAAGCCGCATTTCTGCTGCCTGGTGCCGGAAAAACGCGAAGAAGTGACCACCGAAGGCGGCCTGGACGTCGCCGGCCAGCTGGACAAAATGAGCGTGGCGGTTGAGCGCCTGGCGCAGGCGGGCATTTTGGTCTCGCTGTTCATCGATCCCGATCATCGCCAGATCGACGCGGCGGTGGCGGTGGGCGCTCCTTATATCGAGATCCACACCGGCGCCTACGCCGAAGCGCAGGGCGAGCTGGCGGTACAGGCCGAGCTGCGGCGCATCGCGGTAGCCGCCGCCTACGCGGCCGAGAAGGGGCTGAAGGTCAACGCCGGCCACGGCCTGACCTATCACAACGTGCAGCCGATCGCCGCGCTGCCGGAAATGCACGAGCTGAACATCGGCCATGCGATTATCGGCCAGGCGGTGATGAGCGGGCTGCCGGCCGCGGTTGCCGACATGAAAGTGCTGATGCGGGAAGCGCGCCGGTAATGGCGGTGCTCGGGCTGGGTACCGACATCGTCGAGATGGCGCGTATCGAGGCGGTGGTGGAGCGCAGCGGCGATCGTCTGGCGCGCCGCGTGCTGAGCGACGCCGAGTGGGCGCTGTATCAGCAGCACCAGCAGCCGATTCGCTTTCTGGCCAAACGTTTCGCCGTGAAAGAGGCCGCCGCCAAGGCGTTCGGCACCGGCATTCGCAACGGTCTGGCGTTCAATCAGTTCGAAGTGTTCAACGATGCGTTGGGCAAGCCGAATATTCGTTTGCACGGCCGCGCCGCCGAGCTGGCCGGGGAGATGGGGGTCGCCGCGATCCACGTTTCGCTGGCCGACGAACGGCGCTACGCCTGCGCGACGGTGATCGTCGAAAGCTGAAAATAGAAAGGGCGCCTGTGGCGCCCTTGTCAGTCCTGCGGCGGATTAAATGCGATCGGCGTGGTGCAGCACCACGAACTTGTCCCACAGCTGTTCGTTGCTCTCGCGATGCTGCGGATCGGTGATGATGGTGTTGTCGATCGGGCAAACCTGCTGACAGGTCGGCGTATCATAATGGCCGACGCACTCGGTGCAGCGATCGGTATCGATCTGATAAATCTCATCGCCCATCGAAATCGCCTGGTTCGGGCATTCCGGCTCGCACATGTCGCAGTTGATGCATTTCTTGGTAATCAGCAGTGCCATTGTCAGTTATCTTTCCATCGGTGTGCTCGGGCTGGCGCGCAATCTATCACAGAATCGCCGCGCGGCGGGCGTTTTTTCGTCATCTTACCGCTTAGGGTAACTCAGGTGGGTCGTCAGCCAACTGATCGAAATCAACCATTCTCTGCCCGTCAAACACCCAGCGCTTATCGGTATCCGCCATACGCATCGTGGGCATCACCTCCGGATGGGCAATCCGTATTCCCGCTTCTTGAGCAAATAAACCGATAAAGTCAAAAGCGCTCAAGGGGGCATCAATAACCTGATGCTGTTGGTCACGATCGCTCAGCACCAGCAACGGCACCTGATAATTTTGTCGGGTATCGCCGCCGTGGCGCAGAGAGCGTAGGCCGCCGATATCCTTATGGGAAAGACCGTGATCGGAGAAATAGAACAGCTTAAACGGTGCGCCATTTTTAGTGAGCATCTGATACGCCTGCTCGATAAAACGGTCGGTCTTACGGTAGGTGGAGAGATAACAGGCTAACTCATGATCCTGTGACTCGATGCTGGGTGGCTCACCGTTAAGCCTTTCACAGAAGTCGGCGTGTGAGCCCATCAGATGCAACACATACAGGTTGCCTTGCCCCTGGCGACGCAATAATTGGTCAAATATTGGCAGCAGCGCGTCATCATCGGTACTGCGCGATTGGAAGTCACCTTTCTTCAGGAAGTAATGGTTATCGCTGAACATGGCGATTTTTGATACCGGCGTATCGAATTGCCCGAACATGCCCTGATTGGACAGCCAGTGGGTATTGAGGCCGGCGGCTTTTGCCAAGGTGATGATATTATCCCCGATGGCAATGTTGTGGCCGTTGCTTAAAGCCAACGTGCGGGGGAGCGATTCGAACGTATTCGGCGCGGTAGAAATATAATTGCTGTAAAACCGTCCCTTGGCATTATCCAAAAAAGGCGTCGTGGAGACCGGATAACCAAATAAAGACATATGATCCCTGCGCATACTTTCTCCGACGATAATGACATAGTTTTCATTATTCGGCGCGCCGGCGGTGATCGACCAAGAGTCCGGCTCTGAAACGCCGGTGTTTAATTCATCAATCTGCTGTTGATATTGATCGTAAGCGGAGTAAGTGGATAAAAAGAAGTCAGGTAATTTAAGCTTAACCAAGCCACCGCTGAATATTCTGGCGATGACGATAACCGCAAATAACGCCAGCAAAGGCAATATGACTTTTTTGGGTAGCGCTTGTCGCCAAATAAACCTTTTTAAAATAATAAGCATGGTAAATATTACGGCAGGCAGCAAATAACAGCTGGCCGGAAGGGTATGCAGAAACTCACCCGCTTCTGTACGGTTGGTTTGCAGCAGGGCGGACACCACGGCTGCTGACGGGGAACCGTAAATGGCCCCGACCGGCGCATACAAGGCGCACAGTAGAATAAACGGAATAATCAGGCCGTAACGGGTAAGCGAGTGGGCAGATAATAATAGTAGGATAAGCGCAATAAAAAGAATATCAATGCCTTTGCTACCGCCGTATCCCATCGCCTTGATGAGTATCAATGCAGTAATGGCATAAAACAAAAAGGCGCGCAGGAGCGGATGAGTAACGGAATGCCGTAATCTATCTAAAATGACTGTGTGTGTATTCATAATGGTATCGTTAAATAATGCTGTCCATGCATGCTTAATTATTGATTGATAATTAAGCAGGTCACCGCCCGCACATTATTTTTCGAATGCATAGAATGGAAATAATTGAGCTGGCGGCGTTTTATCGGCCGCCATTATACGCCTCAAACCAACTTTTTCATCAATTGTTCGCTGTGCTTGATGCGGTCGCGGGCATGATCGAGATCGTGTTGGATCAGCGCCATAAACAGCAGATCGGTGAGGGCGTACTGGGCCGTGCTGGAGGAGATGGCCGCGCTGCGGGTGTGGGGCTCTTCGGCGATGGTATAGAGGCAGTGATCCGCGCGCTGCTGCAGGCCGTTGGGAGAGAAGCTGGTCAGCGCCAATACCCTGGCGCCGGCCTGGCGCGCCTCTTCCGCTGCCAGATTGATTTCACGTCGTTCGCCGCTGAAGGAGATAGCCAGCAGCAGATCGCGTTTGTCCAGCGCCTGCACTGCCGCCAGCTGAACGTGCATGTCCGCTTCGGCCACCGCCATCACGCCGATTTTCAGCAGCTTGAAGGAAAAATCCTTGGCCACCAGCCCGGAAGCGCCGATGCCGATCAGCATCACCCGGCGCGCCTGGCGCAGCATGTCCAGCGCCTGATGCAGCCGCTCTTCGCTGTTGATGTCCAGCGTCGCGCGCAGCGCCGCGTGCTTTTCCGCCAATAGCTTTTCACCGACGGTTTTCAGCGTGTCGCTGCTGAGGATGTGGTTGTGAACGGTCACGACCGGTTCGGCCTGCGGCTGGGCCAGCGTCTCGCTCAACGCCAGCTTCAGCGCCGGGAAACCTTTATAGCCCAGCTTTTGGGCGAACTTCACCACGCTCGACTGGCTGATGCCGGCCAGCTGGGCCAGCTTTTGCGAGCTGAGATGGCGCGCCTGCTCGGCGTTGTTCAGCAAAAAATCCGCCAGCTTGCGGTCGTTTTGCGCCAGTGTCGGATACATCTGGCGAATGCGCAGAAGGGTACTCATTGATCTTTCCCTGGAAACCAGCGGCCATTTTGCCACGCAGGCGGCGAAAACGCGCGGTGAAAATTTTTGTGAGCTCGCCGTTAAAATAGCAAATAGCGCTCGCTTTGTTGAATAAAATATTCAAATATTGATTTAATTTTGTGAATTAAAAATTCAAAGGTGAACAGATGAACTTAGGCGCACTGGTATCGGAAACCCGCAACCCGGCCACCATGAGTCTGGATGAGATGTCGACGCTGGAGATGGTCTGCTGCTTTAACCAGGAAGACCGCAAGGTGCCGGAGGCGATCGAAAAGGTGCTGCCGGCGATTGCGCAGGCGGTCGATTTGGCGGCGGCGGCGTTGAAGGCCGGTGGGCGGCTGATTTATTTGGGCGCCGGCACCAGCGGCCGCCTGGGCGTGCTGGATGCCTCCGAGTGCCCGCCGACCTTCGGCGTGCCGCACGGCGTGGTGGTGGGGCTGATCGCCGGCGGGCCGGGCGCGTTGCTTAAAGCGGTGGAAGGGGCGGAAGACGATGAGGCCCTGGGCGAAGCCGATCTCCGGGCGCTGAACCTCACCGCCGTCGATATGGTGGTGGGGCTGGCGGCCTCCGGGCGCACGCCTTATGTGATCGGTGCGCTGCGCTATGCGCGCGGGCTGGGCTGCCCGACGGCGGCCATCTCCTGCAACCCGGATTCGCCGATCGCGCACGAAGCGCAGGTGGCGATCTCGCCGGTGGTGGGGCCGGAGGCTCTGACCGGCTCGACGCGCCTGAAATCCGGCACCGCACAGAAGCTGGTGCTCAACATGCTGTCGACCGGCGCGATGGTCAAGCTGGGCAAGGTTTACCAGAACCTGATGGTGGACGTGAAGGCCACCAACGTCAAACTGGTGGATCGCGCCTGCCGCATAGTGGTAGAGGCGACCGGCGCCGAACGCGCTCAGGCGGAGGCGGCGCTGGCGCAGACCGGCTTCGAAGTCAAACCGGCGATCCTGATGCTTTTGGCCGGCGTCAGCGCCGAAGAGGCGCAGCAGCGGCTGCAGCGGCACGACGGCTACCTGCGCGCGGCGCTGGCGCGTTAATTCACGGTGGGGGCGGCGATGGACAAGACAACGGCATTGGCGACACAGATCCTGGCGGGCGTGGGGGGCGAGGGCAATATCCTCAAACTGGAGAACTGCATGACGCGAGTGCGCGTCGAGGTCAGCGACGAGCAGCGCCTGGATCTGGCCGCCCTCAGGCACCTGCCCGGCGTGAAGGGCTATATCAAGCAAGGTGAGCAGCATCAGTTTATCGTCGGCCCGGGCGCCGCCGCCAAGGTGGTGGATGCCATGCGCGAATTGCTGAGCGGAAGCGCGCAGCCCGTCGTCGCCGTCGGTGACGCCGCCCGCACCAAAGCGCAGGCCAAACAGAAATATGCTGCGCCGATGAGCGGCGCGCTGAAAAAACTGGCCGATGTCTTTATTCCGCTGATCCCGGCGTTTATCGCCTCGGGCCTGATCACTGGCATCATCAACCTGCTGAAACGGCCTGACATCGCCGGCCAGCTGGCGGTGGACTACCCGAACGTGCTGGGGCTGTTGGCGATCTTCGGCAGCGCGGTGTTCGCCATCATGAACATTTTGGTCGGGGTCAACGCCGCGCGGGTATTCGGCGGCTCTCAGGCAATGGGCGGCGTGATGGCCGGCATTCTCTCCAGCCCAGCGCTGGCGCAGATTACCTTGTTCGGCGAGGCGTTGCAGCCGGGGCGAGGCGGGGTGATCGCCGTGCTGCTGGTGGTAGCGTTAATGTGCTGGGTGGAGAAACGCCTGCGCACGCTGCTGCCGGAATCGGTCGAACTGATCCTTAACCCACTGCTGACCACGCTGGTCACCGCCTCGCTGGCGATCCTGATTCTGCAGCCGATCGGCGGCATTATCTCCGACGCCATCGCCCACGGCGCCAATCTGGCGATCGACAAGGGCGGGCTGCTGGTGGGAGCGCTGCTCTCGGGGCTGTTCCTGCCGCTGGTGCTCTCCGGTCTGCATCAGGGGCTGGTACCGATCCACGTCGAGCTGGTGCAGGCGCACGGTTCCAACCCGCTGCTGCCGATCCTGGCGATGGCCGGCGTCGGGCAGGTGGGGGCGGCGCTGGCGGTGCTGTTGAAAACCCGCAATGCGCGGCTGAAAAAGGTGATCAAAGGGGCGTTGCCGGTCGGCATTCTCGGCATCGGCGAGCCGCTGATCTTTGGGGTGACGCTGCCGCTGGGCCGGCCGTTTATCGGCGCCTGCCTCGGCGGTGCGGTCGGTGGAGCGCTCATCAGCTACTGGAAGGTGGCGACGGTGATCACCTTCGGCATTTCGGGGCTGCCTTTGGCGTTGACCATCGTCTCAGGTAAGGTGATGTTGTATCTGGCGGGGATGCTGATTACGATTATCGCCGGTTTTCTCTTCACCTGGATGATGGGGTTCAACGATCCCGAGGAGTAGCGTTTGAGCGACAAGCAGCAACAACCGGCCGCAGAGGGGCGCCGCGTGGTCTTTTTCGATCTGGACGGCACCCTGCATCAGGAGGATATGTTCGGCAGTTTCTTGCGTTTTCTGCTGCGCCGCTTACCGCTGAACCTGTTGCTGGTGATACCGCTGCTGCTGCCGATCGGTCTGGCGCTGCTGCTGCTGGGGCGCGCCGCGCGTTGGCCGATGAGCCTGCTGCTGTGGGCGATCACTTTCGGGCGTTCCGAAACGACGCTAAAGGCGCTGGAGCGGCAGTTTATCGAGGCCTTTCGCCAGAAGGTGACCGCATTTCCGGTGGTGCAAATGCGGCTGCGGCAGTACCTGGAGGAGCACGATGCCGAAGTGTGGCTGATTACCGGATCGCCGGAGCGGCTGGTGGAGCAGGTGTATCGCGATTCGGCGTTTCTGCCGCGGGTGCGGTTGATCGGCAGCCGCATCACACGCCGCTGCGGCGGCTGGGTCTTGACTCTGCGCTGCCTGGGGGCTCAGAAAGTGGTGCAGCTGGAGCAGCGGCTCGGTGCGCCGCTGAAGCTGTACAGCGGTTACAGCGACAGCAAGCAGGATAATCCGCTGCTGTTCTTTTGTGAGCACCGCTGGCGGGTAAGCAAGCAAGGTGAGCTGCAGCAGCTGGAATAAACCAAGGGCGGAAGATTCCGCCCTTTCTGCTTTATATCGGCAGCGCGATCAGTCGTCGGTCACGTCGTGCGGCTTGCGCCCCAGCTGCCAAATCTTCTCCGCATAATGCCCCAGCGCCCACAGGCTCAGGCCGAGCAGCACGAAGAAAACCGCCTTCGGCATGCTGTCCCAGAAAAACTCGAACAGACGGGTATACAGGTTAATGCCGAGGAAGGTCAGCCCGAAGCCGCGCAGCATGGCGTCGTCATGCTTCAACCCCAGCCAGATGGCGGCGAGGGCAGCCAGCCCGAACAGCAGGCTCCAGTGGAACAGCTCGATCTGGCGCGCGCTGTACCAGCTGTCGAGATCGCCGTAGTTGCCGAAGATAGACAGCAGCCACAGGGCAATAAACAGGTACAGCAGGCCCATCGCCAGCGACACCCGCTGCAGGCCGCGCTGCGCCAACAGCGGCCGCAACAGCAGCGCGGCGGCGATCAGCACCGCACCAAAGGCGATAAAGCGAATCGGGTAGCTCATGCCGAGCCAGTAGGCGCCCCAGCCGGACAGGTAGCCGGTCTCGGCGCCGAAGGCGTTGCCGAGCGACAGCAGGGCAAACCACCACACCAGCCCGGATCGGCTGAACCAGCCGATCGCGCCGTACAGCAGCGCGGCGAACAGCAGCAGCACGGAAACCCGGCCGCTGCCGTTATCCAGCCAGACCCCCAGCTGCCATAAGGCGCAGGCGGTGAGCAACACGGCGACAAACAGCGCCGCCTCATTGCCGTAGCGTTTTTCCGGGTGGCGCCGGCGGCGACGCAGCGCCCAGACGTAGGCCAGTGCCGCCAGTACGCCGGCGATCGCCATGCGCACCGGCGCGTCGAAGCGGAACAGTCCGCTGAGCCATGCAAGCAGTTCGCTGTCGGCGAACAGGCTGGTGACGGCGATCAGCAGCGAGGCCAGCGCGGCGAGAAACGCATAGCGCGCCAGCCGCCGCCAGTCGAAAGGCTGCACGGCCACATGCTGCAGCAGTTGCTGCCGTTGTTCGGGCGTCAAGGCGCCTTCTCCCACCCAGCCGTCCAGCGCCTTGCGCACCACGACGGCGTTCTTTTTACTGAGTTTCATGCTTCTGGTCCCTGAATCACACGCTGATTCGGCCAGTATAGCCATTGGCGGGCGGCTACGACAAAGGGAGGCTAGTGTGTATAATGCCCGCCGCAAAAGCGCACGAGGAATTATGCGATGACTGAATATAACGATGAGTACTGGATGCGTCAGGCATTGCAGCTGGCCCTGCGCGCGCAGGAAGAGGGCGAGGTGCCGGTGGGTGCGCTGCTGGTGCTGGACAATCAGGTCATCGGCGAGGGCTGGAACCGACCGATCGGCCGACACGATCCTACCGCACACGCCGAGATCATGGCGCTGCGCCAGGGCGGCGCGGTGCTGCAAAACTACCGTTTGCTGAACGCCACGCTGTACGTCACGCTGGAGCCGTGCGTGATGTGTGCCGGAGCGATGGTGCACAGCCGCATCCGCCGGCTGGTGTATGGCGCCGCCGACGAGAAAACCGGCGCGGCCGGTTCACTGGTGGATATTTTGCGCCATCCGGGCATGAACCATCAGGTGGAGATCGTCTCGGGCGTGCTGGCGGACGAATGCGCCGCCACCCTGAGCAATTTCTTCCGCCTGCGCCGCGAACAGAAAAAAGCGCTCAGGCTGGCGCAGCGGGCGGCGGATAAGCCGGAATAATCAGTAGTTGAGCGCCAGTTCCGGCATCACCGTCGGGTAGCCTTTCCCCAACGCCTCCTGCTCGGCGGCCGCTTGCGCCGCCTTTCTCTCTTTTTCCTGCAGATAGCCCACCAGACTGACCTGGTAGCGGCGGATGTTTTCTACATAGTTGTAGGCTTCACGCCCGCGCGCATAGCCGTAGGTCAGCTGCGGATAGTAGCGCTTCTGGCTGAGCATCGGCAGGCGCTGTTTGACGTCGACCCAGCTGTCCGGGTTGCCTTTTTGCGTCTTGGTCAGCTTGCGCGCGTCCAGCATGTGGCCCCAGCCCATGTTGTAGGCCGCCAGCGAGAACCAGATGCGCTCGTCTTCCGGCACGCTGTCCGGCACCTTGGCCATCAGCCGTTGCAGGTAAAGGGCGCCGCCCTGAATGCTCTCTTCCGGATCGAGGCGGTCGTTGACCCCCAGGCCGTCGGCGGTGGCGCGGGTCAGCATCATCAGGCCGCGCACGCCGGTGGGCGAAGTAGCCTGCGGATTCCAATGCGATTCCTGATAGGCGATGGCCGCCAGCAGCTTCCAGTCGATCTCGTTGGCGTGCTTCTCAAACAGCGGGCGGAAGTTGGGCAGCACCGAGTCGATGGCTGACAGGAAGGTTTTGGTGTCCACATAGTCGAAGCTGCCGACGTGGCCGAGGTACTTCTCTTCCAGCCGCGCCAAGGTGCCGTCATCCACCATCTGGCTGTAGAAGTCCAGCATCGCCGCGTACAGGCTGTCGTCGCCGTCGCGTTTGAGGTACCAGGTGACCGGCTCTTCGTCGGTGACGTCGAACGCCACCGCCAGCTGCGGATGGATGCGCTGCAGCAGCGCGATGGTTACCGAATCGCCGAGGGTGTAGTCCAGCTTGCCGTCGGCCACTCGCTCCAGCAGCTCTTTGGAGGTGAGATCGCTGGAGGACTCCCAGGCGAGATCCGGGTATTTATCCTGCTTGAGCTGCTTTAGCGTGCTGACGTGCGCGGAACCGGAGGCGACCGCCAGCTTGCCTTTAATGTCGGCGAAGCCTTTTGGCCGCGGGGTACCCAGCCGGTACACCAGCTGTTGGGAAACGGAGTAGTAGGCCGGGCCGGTGCGCGCGCGGCTGAGGCGCTCCTGGTTGTAGATAAGGCCGGCCGCCAGCAGGTCAGCGTCGTCATCGTCCAGATCGTCGAACAGGTCATTGATGTTCTGATGGGGGATCACCACCAGCTTCACCCCGAGGTAGTTGGCGAAGCGCTTGGCCAGTTCGTAGTCGAGCCCACCCGGCCCTTGCTTGGTGTTGAAATAGGTCAGCGGGGAGTTCAGCGTGCTGATACGCAACTCGCCGCGGGAGATGATCTCCTGGAGTTGCCCGCCCTGGCCGCTGCGCCAGGTGATATTGGGCCACAGCGCGAGAGCCAGAAGCAGGGTGACAACGCCGATGAGGATGTAGTTTATTTTAAGACGTTTCAAATAGTTATCCAGTGGTGGCACAGGTACACCGGCGACGACAACCGCGACTTTTCTCATGGTTAAATCACCAGTGCGGGGGGCATTTTGCGCAACAAAACGCCAGTGTGCAACTTTATTGACACGTTATGACAATTCGACGGTGCGGCACGCTTTTATCAATAATCCCTACGCAAACGGTTTCGTCGGCGGCGAGGATTCTCTATAATGGCGCGCGTTTTCCCCTGTTGCGCCCAATGAAGCGTCTTATCCGCCGCTTCGAAGACGAGAGAACTTTGATTATGGAAATTCTGCGTGGTTCGCCCGCTTTATCGGCTTTTCGCATTACCAAACTGCTGTCCCGCTGCCAGGACGCCCACCTGCCCGTCAGTTATATCTACGCCGAGTACGTCCACTTTGCCGATGTTAGCGCACCGCTAAGTGCCGAAGAACACGCCAAACTTCAGCGGCTGCTCAAGTACGGTCCTTCTCTCGCCGAACATGCCCCTGAAGGCCGGTTGCTGCTGGTCACGCCGCGTCCGGGCACCATTTCTCCCTGGTCTTCCAAAGCGACAGACATCGCCCATAACTGCGGTCTGCAACAGGTGGTGCGCCTGGAGCGCGGCCTGGCGTTCTACGTCAAGGCGCCCGAGCTGACGGAAACCCAGTGGCGCCAGCTCGCCGCGCTGCTGCACGATCGCATGATGGAAACCGTCTTCAGCGAGTTGCAACAGGCCGAACAGCTGTTCGCGCACCATCAGCCGGCGCCGTATCAGTCGGTCGACGTGCTGGGCGCAGGGCGCACCGCGCTGGAGCAGGCTAACGTCCGGCTCGGCCTGGCGCTGGCGCAGGATGAGATCGACTACCTGCTGAATGCCTTTACCGGTTTGGGGCGCAACCCGACGGATATCGAACTTTATATGTTCGCGCAGGCCAACTCCGAGCACTGCCGCCACAAGATTTTCAACGCCGATTGGATCATCGACGGCGAACAGCAGCCTAAATCGCTGTTCAAGATGATCAAGAACACCTATGAGCAGACGCCGGACTACGTGCTGTCGGCGTATAAAGACAACGCCGCCGTGATGGAAGGCTCGCAGGTTGGCCGCTTCTTCGCCGCGCCGGAGAACGGCCAGTACGATTACCATCAGGAAGAAGCGCATATCCTGATGAAGGTGGAAACCCACAACCACCCGACGGCGATCTCGCCGTGGCCGGGCGCCGCGACCGGCTCCGGCGGCGAGATCCGCGACGAGGGGGCAACCGGCCGCGGCGCCAAGCCGAAAGCCGGCCTGGTGGGCTTCTCGGTATCCAACCTGCGTATTCCCGGCTTTGAACAGCCGTGGGAGCAGGATTTCGGCAAGCCGGAACGCATCGTCACCGCACTGGATATCATGACCGAAGGCCCGCTGGGCGGCGCGGCGTTCAACAACGAATTCGGTCGTCCGGCGCTGCTGGGCTACTTCCGTACCTATGAAGAGCGCGTCAACAGCCACAACGGCGTCGAGCTGCGCGGCTACCACAAACCGATCATGCTGGCGGGCGGCATCGGCAACATCCGCGCCGATCACGTGCAGAAAGGGGAAATCACCGTCGGCGCCAAGCTGGTGGTGCTGGGCGGCCCGGCGATGAATATCGGCCTGGGCGGCGGTGCGGCCTCGTCGATGGCGTCCGGCCAGTCCGATGCCGATCTGGACTTCGCTTCGGTGCAGCGCGACAACCCGGAAATGGAGCGCCGCTGTCAGGAAGTGATCGACCGCTGCTGGCAGCTGGGCGACCAGAACCCGATCCTGTTTATTCATGACGTCGGCGCCGGCGGCCTGTCCAACGCCATGCCGGAGCTGGTGAGCGACGGTGGCCGCGGCGGCCGCTTCGAGCTGCGTGATATCCTCAACGACGAGCCGGGCATGAGCCCGCTGGAAGTGTGGTGCAACGAATCGCAGGAGCGTTACGTGATGGCGATTGCCCCGGCGCAGATGGCGCAGTTCGACGAGATCTGCCGCCGCGAGCGCGCACCTTATGCGGTGATCGGCGAAGCGACCGAAGAACAGCACCTGACGTTGAACGACCGCCACTTCGACAACCAGCCGATCGACATGCCGCTGGACGTGCTGCTCGGCAAGACGCCGAAAATGACCCGCGACGTTACCCGCCTGCAGGCAAGTGGCGAGGCGGTGCAGCGTGAGAACATCACGCTGGCCGACGCGGTGAAACGCGTGCTGCATCTGCCGGCCGTTGCGGAGAAAACCTTCCTGATCACCATCGGCGATCGCACCGTTACCGGCATGGTGGCGCGTGACCAGATGGTCGGCCCGTGGCAGATCCCGGTAGCCGACTGCGCGGTCACCACCGCCAGCCTGGACAGCTACTACGGCGAAGCAATGTCGCTCGGCGAACGTGCGCCGGTGGCGCTGTTGGACTTCGCCGCTTCCGGCCGCCTGGCAGTCGGGGAAGCGCTGACCAACCTGGCTGCCACCGAGATCGGCAGCCTGAAGCGCGTGAAGCTGTCCGCCAACTGGATGGCCGCCGCCGGCCACCCGGGCGAAGATGCCGGCCTGTACGAAGCGGTGAAAGCGGTGGGCGAAGAGCTGTGCCCGGCGCTGGGCATCACCATCCCGGTGGGTAAAGACTCCATGTCGATGAAAACCCGCTGGCAGGAAGGCAACGAACAGCGCGAAATGACATCGCCGCTGTCGCTGGTCATCACCGCCTTCGCCCGCGTGGAGGACGTGCGCCACACCGTGACGCCGCAGCTGCGCACCGATAAGGGCGACAGCGCGCTACTGTTGATCGATCTGGGCAACGGCCATAACGCACTGGGTGCCACCGCGCTGGCACAGGTTTACCGCCAACTGGGCGACAAACCGGCCGACGTGCGCAACGTTGCGCAGCTGGCGGGCTTCTTCAACGCCATGCAGCAGCTGGTGGCCGATCAAGCGCTGTTGGCTTACCACGACCGCGCCGACGGCGGCCTGCTGGTGACGCTGGCGGAGATGGCCTTCGCCGGTCACTGCGGCGTGGACGTCAATCTCGACGGTCTCGGCGACGATGCACTGGCGGTGCTGTTCAACGAAGAGCTGGGCGCGGTGATCCAGGTGAGCGCCGAACGTCTCGACGACGTGAAACAGGCGTTCGCGCAGCACGGACTGACCGACAACGTGCATCACATCGGCAGCGTGCAGGCCGGCGATCGTTTCGTCATCACCCAACACGGCAAGGCGCTGTACAGCGAAAGCCGCAATACGCTGCGCACCTGGTGGGCGGAAACCACCTGGCAGATGCAGCGCCTGCGCGACAACCCGGCGTGCGCCGATCAGGAGCATCAGGCCAAGCAGGATGAACAAGATCCCGGCCTGAACGTGAAGCTGACCTTCGCACCGGAGGAAGACATCGCCGCGCCGTATATCGCCAAGGGCGCTCGCCCGAAAGTGGCGGTGCTGCGCGAACAGGGGGTGAACTCCCACGTTGAAATGGCGGCGGCGTTCCACCGCGCCGGCTTTGACGCGGTGGACGTACACATGAGCGATCTGCTGGCAGGGCGCCGCGATCTGCAGGACTTCCATACGCTGGTGGCCTGCGGCGGCTTCTCTTACGGCGACGTCCTGGGCGCCGGCGAAGGTTGGGCGAAGTCTATCTTGTTCAACGAGCGGGTGCGCGACGAGTTCGAAGCGTTCTTCCACCGTCCGCAGACGCTGGCGCTGGGCGTGTGCAACGGTTGTCAGATGATGTCTAACCTGCGCGAGCTGATCCCGGGCGCAGAGCACTGGCCGCGCTTTGTGCGCAACCTGTCGGATCGTTTCGAAGCGCGCTTCAGCCTGGTGGAAGTGGCGGCCAGCCCGTCGCTGTTCCTGCAGGGCATGACCGGTTCGCGTATGCCGATCGCCGTTTCCCACGGTGAAGGGCATGTCGAAGTGCGCGATGCGGCGCATCTGGCGGCGCTGGAAAGCCACGGTTTGGTGGCGCTGCGTTTCGTCAACAACGCCGGCCAGGTAACGGAAGCTTACCCGGCTAACCCGAACGGTTCGCCGAACGGCATTACCGCCGTGACCAGCGCCAGCGGGCGTGCCACGGTGATGATGCCGCACCCGGAACGCGTGTTCCGCACGGTCAGCAACTCCTGGCACCCGGAAGAGTGGGGCGAGGACAGCCCGTGGATGCGCATGTTCCGCAACGCCCGTAAGCAGCTGGGCTAAAAACGGCCACCACCGTACAGAGGGCGCAAGCAATTGCGCCCTTTTTTATGGCCGGCGTTCGCCGACTGGCGGCAGTGTCTGCATTTTGCGACAGGCGCTATTTTCCCTGTCGCTAAATGGAGACATTTAACTGTTTGATTTTATTGGTGGTAAGCGGGTTTGGCTTTAGTTGTCTGCATTTGGCGACAGCGCGGCGTTTTTTTCATCGTTCATCGGGGCGTGATGCGCAAAGAAATTTGCTGATATAATTTTATTTTTAATAAAATCATCAATTTATAGTTTTAATTGCAAAGTTGGCATGCAACGTGCATTATTCTCGTCAGTTGCTCATTCAACTTTTTATGACGGCGCCGTAATTAGACGGCAAATCGCCTCATAAGCCTCCGAATGATGCCAAAGAAATGGTGCCTATCGTCCAACCAAACCGATAACAGACCGTGCAAACGGCTTTATCAAGCATCGGGCGACACGTGGAGTGAGGCACCGCCTGTATCCAACTGTGATGAAGGGTTCATCAATCCTGGATACTTACGGATGCTATTCGTCCTGTTCGATGCCAGCCGCTGCGCTACATCACCCTGGGGACGAGGTTCAAGGGCATCCACACTTTCCTTGCGTTGGGGCAAGTTTCTTGCCCCGATGTCAATTCTCAACGCTGCGCTTATCCCTGTTTCGTTGCCTATGCCCTCGAACGCAGACGTTTTCCCCATACTCTCGCTTTCGCACCGGTTGATGCTGCCGGGGCCGCATGTCGTCGGCAGGCCAGGCCTATGGGCGCGGTTCACCGATCCCACGGCTTTTTCCTGGCGCGTTCAGGATTCTCCCTTGCCGGGCTTTTCTCTTTCCGGCGAGTCAGTTAGCATCGTGACAGAGCTGAGAGAATGAGATGATTTCGTTGAAAAAATGGCGTTTATTCCCCCGTTCGCTGCGGCAATTGGTGCTGCTGGCGTTCCTGTTGGTGCTGTTGCCGCTGCTGGTGCTGGCCTATCAGGCCTACCAGAGTCTGGATCACCTCAGCGCGCAGGCGGCGGACATCAACCGCACCACGCTGGTGGACGCGCGGCGCAGCGAGGCGATGACCAGCGTGGCGCTGGAGATGGAGCGCAGTTATCGTCAGTACTGCGTGCTGGTCGATCCTACGCTGCAGAAGCTGTACCAGAACCAGCGCAAGCAGTATTCGCAGATGCTGGACGCCCACGCGCCGATCCTGCCGGACGAGCGCTACTACCAAACGCTGCGCCAGTTGCTGACCCAGCTGGCGGCGATCAAATGCCATAACAGCGGGCCGGACCAAGAGGCTTCCGCCTTGCTCGAGTCGTTCTCCCGTTCCAACGCCGAAATGGTGCAGGCCACGCGCGCGGTGGTGTTCTCGCGCGGCCAGCAGCTGCAGCAGGCCATTGCCGAGCGCGGCCAGTTCTTCGGCTGGCAGGCGCTGCTGCTGTTCCTGGTCAGCGTGCTGCTGGTGGTGCTGTTCACCCGCATGATCATCGGGCCGGTCAAGGCCGTGGAGCGGATGATCAACCGCCTGGGGGAAGGGCGCGCGCTGGGCAGCACCGCGTCGTTCAAAGGGCCGCGCGAGCTGCGTTCGCTGGCGCAGCGCATCATCTGGCTGAGCGAGCGGCTGGCGTGGCTGGAGTCGCAGCGCCACGAGTTCTTGCGCCATATTTCACACGAGCTGAAAACGCCGTTGGCCAGCATGCGTGAAGGCACCGAACTGCTGGCCGACGAGGTGGCGGGGCCGCTGACTTCCGATCAGAAAGAGGTGGTGGCGATCCTCGACAACAGCAGCCGCCATCTGCAGCAGCTGATTGAACAGCTGTTGGATTACAACCGCAAACTGGCCGATGGCCCGGCGGAACACGAGAACGTCGAGCTGCGCGAAATGGTCGATTTGGTGGTCGCCGCGCACAGTTTGCCGGCGCGGGCGAAGATGATTTCCACCGAAATTACGCTGGAGGCGGAAATCTGCTGGGCAGAGCCTACGCTATTAATGCGCGTGCTGGATAATCTCTACTCCAATGCGGTGCACTACGGCAAGGAATCCGGTAACATTTGGATCCGCAGCCGTCAGGTTGGACAACGGGTGCAAATCGACGTCGCCAATACCGGCACGCCGATCCCCGAGGCTGAAAGAGCCATGATTTTCGAGCCTTTTTTCCAGGGTAGTCACCAGCGAAAAGGGGCGGTAAAAGGAAGCGGACTGGGGTTGAGCATCGCTCAGGACTGTATCCGTCGCATGCGCGGTGAGCTGCAACTGGCGACGGTCGCCGGTGCAGACGTCTGCTTCCGCATTGAACTGCCGTTAACCGCCGAGAATGAATAAATAATGTACACATGGTCTAAACGCCTTCGTCTTTCACAGACCGAACGTTCACCGCGTGCCACGCACAGAGCGCCGCTCGGCAAACGCCCGATCAGCTGGTTGGGCGCCGTCTTCTTTATGCCGCTGTTGCTGGCGGGCTGCGTCGATCGCGCCGTCAGCGGCGGCTTGAACCCTCAGCAGCAAGAGGCGATCCCGGATACCAAGGTGATCGATTACCGCACCGCGGCTTGCGATACCCTGTGGCAGTTGGACGACAAGGACGCGCTGGATAACTCGCTCTACTGGCTGCGTGCGATGGACTGCGCCGATCGCATCGGGTCGACCCAGGCGCGTGCGCTGGCGAAAACGGTGCCTGGCGACAGCTGGTCCGGCGTTTTCAAACAGAGCATCCTGCTGGGCAGCGCACAGCCGACCTCCGGCGAACGCCGCCAGATCATCGATCGGATCAACAGCTACCGGATGGAATTCCCCGGTTCACTGCGTCCGCTGACGCAGCTGTGGCGCCAGCAGCAATTGCTGCAGATCACGCTGTTCGATGAGAAAGCGCGCTATCAGCATCTGCAGGAGAGCAGCGACAGCCAGATCGATTCGCTGCGCCAGAGCCAGGCGCGTCTGCAATCGCAGCTGCAGGACACCTCGCGCAAGCTGGAGAACCTGACCGATATCGAGCGCCAGCTCTCTTCGCGCAAGCAGCTGCAAGGGGAAATCCCGGAAAACAGCGCAGGCTCGCAAAAGGGCGAATCCGCCGGTAAAAGCGGCGCGGCCGCCAAAGGGGCTGAATCGCAGGACGAACCGGAAAAAGGCACCGCGCTGCCGGTTGAACCGGAAGACACCTATACGCCGCACCCTGCCAATAAGGAGTCCCACGCGCAATGACCGCACGCAAACCGGCCAACCTGTTATTGGTTGATGACGATCCCAGCCTGCTGAAGCTGCTGGGCATGCGTCTGACCAGCGAAGGTTTTCACGTCACCACCGCCGAAAGCGGCCAGGAAGCGCTGCGCCTGCTGGCGCGCGAACAGATCGATCTGGTGATCAGCGATCTGCGTATGGACGAGATGGACGGCATGGCGCTGTTCGCCGAGATCCAAAAGCATCAGCCGGGCATGCCGGTGATCATCCTCACCGCGCACGGTTCGATTCCCGATGCGGTGGCTGCCACCCAGCAGGGGGTGTTCAGCTTCCTCACCAAACCGGTGGATCGCGATGCGCTGTATAAGGCCATCGACGAAGCGCTCGCGCTGTCGGCCACCCCGGCCGGCGACGAGGCCTGGCGCGAAGACATCGTCACCCGCAGCCCACTGATGCTGCGCCTGCTGGAGCAGGTGAAAATGGTGGCGCAGTCCGACGTCAGCGTCTTGATCAACGGCCAGAGCGGCACAGGTAAAGAGGTGGTGGCGCAGGCGATCCACGCCGCCAGCCCGCGCGCTGGCAAGGCGTTCATCGCCATCAACTGCGGCGCGCTGCCGGAGCAGCTGCTGGAGTCCGAACTGTTCGGCCACGCCAAGGGCGCCTTTACCGGCGCGGTCAGCAGTCGCGAAGGGCTGTTCCAGGCGGCGGCGGGCGGCACGCTGTTCCTCGACGAGATCGGCGATATGCCGCTGTCGCTGCAGGTGAAGTTGCTGCGCGTACTGCAGGAGCGCAAGGTGCGGCCGCTGGGCAGTAACCGCGATCTGGACATTGACGTGCGCATCATTTCCGCCACCCACCGCGATCTGCAAAAGGCGATGGCGAAGAACGAGTTCCGCGAGGATCTCTACTACCGCCTCAACGTGGTAAACCTGAAGATCCCGGCGCTCAACGAACGCGCCGAAGATATCCCGTTGCTGGCCAACCACCTGTTGCGCGAAGCGGCTCAGCGGCACAAGCCGTTCGTGCGCAGCTTCTCGACCGACGCCATGAAGCGGCTGATGACCGCCAGCTGGCCGGGTAACGTGCGTCAGCTGGTCAACGTCATCGAGCAGTGCGTGGCGCTGACCTCGGCGCCGGTGATCAGCGAAGCGCTGGTGGAGCAGGCGCTGGAAGGGGAAAACACCGCGCTGCCGACCTTTGCCGAAGCGCGCAACCAGTTTGAGTTGCACTACCTGCGCAAGCTGCTGCAGATCACCAAGGGCAACGTGACCCAGGCCGCACGCATGGCGGGTCGTAACCGCACCGAGTTTTACAAATTGCTGTCGCGCCACGAGCTGGACGCCAACGATTTTAAAGAATGACAGTTTCCCGCCGGCGCCTGCCACGCAGGTTCTCAACAAATCCGGCGGAATGATTTACACTCCGTTCTCTTTGCCGCGGCGCGCCCCGGCGTAGAGCACCATGGAACGTATTAAGCGGGATCGTACACAAATGAGCAGATCACTTTCCATCGCCCTGGCCCAGCTGAACCTGCTGGTCGGCGACATTGAAGGCAACACCGAACGCATGTTGCAAATCGTGCAGGAGCAGCAGAAGGCGGGAGCCGATCTGGTCATGTTCAGCGAACTGGCGCTGTCCGGCTACCCGCCGGAAGATCTGCTGTATCGCAATGACTTCTATCAGCGCTGCGACGCGCAGCTGCTGCGCCTGCAGCAGGCCTCCGCCGAGACGGCGATCCTGGTCGGCCACCCGTGGCGTGAAGGAGACAAGCTGTATAACGCGCTGTCGCTGTTTGCCGAAGGCCGCCTGCTGACCCGCTACTTCAAGCAGCAGCTGCCGAACTACGGCGTGTTCGATGAGAAGCGCTATTTCCACGCCGGCAACGACACCTGCGTGGTGGAGCTGAAAGGCTACCGTCTGGGGCTGCTGATTTGCGAAGATCTGTGGTTCCCTGAGCCGATCGACGCCGCCAAGGCGGCCGGCGCGGAGATTATCCTGTCGATCAACGCCTCGCCGTATAACCGCGAAAAGCCGTATATCCGCAAAACGCTGATGGCCGGCCACTGCCAGCGCACCCAGCTGCCGTTGGTGTACCTCAACCAGGTCGGTGGCCAGGATGAGCTGATCTTCGACGGCTGCTCCAAGGTATTCGACGCCGCCGGCACCATGACCCACCGTCTGGCGGCCTTCGACGAGCAGGTGACTCGCCTGGAATTCAACGAGCTGGCCGTGGTGCCGATGGCCGATCCGGCCGCTGAGCTGCCGCAGCTGGCGCAGGTGTACCAGGCGCTGGTGCTGGCGGTGCGCGACTACGTGACCAAAAACGGCTTTAAGGGTGCTGTGCTGGGCCTGTCCGGCGGCATCGACTCGGCGCTGACGCTGGCGATCGCCGTGGATGCGCTGGGTAAAGACAAGGTGCAGGCGCTGATGATGCCGTTCCGCTATACCGCGGATATCAGCATCGCCGACGCCAAGGAAGAGGCGGAAATCCTCGGCGTGGAGTTCGATATCGTCTCCATCGAACCGATGTTCGACGCCTTTATGGGCCAGCTGTCGCCGATGTTCGCCGGCACTGAGCGCGATACCACCGAAGAGAACCTGCAGGCGCGTTGCCGCGGGGTAGTGCTGATGGCGCTGTCCAACAAACGCCGCAGCATCGTGCTGACCACCGGCAACAAGAGCGAAATGGCGGTGGGTTACGCCACGCTGTATGGCGATATGGCCGGCGGTTTCGACGTGCTGAAGGACGTGCCGAAAACGCTGGTGTTCAAGCTGTCCGAATACCGTAACACCGTCTCCTACGTGATCCCGCAGCGGGTGATCGATCGTCCGCCGTCCGCCGAGCTGGCGCCGGATCAGGTCGATCAGGACAGCCTGCCGCCGTACGATATCCTGGATGCGATCCTGGAAGGCTACGTTGAACGCGACAAGTCGGTTGCCGATCTGGTGGCCGAAGGGTTCGACGAAGCGATCGTGCGCAAGGTGATCCGCCTGGTGGACATCAACGAATACAAGCGGCGTCAGGCCGCCGTCGGGCCGCGCATCACCGCCCGTAACTTCGGCAAAGACCGCCGCTACCCCATCACATCCGGTTTTGGCCGCAAAAATTGGTAAAAGGAAAGAAGATGAAAAAGATCGACGCGATTATCAAGCCGTTCAAACTGGATGACGTCCGCGAAGCGCTGGCCGAAGTGGGCATCACCGGCATGACGGTTACCGAAGTGAAAGGCTTCGGCCGCCAGAAGGGCCACACCGAGCTGTACCGCGGTGCCGAGTACATGGTCGACTTTTTGCCTAAGGTGAAGATCGAGATCGTGGTTGCCGACGATATCGTCGACACCTGCGTGGAAACCATCATGCAGACCGCGCAGACCGGCAAGATCGGCGACGGCAAAATCTTCGTCTTCGACGTGGCGCGCGTGGTGCGTATCCGTACCGGCGAGCAGGACGAAGAAGCGATCTGATCCTCCGCAGGATCATCGGCCATCAGGGCGCAGCGTGCTGCGCCCTTGTCATTTCTGCCCCCCGCGCATCATGCTTCCTCGCCTCGCCGTTTCCCTCTTTTTGCTCGTCGGCATTCTAAAAAAGCGAACGCTATCGCGTTTTTGATACTTTTCCCGATCGCTTCGCGGCCGGCGGCTACACTCAACGCAATGTTTTTGCTTGAGGAATCATCCCCATGATGACGTTACGCCAAATCCGCCACTTCATCGCGGTGGCGGAAACCGGGTCGATCTCCGCCGGCGCCCAGACGGTGTTTGTCTCCCAGTCTTCGCTGACACTGGCGATCCAGCAGTTGGAAACCGAGATCGGCGTGCGGCTGTTCGATCGCCACGCCAAGGGCATGACGCTGACCCATCAGGGGCATCAGTTTCTGCGCCAGTCGTATCTGATCCTGGCGACGGTGGACAACGCCAAGCGCAGCCTGCAGATCGGCACCGAAAGCCTGACCGGCAAGCTGACCGTCGGCGTCACCAGCCTGGTGGCCGGCTACTTTCTGGTGGAGCTGCTCACGCGCTTTAAATCGGCCTATCCCAACGTCACCGTGCAGGTGGTTGAAGACGAGCGCCCGTATATCGAGCATCTGCTGGTCAGCGGCGAGATCGACATCGGCGTGCTGATCCTGTCGAACATCGAAGACCGCGACGCGCTGCAGACCGAGGTGCTGATGCACTCGCCGTATCGCCTTTGGCTGCCGCCGCTGCACCCGCTGCTGGAGCACGAGAGCATCAGCCTGGCGGACGTGGCCAAACAGCCGCTGATCCAGCTCAACGCCGATGAAATGGACGTGCACGCGCGGCGCATCTGGTCGCGCGCTGGGCTGAAGCCGGAGATCGCCATGAAGACCGCCTCGACCGAGGCGGTGCGCAGCCTGGTGGCGGCGGGGATGGGGGTCTCCATCCAGCCGGACATGGCGTACCGCGCCTGGTCGCTCGAGGGCAACATGATCGAAGCGCGCAAGCTGGACGATCTGCTGGAGCCGCTGGATATCGGGCTGGCGTGGCGGCGCGGCAGCGCGCGGCCGGAGCTGGTGACGCCGTTCCTTACCATCGCGCGCGAGAACGGCAGCAAACATGCCGCCGGGCTTAAGCATTCGATTTAATCGAACGCGGCGTTCAGTATTTAGAATTTGTTGCCCGCCAGAGGCTCGCTTAGGCTGATTAAAACTAACTTATTCACATTTGGTTAACGTTTTTGTCACTTAGGGGCGTCAGGCGATGGCAGATGTGCAGGTTCTCTCAGGTTTGTCCTGTCAGCAGTTCATTAACGGTCAGTTGGTCGACGGCGAAGGCCAGCAGGAGTGCATCGTCAATCCGGCCAACGGCGAGACGCTGATCGCCCTGACCGAAGCCTCTTCGGCGCAGGTCGGCGGCGCGGTGAAAGCCGCGCAGCAGGCGTTCGGCCACTGGTCGCGCACCACGCCGGCCCAGCGCGCCGCTCTGTTGCTGCGCATCGCCGACGCCATCGAGCGGCAGGCGCCGCAGCTGGCGCAGCTGGAAGCCCTCAACTGCGGTAAGCCGCTGCATCAGGCGCTCAATGACGATCTGCCGGCGGCGGTCGACGTGTTCCGCTTCTTCGCCGGCGCGGTGCGCACGCAGCAAGGGCAGCTGGCCGGCGAGTATGTGCCGGGCCACACCTCGATGATCCGCCGCGATCCGATCGGCGTGGTGGCCTCGATCGCCCCCTGGAACTATCCGCTGATGATGGCGGCGTGGAAGATTGCGCCGGCGTTGGCGGCGGGCAATACCGTGGTGTTTAAACCCTCCGAACATACGCCGCTGACCATTCTGGCGTTGGTGCCGGCGCTGCAGGAGATCCTGCCGCCGGGCGTGCTGAATATCGTCTACGGCGGCGGGGAAGGGGTCGGCAGCCAGCTGGTGGGGCACCCGCAGGTGCGGCTGGTGTCGGTCACCGGCGATATCGTCACCGGGCAAAAAATTCTTCAGGCGGCGGCCAAAAGCGTCAAGCGTACCCACCTGGAACTGGGGGGCAAGGCGCCGGTGATCGTCTGCGACGACGCCGATCTCGACGAGGTGGTCAACGGCATTCGCACCTACGGCTATTACAACGCCGGCCAGGACTGCACCGCCGCCTGCCGCATCTACGCGCAGGCGGGTATCTATCCCAAGCTGGTGGACGCGCTGGGTGAGGCGGTTGCCAGCCTGCGCTTCGCCCGCAAGCGCGATCAGGACAATGAGATCGGCCCGTTGATAAGTAGCCGCCAGCGCGATCGCGTCGCCAGCTTCGTCGAGCGGGCGCTCAGCCAACCGCATATCGAATTGATCACCGGCGCCGCGGCCCACTCTGGGCCGGGATTTTATTACCAGCCGACCCTGCTGGCGGGCTGCCTGCAAAGCGATGAAATCGTGCAGCGCGAGGTGTTTGGCCCGGTGGTCAGCATCACGCGCTTCGAACACCTGGAGCAGGCGGTCGAGTGGGCCAACGACTCGGAATACGGGCTGGCTTCGTCGGTGTGGACGCAAAATATCGATCGGGCGCTGCACATTGCCGCCCATCTGCAGTACGGCAGCACCTGGATCAACACCCATTTCACCTTGGCGAGCGAGATGCCGCACGGCGGCCTGAAACGCTCCGGCTACGGCAAGGATCTGTCCAGCGATTCGCTGCAGGATTACAGCGTTGTCAGGCACGTAATGGCGAAGTTCAAAGCCAGCTTCTAGCGGTTCTATAAAGCAAAATCAGGCGGCAGCCGTTCCCTGCCGCACACAGATACGCAACACAGGGGTAATTACGATGAGAAAAACTACCGCAGTCACCACCACCGTCTCCGCGCTCTGTCTCACCGTGCTGTGCGGCCTGGCTCAGGCGGCCGATCTGCCGCAGTCGCTGGGCAAAGGCGAAGGCCGGCTGGATATCATCGCCTGGCCCGGCTACATCGAACGCGGCCAGTCCGACAAAAACTACGACTGGGTCACCCAGTTTGAAAAGCAAACCGGCTGCGCGGTGAACGTGAAGACCGCCGCCACCTCCGATGAAATGGTCAGCCTGATGGCCAAGGGCGGCTACGATCTGGTGACCGCCTCCGGCGACGCCTCGCTGCGTCTGATCTTCGGCAAGCGGGTGCAGCCGATCAACACCGCGCTGATCCCGAACTGGAAGAACATCGATCCGCGCCTGCTGAACGGTGCCTGGTACACCGTGGACGGCAAAACCTACGGCACGCCGTACCAGTGGGGGCCGAACCTGCTGATGTACAACACCAAAACCTTCCCGACGCCGCCGGACAGCTGGGCGGTGATCTTCCAGCAGCAGAACCTGCCGGACGGCAAGAGCAACCAGGGCCGGGTGCAGGCTTACGACGGCCCGATCTACATCGCCGACGCGGCGCTGTTCCTGAAGGCCACCCAGCCGCAGCTCGGCATCAGCGATCCTTATCAGCTCAACGAAGAACAGTATCAGGCGGCGTTGAAGCTGCTGCGCAGCCAGCACGCGCTGATCCACCGCTACTGGCACGACACCTCGGTGCAGATGAGCGACTTTAAAAACGAAGGCGTGGTGGCCTCCAGCGCCTGGCCGTATCAGGCCAACGCCCTGAAGGGCGAGGGGCAGCCGATCGCCACCGTGTTCCCGAAAGAGGGCGTGACCGGCTGGGCGGACACCACCATGCTGCATACCGATGCCAAGCACCCGAGCTGCGCCTACCAGTGGATGAACTGGTCGCTGGAGCCGAAGGTGCAGGGCGACGTGGCGGCCTGGTTCGGGTCGGTGCCGGCTTCACCGGCGGGCTGCAAGGCCAGCGCGCTGCTGGGTGAGAAGGGCTGCGAAACCAACGGCTTCAACCAGTTCGACAAAATCGCCTTCTGGAAAACGCCGCAGGCGCAGGGCGGCAAGTTCGTGCCGTACAGCCGCTGGACCCAGGATTACATCGCCATCATGGGCGGCCGCTAAGCCGCGGGGCGCAGCCCGCTGCGCCCGAACTACATCAGTATGGAGCACAGAAAATGACCATTGCCGTGCAATTCATCGATGTTTCGCGGACTTTCGGCGATGTTCGCGCCGTGGATCGGGTATCCATCGACATTCAGGACGGGGAATTTTTCTCCATGCTCGGGCCATCCGGCTCGGGCAAAACCACCTGCCTGCGCCTGATCGCCGGCTTTGAACAGCTCACTTCCGGCTCGATTCGCATCCACGGCCAGGAAGCCGCCAACCTGCCGCCGTATCAGCGCGACGTGAACACCGTGTTTCAGGATTACGCACTGTTCCCGCACATGTCGGTGCTGGAAAACGTCGCCTACGGCCTGATGGTGAAGGGCGTCGCCAAACGCGAGCGGCTGGCGCGGGCGCAAGAGGCGCTGGAGAGCGTGGCGCTCGGTTTCGTTGCCGAACGCAAGCCGGCACACCTGTCGGGCGGCCAGCGGCAGCGCGTGGCGTTGGCGCGCGCGCTGGTCAATCGGCCGCGGGTGCTGCTGCTGGACGAACCGCTCGGCGCGCTGGATCTCAAGCTGCGCGAGCAGATGCAGGGCGAGCTGAAGAAGCTGCAGCGCCAGCTGGGCATCACCTTTATCTTCGTTACCCACGATCAAAGCGAAGCGTTGTCGATGTCCGATCGGGTGGCGGTGTTCAATAACGGCCGCATCGAACAGGTGGATACGCCGCGCGAGCTTTACATGCGGCCGAAGACGCCGTTCGTCGCCGAGTTCGTCGGCACCTCCAACGTGGTGCGCAGCGAGCTGGCGCAGCGCCTGCTCGGCGAAAGCCGGACGTTCTCGATCCGGCCGGAACATATCCGCCTGCTGGAGCACGGCGGCGCGGCGCAGGACGAGATCCAGGTGCAGGGCACGCTGCAGGAAATCCATTACCAGGGTGCGGCCACGCGGTATGAAATCGCGCTGAACGGCGGCGAAAAGCTGCTGGTCAGCCAGGCCAATCCGCAGTGGATCGCCGAAGGGCAACAGCGGCAGATCGGCCAGCCGATCGTCGCCTGCTGGCCGCGCGCGGCGATGGTACCGTTGCTGGAGGAGAGGTGAGATGGACATGAGCATCGATTCCCCCTCGGCGCGCGGCGGTACCGTGCGCGCGCTGTCGACCTGGCTTTATCGCCGGCCGACGCTGTATCTGCTTTTGCTGCTGGTGCCGCCGCTGCTGTGGTTCGGCGCGGTGTACCTCGGTTCGCTGCTGACGCTGCTGTGGCAAGGGTTTTACACCTTCGACGATTTCACCATGGCGGTGACGCCGGATCTGACCTTCGCCAACCTGGCGGCGCTGTTCAACCCGGCCAACTACGACATCATCCTGCGCACGCTGACCATGGCGGTGCTGGTGTCGCTGGCCAGCGCGGCGCTGGCGTTCCCGATCGCCTATTACATGGCGCGTTACACCAGCGGCCGCGTCAAGGCGTTCTTTTACATTGCGGTGATGATGCCGATGTGGGCCAGCTATATCGTTAAAGCCTATGCCTGGACCCTGCTGCTGGCGAAAGACGGCGTGGCGCAGTGGTTCCTGCAGCACCTGGGGCTGGAGCCGCTGTTGGCTTCGCTGCTGACGGTGCCCGGCGTCGGCGGCAACACGCTGTCGACCTCGGGGCTGGGGCGTTTTCTGGTGTTCGTCTATATCTGGCTGCCGTTCATGATCCTGCCGATCCAGGCGGCGCTGGAGCGCCTGCCGCCCTCGCTGCTGCATGCCTCGGCGGATCTGGGCGCGCGACCGGCGCAGACCTTCCGCCACGTCATTTTGCCGCTGGCGGTACCGGGCATCGCCGCCGGATCGATCTTCACCTTCTCGCTGACGCTGGGCGACTTTATCGTGCCGCAGCTGGTGGGGCCGCCGGGCTATTTCATCGGCAGCATGGTGTACGCCCAGCAGGGCGCGATCGGCAATATGCCGATGGCCGCGGCCTTTACGCTGGTGCCGATCGTCCTGATCGCCATTTACCTTTCCATCGTCAAACGTCTGGGGGCTTTCGATGCACTCTGAACGCGCGCCCTTAGGGCTGAAGCTGGCCGCCTGGGGCGGACTGATCTTCCTGCATTTCCCGTTGGCGATCATCGCCATCTACGCCTTCAACACCGAGGATGCCGCCTTCAGTTTCCCGCCGAAGGGGTTCACGCTGCACTGGTTCAAGGTTGCCGCCGGGCGGCAGGACATCATCGATGCGGTGCTGCTGTCGGCGCAGATCGCCTGCCTGGCGACTGCCATCGCGCTGGTGCTCGGCACCCTGGCTGCGGCGGCGCTGTATCGGCGCGATTTCTTCGGCAAGGACAGCATTTCGCTGCTGTTGCTGCTGCCGATCGCGCTGCCGGGGATCGTCACCGGTCTGGCGCTGCTGGCGGCGTTCAAAGCGCTGAATATCGAGCCGGGCATCCTGACTATCGTCGTCGGCCATGCGACGTTCTGCGTGGTGATCGTGTTCAACAACGTCATCGCCCGGTTCCGCCGCACCTCGTACAGCCTGATCGAAGCGTCGATGGATCTCGGCGCCGACGGCTGGCAAACCTTCCGCTACGTGATCCTGCCGAACCTCGGCTCGGCGCTGCTGGCCGGGGGCATGCTGGCGTTCGCGCTGTCGTTCGATGAAATCATCGTGACCACCTTTACCGCCGGCCACGAGCGCACGCTGCCGCTGTGGCTGCTGAACCAACTCGGTCGCCCGCGCGACGTGCCGATCACCAACGTGGTGGCGCTGTCGGTAATGCTGTTGACCATGCTGCCGATCCTCGGCGCTTACTACCTGACCAAAGGTGGGGAAAGCGTCGCCGGCAGCGGCAAATAATTTCCTTACCCGACCTCTGATAAAAGGATAACCCTATGCAAAGCCAACTGTTGATTGACGGCCACCTGGTGAATGGCCAGGGCGCGACCCAGCCGGTGTATAACCCGGCGACCGGCGAAGTGATTGCGCAGGTGGCGGAGGCCAGCCCGGAGCAGGTCGATCGCGCGGTGCTGGCGGCGGACGCCGCGTTCGCCGCCTGGGGGCAAACCACGCCGAAGGCGCGCGCCGAGCATCTGCTCAAGCTGGCGGATCTGATCGACGAGCATGCCGAGACTTTCGCCAGGCTGGAGTCGCTCAACTGCGGCAAACCTTATCACTGCGTGTTGAACGACGAACTGCCGGCGGTGGCCGACGTGTTTCGCTTCTTCGCCGGGGCCAGCCGCTGCCTGACCGGCATGGCGGCCGGCGAGTATCTGGCCGGGCATACCTCGATGATCCGCCGCGATCCGCTCGGCGTGGTGGCCTCGATCGCGCCGTGGAACTACCCGCTGATGATGGCGGCCTGGAAACTGGCGCCGGCGTTGGCGGCGGGCAACTGCGTGGTGATCAAGCCGTCGGAGCAGACGCCGCTGACCACTTTCAAACTGGCCGAACTGGCCGCCGGGCTGTTCCCGCCGGGCGTGCTCAACATGCTGTTCGGCCGCGGCGCAAGCGTCGGCGATCGGCTGACCGGGCATGACAAGGTGCGCATGGTGTCGCTGACCGGCTCGATCGCCACCGGCGAGCACATCATCGCCCACACCGCCGCCGGCATTAAGCGCACCCATATGGAGCTGGGCGGTAAGGCGCCGGTGCTGGTGTTTGACGACGCCGATCTACAGCAGGTGGTGGACGGCATTCGCGGCTTCGGTTTCTACAACGCTGGGCAGGATTGCACCGCCGCCTGCCGCATTTACGCGCAGAAAAGCATTTATCCCGAGCTGGTGAAGCGGCTGGGCGAGGCGGTGGCCAGCCTGAAGATTGGTGCGCCGGACGACGAGAGCACCGAGCTGGGGCCATTGATCACCGCCCAGCACCTGGAGCGGGTCGCCGGTTTTGTCGAGCGCGCCAAAGCGTTGCCGCACGTGCAGGTGGTGACCGGCGGCGAGAAGGTGAAAGGGCCGGGTTACTACTTCCAGCCGACGCTGCTGGCCGGCGCGCGCCAGGAGGATGAGATCGTGCAGCGCGAGGTGTTCGGCCCGGTGGTGACGGTGACGCCGTTCGACGACGAAGAGCAGGTGCTGGCCTGGGCGAACGAATCCAACTACGGGCTGGCGTCGTCCGTGTGGACCCGCGACGTGGGCCGCGCGCATCGCTTAAGCGCCCGCCTGCAATACGGCTGCACCTGGGTGAACACCCACTTCATGTTGGTGAGTGAAATGCCGCACGGTGGCCAGAAACTGTCCGGCTACGGCAAGGACATGTCGATGTACGGGCTGGAGGATTACACTGCCATTCGTCATGTGATGTTCAAACATTGATTTTACAATAATTATCCGCACAATAGCGCGGCCTTCGGGCCGGCCCCGGCCGGCCGATGATAATAAAAATTGAAAGGAAGCCTATATGGGTATCACCAGACGCGATTTTCTCAACGGGGTGGCGATCACCATCGCCGCCGGGTTGACGCCGCTGCAAATCTTGCGCGCGTCGCCGCAAACCGCCAATCAAACCCTGTACTATCCGCCGGCGCTGACCGGGCTGCGGGGCAACCATCCGGGCTCGTTCGAGCATGCGCACCAGCTGGGGCGCGACGGTAAAACCTTTGATTTCGGCAGCGTGCCCGCCGTTGAAGAGTTCGATCTGGTGGTGGTGGGCGCCGGCATCAGCGGGCTGGCGGCCGCCTGTTTCTGGCAGCAGCTGAAAGGCGAGCAGCAGCGCATTTTGCTGATCGACAACCATGACGACTTCGGCGGCCACGCCAAGCGCAACGAATTCAACACCGACGACGGCATGCTGCTCGGCTACGGCGGCAGCGAATCGCTGCAGTCGCCGCGCTCCAACTTCAGCCCGGTGGCGATGGGGCTGCTGCGCAAGCTCGGTGTCGATATCGACCAACTGGAGCAGGCGTTTGACACCACCTTCTACCCGGATCTGAACCTGAGCCGCGGGGTTTACTTCGATCGCAAGAACTTCGGCGTCGACAAGGTGGTGAGCGGCGATCCGGGCCGTACGGTGGCGGACGACATTCCGCGCGATCGCCTCAACGGCCGCTCTTATGAAGCGTTCATCGGCGATTTCCCGCTGCCGGAAAGCGATCGTCAGGCGTTGATCGCGCTGCATACGGTGGAGAAAGATTATCTGCCGGAGATGACGCTGGAGCAGAAGGTCGAATGGCTCGATACCCACAGCTACACCCAGTTCCTGCGTGAAAAAGTGGGCCTGAGCGAGCTGGCGATCCGTTATTTCCAGCAGACCACCAACGACTTCCAGGCGGTGGGCATCGACGGCACGTCGTGCAGCGATGCGCGCATCTGCGATCTGCCGGGCCTCGGCGGCATGAATCTGCCGCCGCTGGACGAAGAGTCGCAGGCTGATCTCGACGATCCTTACGTGTTCCACTTCCCGGACGGCAACGCCACGCTGACGCGCCTGATGGTGCGCAAGCTGATCCCGGCGGTGGCGCCGGCCGGCAAAGACATGAACGACGTGGTACTGGCCAAATTCGACTACAGCCAGCTCGATCGGCCGGAATCGCCGGTGAAGCTGCGTTTGAACAGCACCGGGCTGCACGCGGCCAACGTCGGCGACAAGGTGGAAGTCACCTATATGACCGGCGAGAAGATGACCAAGGTGCGCGCCGGGCAGGTGGTGATGGCCGGCTATAACATGATGATCCCGTACCTGGTGCCGGAGATGTCGCACGAGCAGCAGGAGGCGCTGAAGCAGAACGTCAAGGCGCCGTTGGTGTACAGCAAAGTGGTGATCCGCAACTGGCAGCCGTTCATCAAGCTGGGCGTGCACGAAATTTATTCGCCGGCCGCGCCGTACAGCCGCGTGAAGCTGGACTACCCGGTGAGCATGGGTGGGTATCAGCACCCGCGCGATCCGGATCGGCCAATCGGCCTGCATATGGTGTACGTGCCGACGCTGCCGGGCAGCGGCCTCAGCCCGCGCGAGCAGTCGCGCAAAGGGCGCGCGCTGCTGCTGGGCACGCCGTTCGAGGTGCACGAGCAGATGATCCGCGAACAGCTGCAGGGCATGCTGGGCGAGGCGGGTTTCGACCATCAGCGCGACATTCAGGCGATCACCGTCAACCGCTGGTCGCACGGTTATTCCTACTTCCTCAACGGGCTGTTTGACGATGAAGAAGAAGCCAAGAAAATCATCGAAACGGCGCGGCAGCCGATCGGTAAGATCGTTATCGCCAACTCCGATTCTGACTGGAGCCCGTACGCCAACTCGGCGATCGATCAGGCGTGGCGCGCGGTGAACGAACTGGCCTACGGCAAGGTTGCCGCCAAGGAGGGAGCATGAGTCTGCGTTCGCTTTACCTGTTGAGCCTGCTGGCGGCCGGCGGCTCGGCCCAGGCGATGTCGGCCGGGGAATATGTCGCCAAAGCCGGCGACTGCACCGCCTGCCACACCGCGCCGGGCGGCGCTGAACTGGCGGGCGGCATGAAGTTCCCGACACCGCTCGGGGCTATCTACGCCACCAACATCACGCCGGACAAGCTGCACGGCATCGGTGCCTATTCGTTCGAGGAGTTCGATCGCGCCATGCGCCAGGGGGTAGCTAAAGACGGTCACCGGCTCTACCCGGCGATGCCGTACACCTCGTACGCCAAAATGAGCGCGGAAGACATGCGCGCGCTGTATGACTATCTGATGAACGAGGTGCCGGCGCAGAACGTCGCCAACCGGGACAGCGACATCAGCTGGCCGCTGTCGATGCGCTGGCCGCTGGCGGTGTGGAACCAGCTGTTCCACGACGACCAGCCGTATCAGGCAGATCCGCAGCAAAGCGCCGAGTGGAACCGCGGCGCCTACCTGGTGCAGGGCGCGGGTCATTGCGGCAGCTGCCACACGCCGCGCGGCTGGGCGATGCAGGAGAAGGGGCTGGACGGTAAGGAGCCGGTGTTCCTGAGCGGCGCCGAGCTGGACGGCTGGTACGCCTCCAATCTGCGCGGCCTGCCGCCGGAAGAGGTGACGGCGCTGCTGAAAACCGGCCGCAGCCGCCATGCGGCGGTCGCCGGGCCGATGAGCGAGGTGGTGACCCACAGTACGCAGTATCTCAGCGACGGCGATTTGAACGCCATCGCGGTGTACCTGCGCAGCCTGGCGCCGGAAACCGCCGCCAAAGCCGCTGCGCCTGCCGTGCAGGCGAATAATCCGGGCGGCAAGGCGACCTACGCGATGTACTGCTCGACCTGCCATGGCAACAAGGGCGAGGGCAGCGATTTTGCCATTCCGGCGCTGGCGGGCAATGCCACGGTAACGGCGGACAATCCGCTGACCGCGCTGCGGGTAGTGCTGGAAGGGGCGCATACTCCGGCCACGCAGCACGCGATGGCGTTCGACATGCCGGCTTATGGCTGGGCGTTGAACGATCGGCAGGCGGCGGATCTGATGAGCTATCTGCGGGGAAGCTGGGGCAACCAGGCGGCGCCGGTGACGGTGCAGCAGGTGCAGGACGCGCGCCAGCTGCAGGCGAAATAAGAGGGGAGCGCGGTCTGACGGCCGCGCTCCGCAAGCATTACAGCACCTTATGCGGGCCGAAACATTCGTAGTGGATGCGTTCGGCCTCTACGCCCATCTCCAGCAGCTGTTTGCCCACGAACTGCATGAAGGCCACCGGGCCGCAGAAGTAATAGTGCATTTGCGGATCGGCCAGGCTGCCTTGCAGCGCGCTCAAATCCATCAATCCGCGGCTGTGGTAGTCGCGGCCTTCCACGTCATCGGCAGCCGGCTCGCGGTACCACACATGGCGGCTCAGATTCGGCATACGCCCGGCAATATCCGCTACCTCATCGGCAAAGGCGTGCACGCTGCCGTTTTCCGCCGCGTGCAGCCAGTGGACCTGCGCCTGATGCTGGTTGTCGTGCAGGGTGTTGAGCATGCCGAGCATCGGGGTTTGGCCGACGCCGGCGGAGATCAGCGCCACCGGCGTGGTCGGCGCCACGTCGAGGAAGAAATCGCCGTGCGGCGGGGCGATGTAGATCACGTCGCCTTCCTGCGCCTGCTGGTGCAGGTAGTTGGACACTTTCCCCTGATCTTCGCGCTTCACCGCGATGCGGTAGAATTCGCCGTTCGGCGAGGTGGTCAGCGAGTACTGGCGAATTTCCTGATGCTCCAGGCTGTCGTGCTTGATGTAGACCGCCAGGTATTGCCCCGGTTTGAAGTCCGCCACCCGGCCGCCGTCCACCGGCGCCAGCACGAAGCTGCAGATCACGTCGCTCTGCGGCTGTTTCTTCAGGATGCGGAATGCGCGCAGATCGCGCCAGCCGCCGTTGTCGGTTTCGCTCTGCTGATAAATCTGCTCTTCACGCTGGATAAATACGTTGGCCAGCACGCCGTAGGCCTTGCCCCAGGCGTCCAGGACTTCCTGACCCGGGCTGAACATTTCGTCTAGCGTCGCCAGCAGGTGACCGCCGACGATGTTGTACTGCTCCGGCTGGATATTGAAGCTGGTGTGCTTCTGCGCGATGCGCTCAACCGCCGGCAGCAGCGCTGCCAGGTTCTCGATGTTGGCGGCATAGGCGCAGATGGCGTCGAACAGCGCCTGACGCTGATCGCCGTTGCGCTGGTTGCTCATGTTGAAAATGTCTTTCAATTCCGGGTTGTGCGCGAACATGCGATCGTAAAAGTGGGCGGTCAGCTTCGGCCCGGTCGCAGCCAGCAGGGGAATGGTAGATTTCACGGTGGCGATGGTTTGGCTATCCAGCATGGAAGCGCTCCTTGGGTTAGGCTCTTGACGAGAATTCTAATGATGTATTTTAAATGCATCTTATTGGGTTCTGCGTCGCTTGTAAATACCCTTGTTTTCGTTGCGGTGTTCTTCGGGCGTCGATCGGGTTCACAGAACATGAAAAAAGCGCGGGATTCGCATGAGGAAATGTCCGTTGATAAACGGCGGCATTTAGCGGATCAAAGCCTTGCGCCACCTTATGCCAATCGTTTGCGTAAAAACCTCTGTCAAGACCTATCTTCGGTAGGGCGAAACGGTTTACACTGTGGCCCAGAACCCAAACGGGTAGTTATTTGGTGATTTTTTAGTTAGCTGATTTAAGTCAGGAGATGCCGGATGTTAAAGCGTGAAATGAACATTGCCGATTACGATGCGGAACTGTGGCGTGCCATGGAGCAGGAAGTGGTGCGTCAGGAAGAGCACATCGAGCTGATCGCGTCTGAGAACTACACCAGCCCGCGCGTGATGCAGGCTCAGGGTTCCCAGCTGACCAACAAATACGCTGAAGGCTATCCGGGCAAGCGTTACTACGGCGGCTGCGAATACGTGGATATCGTTGAGCAGCTGGCTATCGATCGCGCCAAAGAATTGTTCGGCGCCGATTACGCCAACGTGCAGCCGCACTCCGGCTCCCAGGCTAACTTCGCCGTGTACACCGCGGTGCTGCAGCCGGGCGACACCATTCTGGGCATGAACCTGGCGCACGGCGGCCATCTGACCCACGGTTCCCCGGTCAACCTGTCCGGCAAACTGTATAACGTAGTGCCTTACGGCATCGACGACAAAGGCCAAATCGACTATGACGACCTGGCCAAGCAGGCGCAAACCCACAAGCCGAAAATGATCATCGGCGGCTTCTCCGCTTACTCCGGCGTGGTTGACTGGGCCAAAATGCGCGAAATCGCCGACAGCATCGGCGCTTACCTGTTCGTCGACATGGCGCACGTGGCCGGCCTGATCGCCGCCGGCGTGTACCCGAACCCGGTACCGCACGCGCACATCGTCACCACCACCACCCACAAAACCCTGGCGGGCCCGCGCGGCGGCCTGATCCTGGCGAAGGGCGGCGACGAAGATCTGTACAAAAAGCTGAACTCCGCCGTGTTCCCTGGCGGCCAGGGCGGCCCGCTGATGCACGTGATCGCCGGCAAGGCGGTGGCGCTGAAAGAAGCGATGGAGCCTGAGTTCAAGGTTTACCAGCAGCAAGTGGCGGTCAACGCCAAGGCGATGGTGGAAGTGTTCCTGCAGCGCGGCTACAAAGTGGTCTCCGGCGGCACCCATAACCACCTGTTCCTGCTGGATCTGGTCGACAAAAACCTGACCGGTAAAGAAGCGGACGCTGCCCTGGGCCGCGCCAACATCACCGTCAACAAAAACAGCGTGCCGAACGATCCGAAGAGCCCGTTCGTTACCTCCGGCGTGCGTATCGGCACCCCGGCCGTGACCCGTCGCGGCTTCAAAGAGGCCGACGTGCGCGAACTGGCCGGTTGGATCTGCGATGTGCTGGACAACATCAACGATGAAGCCACCATCGAACGCACCAAGAAGAAAGTGCTGGATATCTGCGCCCGCCTGCCGGTTTACGCATAATCCTGCTTTCGCCCGACAAAACCCGCTGCGGCGGGTTTTTTTATGCCCGCCAGCAGCAAACTGTGAACTGTCTGGCACTCTAAAGCATTGAAGTGGAATGATGATTGCGGGGCAGTGTGAGCTCTGTCAAAGTATTGCCCTCACTCCGGAGGGATCATGGTTCTGCAATCAACGCGTTGGCTCGCTCTCAGTTATTTCACCTACTTCTTTTCCTATGGCATTTTCTTACCGTTCTGGGGCGTGTGGCTGAAAGGCGAGGGCATCGCGCCCGAAACCATCGGCATGTTGCTTGGCGCCGGCTTGGTGGCCCGCTTCCTCGGCAGTTTACTGATTGCACCCCGCGTTAAAGATCCCTCTCATTTAGTCTCCGCCCTGCGCCTGCTGGCGCTGCTGACCCTGGCCTTCGCGGTCGGCTTTTGCTTTGGCAACGGCTGGGGCTGGCTGATGCTGGTGATAGCGGGGTTCAACCTGTTCTTCTCGCCGCTGGTGCCGCTGACCGACGCGCTGGCCGGCACCTGGCAAAAGCAGATCCGCATGGACTACGGCCGGGTAAGGCTGTGGGGCTCGCTGGCGTTCGTCATCGGCTCGGCGCTGACCGGGCAGCTGGTGGCGGTGTGGGGCCATAACGCCATTCTTTACAGCCTGATCTTCAGCGTGTTGGCGATGCTGCTGGGTATGTTGCTGAAGCCGAGCGTCATGCCGCAGGGCGAAGCGCGCACGCACAGCGGAGCCGAGCGCTCGCTGTGGGCACTGCTGAAAGAAGGGCCGGTCTGGCGATTCCTGTTGTGCGTCACGCTGCTACAGGGGGCGCATGCCGGCTACTACAGCTTCGGCTCCATTTACTGGCAGGAGGCGGGCTATTCGGCCTCGACCATCGGCTATCTGTGGTCGCTCGGCGTAGTGGCGGAGGTGATTATTTTCGCCAGCAGCAACGTGCTTTTCCGCCGCTGGAATGCGCGCAACCTGCTGTTGCTCTCCGCCTGCTGTGGCGTGCTGCGCTGGAGCCTGATGGCCTACAGCACCGAGCTGGGCTGGCTGCTGCTGATCCAGATCCTGCACTGCGGCACCTTCACCGTCTGCCATCTGGCGGCGATGCGCTTTATCGCCGCACGCCAGGGGCAAGAGGTGATTCGGCTGCAGGCGGTGTATTCGGCGCTGGCGATGGGCGGCGGCATCGCCGTCATGACGGTCATTGCCGGGTTCCTGTTCGAACATTGGCAGGGTGGGGTATTCTGGGTGATGGCGGCGGTCGCGGTGCCAGCCTTGTTCATCCGGCCGCCGGCGGTCAGCGTCAGCCGCTGATTAAGGGGCTTCCAGCAGCGCGCGGATCGCCTGGCGCTGCCGGGTTTCCAGCGGCAGTTCGGTATAGATCAGCGGCGGGTGCGGATCGCTGTGCACCGCCGCATAAGGGGTGATCACCAGCATGACGCCCTGCGGCGCGCCGCCGCGCAGATAGTCGTTCAGCGGCAGGTACTTGATGTTCAGCGGCAGCAGCGTGAGCTCGCGAATCTGGTATTCCACTTCTTCTTCCAACTGCGGGTTGTCCAGCGTCAGCAGCAGCACCTGTTTTTCCTGCAGCGCGTTGTCCTGCATCAGCCAGGCGCCGAAGCTGATGGCCACCAGGCCCGCCTCCTCGTTGGAAAAATGCACGCCGTACTCCTGCTCCAGCGGTTTCAGCGCTTCCTGCGTGGTGCGCATCAGCCGCGGGTATTTGCGCACCACTTCTTCCAGCAGCATATTGTCGATGCCGATGGCGAAACGGCAGCGCTCCAGCGCCGGCGCCAGATGGGCAAACAGCTGGCTGACCAGCTCAGTTTTGCTGCTGAAGGCCATGCCGGAAAGTTGCTGGAAGCGCTCGACCATGCTGTCGATGGCCGTCATCAGCCGCTGTTCCTGCGCGGAGTCGTTGCTGTGGTAGCTGTGATTTTTCAACATGGTAAACGTCAGCGCCAAAAAATCGCGCTCGTCTGCCTGCGGCGGCTGGTTAAACAGCCGGTTGCAGGCCTGATGCAGCCAGGCGGCGGCCTGCTGCTCCGGTTTTTGCCGCAGCCAGTCACGCTGAACGGCGTCGAAACGCGGATGCTGCCGCAGGCGATTTTGCCAGGCGCAGTAGAGCAGATAATGCTGCAGGAATTGGCGGTCGCGTGCATCGAAGCGGCGGTTGAGCAGCGGCTCGCAGGCATCGATCGCCTCTGCCAGCGCAGACGCCGGGGCGGCATCGGCCGCCAGCGCGTGCCGCAGGCGCGGGGCGAAATCGCCTTCAACGAATTGCGGGCTGCAGCGCAGGGCCCGCCGCAGCCAATGGATCAGGCACAGGCGCTGGTCGAGCGCGCTGCCCCGCAGCAGGTAACCACGATCGGGATCGACGGCGATCTCCAGGTGGTGGAAACGCTGGATTTCACTGGCCACCTCGGCTATATCTTGCCGGGTTATCGGGGGGGCGACGCCGTTGATTCGGCTCAGGGTCTCCAGCTGTAACTCGGGCTCCGGCGTGTACAGCATCAGCAGCAGATGGCAGCGCCGTTGTTGTCCGGAGAGCTCGGGCACGGGAGAGGTGTCCAGGCTCATTATCACCTTCCGGCATAAAAGGTTGCGATTATGCCTAAGCATAGCAAAAGGCTTTGTAATGGCAGGGTTACCGCGCGGCTTTTACTTCGGCTTACAACTTTCGTCACAAATATCGCCGGGAGAGGCGGGCCGTTCGGTATTTATTTGTGTTACGTTATAACAAATGCAGGTAAGACAGGATAATGATGAAGTTACGTCGTCTGTTGGCTGCCTTCGGCGCCGTGTTCAGCGCCGGTGCGATCGCGCATCCGCACAGCTTTATCGACATGAATACCACCTTCGTCGCCAAAGACCAGCGGCTGGTCGGCCTGAAAATGGTGTGGGTGATGGATGAAATCACCTCGGCGGATCTGCTCTACGATGCGAAAAACGCCAAGAGCGATTCGGAAGTGTGGAAAAAGCTGGCGGCGGAAGTGATGGCCAACGTGCTGGGGCAGCACTATTTCACCGATCTTTACCGCGACGGCAAGCCGGTGAAATACCTGAACTTGCCCAGCGAATATCACCTGTCGCGCCAGGGCAATCAGGCGGTGCTGGAGTTCGTGCTGCCGTTGGCCGAGCCACAGCCGCTGGCGGGCAAGCCGTTCGAACTTTCTACTTACGATCCGACTTATTTCGTGGATATGACCTATAAAGACCAAAATGCGCTGCATCTGCCGCCGGAGATGGCGCAGCTGTGTAGCTACAAGCTGATGACGCCGAAGCCGAATGCGTCGCTGCAGGCCTATGCGCTGTCGCTCGACAAGAACGACTCGCCCGGTGAAGACCTGGCGCTGGGGCAGCAGTTCGCCCAGCGGGTGACGCTGCAATGTCGTTAAATTTCTCACCTCCGACGACGAGCCGACGCCACTGGGCCTTCGGCCTGTGGCCGCTGCTGCCGTTCACGCTGGCGTTGGCGGCCGCCGCGCTGCTGGCGTGGCACTATTGGCCGCAGCTGCTGATGCAGAGCGTGGTATGGCAAAAAGCGCTGCACCAGCAGATGGCGGGGCTGTTGCAGCAGGTGAAGGCCGCGCCGCAGCAGGCCGGGCTGGCGCTGATGCTGTTCAGCCTCGGCTATGGCGTCTTGCATGCGCTCGGCCCCGGCCACGGCAAAGTGGTGATCGCCACCTACCTGGCTACCCATCCGGCGCGGCTGAAAAGCAGCCTGAAGCTGACCTTCGCCGCCTCGCTGGTACAGGGCGGGGTAGCGATCGCGCTGGTCACGCTGATGCTGGTGGTATTGCAGCTCTCTTCGCGCCAGCTGCACCAAAGCAGCTTCTGGCTGGAAAAAGGCAGTTTTATTCTGGTGATGCTGCTTGGCGTGCTGCTGAGTTGGCGCGCGCTGAAACGCCTGTTTGCGGCGATCAAGGCGATGCGCCCGGCACCGGCGCTGCGAATCAACAGCCTGGCGCCGCTGGCGGCGGATCATGTGCACAGCGCCCACTGCGGCTGCGGCCACCGGCATCTGCCGAGCGACAGCGAGCTGCAGGCGGGAAGCGACTGGCGCACTCAGGCCGCCATCGTGCTGGCGATGGGCATGCGCCCCTGTTCGGGGGCGATTTTGGTGCTGCTGTTCTCCAAGGTGATCGGCGTGTTCGGCTGGGGAGTGATCTCCGCGCTGGCGATGGCGTTCGGCACCTCGTTGACCATCTCGATGCTGGCACTGCTGGTGCATTACAGCCGCCGGCTGGCGGTGCGTCTCAGCCGTTCGCGCGCGCCCGCCGCCTGGAGCGCGGTGGCCTGGGGGGCATTGGCGCTGGCCGGCGGCCTGATCCTGTTGGCTGCGGGGCTGTTGCTGTACGTCAGCGCGCAGCCGGAATTCGGCGGCGGCATCCGGCCCTTCTCCCGCTAACGGGCATAAAAAAAGCGCTGCATCGGCAGCGCTTTTTTTTCGATTCGCTTCTGGCGATTAACGCTTCAGCGCTTCGCTCAGTTCTTCACGCATGGTGGCCAGCATGGCTTTCACTACGCGCGGGTTGCCTGCAACCACGTTGCCGGAGCTGAAGTGGTTGTGGCCACCGACGAAGTCGGTCACCAGGCCGCCGGCTTCACGCACCAGCAGTTCGCCCGCGGCGAAATCCCACGGCTTCAGGCCGATTTCGAAGAACCCGTCTACGCGGCCGGCGGCCACATAGGCCAGATCAAGCGCGGCGGAACCGGTGCGGCGGAAGTCTGCACACTGGGTGAACAGTTTGCCGACGATGTTGATGTAAGGCGTTGCGTGCTGCTTGACCTTGAACGGGAAGCCGGTCGCCAGGATGGTGCCATCCAGATCTTTGGCGTTGGTGCCGCGCAGGCGGTAACCGTTGAGCTGTGCGCCCTGGCCGCGAGTGGCGGTGAACAGTTCGTTGCGCATCGGATCGTAGACCACGGCCACTTCAGTACGGCCTTTGATGCGTACGGCGATGGAAACGGAGAAATGAGGGAAACGTTTGATGAAGTTTGCAGTGCCATCCAGTGGATCGATCACCCATTGCACATCGCGATCTTCGCCGATCAGCTCACCGCGTTCTTCGCTCACGATACTGTGTTGCGGATAAGACTTGCGGATGACGTCGATGATCAGATGCTCTGCATCGCGATCGACGTTGGTGACGAAGTCATTGGTCCCTTTCTGGCTCGCTTCTACAGCGTCCGGGGTTTCGTAGTTTTTGGCAATCAGGTTACCGGCCTTGCGCGCAGCGCGCACGGCGATAGTCAGCATCGGATGCATGGGTATCTTCCAACTAGGATGTTAAAGAACAGGAAACGGCGCGAAGTATAGCAGCTGTTCGGCAAATTGCCTATGGCTGTGTTAAGATGCTGCGATTTTCCGCCACGCTCAGAGTTTGTATGCTGCACAATATCCGCATTGTTCTGGTAGAGACTTCACATACCGGCAACATGGGCTCGACCGCCAGAGCCATGAAAACCATGGGTTTAACCAACCTTTATCTGGTTAATCCGCTGATCAAACCCGATTCTCAGGCCATCGCCCTGGCCGCCGGTGCCAGCGACGTGATCGGCAACGCCACTATCGTCGACACCCTCGATGACGCCATTGCCGGCTGTAGCCTGGTGGTGGGCACCAGCGCACGTTCTCGCACCTTGCCGTGGCCGATGCTGGAGCCGCGTGAATGCGGCGTGCGCGCGGTACACGAAGGCGAACACGCGCCGGTGGCGCTGGTGTTCGGCCGCGAACGCGTCGGGTTGACCAACGATGAACTGCAGAAGTGCCACTATCACGTCGCCATTCCGGCCAACCCGGACTACAGCTCGCTGAACCTGGCGATGGCGGTGCAGATCCTGGCGTACGAAGTGCGCGTGGCTTACCTCGATCGCCAACAGGCGGGCGCGCCGCAGCTGGAAGAGACGCCGTATCCGCTGGTGGACGACCTCGAGCGTTTCTATCAGCACCTGGAGCAGACGCTGCAGCGCACCGGCTTTATTCGCCCGTCCCATCCGGGGCAGGTGATGAGCCGCCTGCGTCGGCTGTTCACCCGCGCGCGCCCGGAAGGGCAGGAGCTGAATATCCTGCGCGGCATGCTGACGTCGATCGAGAAACAGGATAAACATCAAGGTAATTAATTGATGTGGCATAACGGTGGGCGACAATAGTATTAGTTATCCAAAGGTTATAACATGTATTTTATATACCTTTGTTATTGCTAAGTTCAAAACGTGCTAATACTTGAGTCAATTACTAGGTTAAATAGTTGACTGTTTTACTCAGGAATGTCAGACTTTCGGCCATATTTGACCAACAGGTAACCATTGAGCTATGAGACTGACATCCAAAGGCCGTTATGCCGTAACCGCTATGCTCGACGTAGCGCTGCATTCCCAGGAAGGGCCGGTGCCACTGGCGGACATTTCCGAACGCCAGGGTATTTCGCTCTCTTATCTGGAACAATTATTCTCCCGTCTGCGCAAGAATGGCCTGGTGGCCAGCGTGCGCGGTCCGGGCGGTGGTTATCTGCTGGGTAAAGACGCGGGTGAGATCGCCGTTGGCGCTGTCATCACTGCCGTCGATGAATCGGTAGATGCAACCCGTTGCCAGGGCAAAGAAGGCTGTCAGGGCGGCGATCGCTGCTTGACCCACGCCCTGTGGCGCGATCTGAGCGAGCGCATCAGCGGGTTCCTGAACAACATTACGCTGGCAGAACTGGTCAATAACCAGGAAGTGCTGGTGGTGGCGGATCGTCAAAACAACGATACGCGCCGCACGGCCAACGGTCGTCCGCAAGAAACTATCAACGTTAATCTGCGCGCATAAGCAGCTGGCGAAATTTTTTTAGTTTTTGGAAGTGATGTACGGAGCACAAGAGCAATGAAATTACCGATTTATCTGGATTACTCAGCAACGACGCCGGTCGATCCGCGCGTTGCTGAGAAGATGATGCAGTTTTTGACCCTGGACGGCACTTTCGGCAACCCGGCTTCCCGTTCCCACCGTTTCGGTTGGCAGGCGGAAGAGGCGGTAGACATCGCCCGTAACCAAATCGCCGAACTGGTGGGTGCCGACCCACGCGAAATCGTCTTCACCTCCGGGGCGACCGAATCCGACAACCTGGCGATCAAAGGCGCTGCCAATTTCTACCAGAAAAAAGGCAAGCACATCATCACCAGCAAAACCGAACACAAAGCCGTGCTGGACACCTGCCGTCAGCTGGAGCGCGAAGGGTTTGAAGTGACCTACCTGGCGCCGCAGAGCAACGGCATCATCAGCCTGCAGGATCTCGAAGCGGCGATGCGCGATGACACCATTCTGGTCTCCATCATGCACGTCAATAACGAAATCGGCGTGGTGCAGGATATCGAAGCGATCGGCGAAATGTGCCGCGCGCGCGGTATCATCTACCACGTTGACGCCACCCAGAGCGTGGGCAAACTGCCTATCGATCTGAGCAAGCTGAAAGTCGACCTGATGTCGTTCTCCGGCCACAAAATCTATGGCCCGAAAGGCATCGGCGCGCTGTACGTGCGCCGCAAGCCGCGCATCCGCATCGAAGCGCAGGTACACGGCGGCGGTCACGAGCGCGGCATGCGTTCCGGCACCCTGCCTGTCCACCAGATCGTCGGCATGGGCGAAGCTTACCGCATCGCCAAAGAAGAGATGACCGAAGAGATGGCGCGTCTGCGCACCCTGCGCGATCGTCTGTGGAACGGCGTGAAAGATATGGAAGAAGTGTATCTGAACGGCGATCTGGAGCATGGCGCACCGAACATCCTGAACGTCAGCTTCAACTATGTTGAAGGCGAGTCGCTGATCATGGCGCTGAAAGACCTGGCCGTTTCTTCCGGTTCAGCCTGTACCTCCGCCAGCCTCGAGCCGTCCTACGTGCTGCGCGCGCTGGGCATGAGCGATGAATTGGCGCACAGCTCGATCCGTTTCTCCCTGGGGCGTTTCACCACGGAAGAAGAGATCGACTACACCATTCAACTGGTGCGTAAATCCATCGGCCGTCTGCGCGATCTGTCCCCGCTGTGGGAGATGTTCAAGCAGGGCGTGGACATCAACAGCATCGAATGGGCGCATCATTAATTCTCAGGTTTCAGGAGCAAGGTCATGGCTTACAGCGAAAAAGTAATCGATCATTATGAAAACCCGCGCAACGTGGGTTCTTTCGACAACGAAGATCCTACCGTCGGCAGCGGCATGGTAGGGGCGCCGGCTTGCGGCGACGTCATGAAGCTGCAGATCAAGGTTAACGATGAAGGCATCATCGAAGACGCGCGCTTTAAAACTTACGGCTGCGGTTCTGCCATCGCCTCCAGCTCGCTGGTGACCGAATGGATGAAAGGCAAGTCGCTGGATCAGGCTGAAGCGATCAAAAATACCCAGATCGCCGAAGAGCTGGAATTGCCGCCGGTCAAAATTCACTGCTCGATCCTGGCTGAAGACGCCATCAAAGCAGCGATTGCCGATTATAAGAGCAAGCATAGCGCCAAGTAATTTGTCTGAGTCGGCCCGGCTGCGCCGGGCTTTGATGTGAAGTGTGAGGTTGTGATGTCTATTACCATGAGCGACAGCGCTGCGCAGCGTGTTCAGGCGTTTTTGACGAACCGCGGCAAAGGTCTCGGCCTGCGTCTGGGAGTGCGAACTTCCGGCTGCTCCGGGATGGCGTACGTGCTGGAATTTGTTGACGAAGCCAACGATGACGACATCGTGTTTGAAGACAAAGGCATCAAGGTGATCATCGACGGCAAGAGCCTGGTCTACCTTGACGGCACCGAGCTTGATTTCGTTAAGGAAGGCCTGAACGAAGGCTTCAAGTTCAACAACCCGAACGTCTCAAGCGAATGCGGCTGCGGCGAGAGTTTCAACGTCTGACAGTCCATCGTGCTCCCCCGTTTCGGCGGGGGAACTTCATCCGCTAACGCCCAGAGCACGCTATGGATTACTTTACTTTATTCGGGCTGCCAGTTCGCTACACCGTGGACGGCAGCCTGCTTGCGTCCCGCTTCCAGGATCTGCAGCGCCAATTCCACCCCGATCGTTTCGCCAACCAGCCGGAGCGCGAACGCCTGATGGCGTTGCAGCAAGCGGCGACCATCAACGAAGCCTACCAGGCGCTGAAGCACCCGTTAAAACGCGCGGAGTATATGCTATCTTTGCACGGCTTCGATCTGGGCAACGAACAGCATACGATGCGCGATACCGCGTTCCTGATGGAACAGCTGGAACTGCGCGAAGAGCTCGACGCCATTGAGCGCAAGCCGGAGGCGGAAAGCCTGCTGGTCGATTTCGGCGCGCGGCTGGCCTCCTCCATCAAGCAGCGCAGCGCGCTGATGCTGCAGCAGCTGGATGGCGAGCAATGGGCGGACGCCGCCGACACCGTGCGCAAGCTGCGCTTTTTGGACAAACTCCAGCAACAGGTTGAACAACTCGAAGAAAAACTGCTGGGTTTTGAGTAACACCTTCTGATTCTGATTGTGGAAGCTTCAACATGGCCTTATTACAAATTAGTGAGCCTGGCCTCAGCGCCGCGCCGCACCAGCGACGTCTGGCCGCCGGCATCGACTTAGGCACCACCAACTCGCTGGTCGCCACGGTGCGCAGCGGGCAAGCGGAAACGCTGGCCGACGAACAGGGCCGCCATTTGCTGCCTTCGGTGGTGCATTATCAGGCGGACGCGCAGCGCGTCGGCTGGGAGGCGCGCCAACAGGCGGCGCAGGATCCGGCCAATACCGTCAGCTCCATCAAACGCATGATGGGCCGCTCGTTGGCGGACGTGCAGCAACGTTACCCGAACCTGCCTTATCAATTCCAGGCCAGCGACAACGGCCTGCCGCTGATCGTCACCGCCGCCGGCCCGGTTAACCCGGTCGGCGTCTCCGCCGATATCCTGCGGGCCCTGTCCGCGCGCGCGCAAGCGGCGCTGGAAGGCGAGCTGGATGGCGTGGTGATCACCGTTCCTGCCTACTTCGACGACGCGCAGCGCCAGGGCACCAAAGACGCGGCGCGTCTGGCCGGCCTGCACGTCCTGCGCCTGCTGAATGAACCGACCGCGGCGGCGATCGCCTACGGGCTGGATTCCGGCCAGGAAGGGGTGATCGCGGTTTACGATCTGGGCGGCGGCACTTTTGATATCTCCATTTTGCGCCTCAGCCGCGGCGTGTTCGAAGTGCTGGCCACCGGCGGCGATTCCGCGTTGGGCGGCGACGACTTCGATCACCTGCTGGCCGACTGGCTGCGCGAGCAGGCCGGCGTGGCCGATCGCAGCGACCACGGCGTGCAGCGCCAGCTGCTGGACGCCGCTATCGCCGCCAAAATCGCGTTGAGCGATGCCGACAGCGTGCGCGTCGAGGTGGCCGGCTGGCAGGGCGAGGTGACCCGCGCCCAGTTCGAAGCGCTGATCGCTCCGCTGGTGAAACGTACGCTGATGGTCTGCCGCCGCGCGCTGAAAGACGCCGGCGTCGCCGCCGACGAGGTGCTGGAAGTGGTGATGGTCGGCGGTTCCACCCGCGTGCCGCTGGTGCGTGAGCAGGTGGGGGCCTTCTTCGGCCGCACGCCGCTGACGTCGATCGATCCGGATAAAGTGGTCGCCATCGGCGCCGCGATCCAGGCCGACATCCTGGTGGGCAACAAGCCGGACAGCGACATGCTGCTGCTGGACGTGATCCCGCTGTCGCTGGGCCTCGAAACCATGGGCGGCCTGGTGGAGAAAGTGATCCCGCGCAACACCACCATTCCGGTGGCGCGCGCGCAGGAGTTCACCACCTTCAAAGACGGCCAGAGCGCGATGATGATCCACGTGCTGCAGGGCGAGCGTGAGCTGGTGCAGGATTGCCGTTCGCTGGCGCGCTTCACGCTGCGCGGCCTGCCGCCGCTGCCTGCCGGGGGGGCGCACATTCGCGTTACCTTCCAGGTGGATGCCGACGGTCTGCTGAGCGTCACCGCAATGGAGAAATCCACCGGCGTTGAAGCGTCGATCCAGGTCAAGCCGTCGTACGGCCTGTCGGACAGCGAAATCGCCGGCATGATCAAGGATTCGATGGCCAACGCGCAAAGCGACGTGGGCGCGCGCAAGCTGGCGGAGCAACGCGTGGAAGCCGCGCGGGTGCTGGAAAGCCTGCAGGGCGCGCTGGCCACCGACGCCGCGCTGCTGAGCGAGACGGAAAGCCAGGCGATCGCCGCCGCGACCCAGGCGTTGCAGCAGGCGGTGCAGGGGGAAGATCCCGCCGCTATCGAAGACGCCATCAAAACATTAGATGCACAAACGCAAGATTTTGCCGCGCGCCGCATGGACGCTTCCATTCGCCGCGCGCTGGCTGGCCATTCTGTGGATGAGGTTTAACCATGCCTAAAATTGTTTTCCTGCCCCATCAAGATCTTTGCCCGGAAGGGGCGGTTCTGGAAGCCGAAAAAGGGGAGTCGATCCTCAACGTTGCGCTGCGCAACGGCATTGAAATCGAGCACGCCTGCGAGAAATCCTGCGCCTGCACCACCTGCCACTGCATCGTGCGTGAAGGCTTCGATTCGCTGGAAGAGAGCAGCGAGCTGGAAGACGACATGCTGGACAAAGCGTGGGGCCTGGAGCCGGAAAGCCGTCTGAGCTGCCAGGCGCTGGTCGCCGACGAAGATCTGGTGGTCGAAATGCCGCGCTACACCGTCAACCACGCGCGTGAGCATTAATTGTTAGCCGCAGCGCCAACCCGGAGATCATAATGGGACTGAAGTGGACCGACAGCCGAGAAATCGGCGAAGCCCTGTACGACCAATACCCGGACACCGATCCGAAAACCGTGCGTTTTACCGACATGCATCAGTGGATCTGCGATCTCGAAGAGTTCGACGACGATCCGCAGGCTTCCAACGAAAAAATACTGGAAGCGATCCTGCTGGTCTGGTTAGATGAAGCGGAGTAAATAGCGTAACGGGCTGCCATGGGCGGCCCGTTTATTTTGTATCCGACAAGATTAATAAAAGAATAATCCGGAGTAAGAAGGCTATGACAACAGAATTCATGCAGGTCACGCTGTCGCAACAACCTGCCGACGCCCGTTGGGGCGAAAAAGCGCTGCTCAGCACCAACGGCGAAGGGATGACCATCCACCTGACCGGCGCCGACAAACTGGGCGCGATCCAGCGTGCGGGCCGCAAAATTGACGGTCAGGGCATCAAAAACGTCAAACTCGCCGGCGACGGTTGGGACTTGGAAAACAGCTGGGCGTTCTGGCAGGGCTACCGCGGGCCGAAAGGGCAGCGCAACGTCGAATGGGCCGAGCTGCCGGAAGCCGCGCGTCAGGAGCTGGATAAGCGCCTGAAGATCGTAGACTGGGTGCGCGACACCATCAATATGCCGGCGGAAGAGCTGGGGCCAGAGCAACTGGCGACCCGAGCCGTCGATCTGATGTGCGACGTCGGCTGCGATGCCGTCAGCTACCGCATCACCAAGGGCGAAGATCTGCGCGAGCAGAACTATGCCGGCATCCACACCGTCGGCCGCGGCTCCGAGCGCCCACCGGTGCTGCTGGCGCTCGACTTCAACCCGACCGGTAACCCGGACGCGCCGGTGTTCGCCTGCCTGGTCGGCAAGGGCATCACCTTCGATACCGGCGGTTATAGCCTGAAACAGAGCGCCTTTATGGACTCGATGAAGGCTGACATGGGCGGTGCGGCCACCATCACCGGCGCCCTGGCGCTGGCGGCGGCGCGCGGCCTGAAGCAGCGCGTGAAGCTGTACCTGTGCTGCGCCGACAACATGGTCAGCGGCAACGCTTTCAAACTGGGCGACATCATTCGCTACCGCAACGGCAAAACCGTTGAGGTGATGAACACCGATGCGGAAGGGCGCCTGGTGCTGGCCGACGGCCTGATCGACGCTTCTGAGCAGAACCCGCAGCTGATTATCGACTGCGCCACCCTGACCGGCGCGGCCAAAACCGCGGTCGGCAACGACTACCACGCCCTGTTCAGCTTCGACGACGCGCTGGCGCAGGAGCTGCTGAGCAGCGCCGCCGCCGAACAAGAGCCGTTCTGGCGTCTGCCGCTGGCCGAGTTCCACCGCAGCCAGCTGCCGTCCAACTTCGCTGAGTTGAACAACGTGGCCGGCCCGGCCTACACCGCCGGCGCCAGCACCGCGGCGGCCTTCCTGTCGCACTTCGTCAAGAATTACCAGCAAGGCTGGCTGCACATCGACTGTTCCGCCACCTACCGCAAAGGCGCGGTGGAGCAGTGGTCGGCCGGCGCGACCGGTTTGGGCGTGCGTACCCTGGCCAATCTGCTGCTGAGCAAAGCCAAATAATTGAACGCCCGCCGCGTCGGGCGCTAGAATGCGCATTATCTTCGGGGCCCAGCATGCTGGGCCTCGCTATTTGATCCCTGGAGTTTGCCATGAGTGCCCATCATCACGATGCCGCCCCGAGCGAGAACGAACTTGAACGCCTGCTGAAGCTGGCGGTGACGGAGCCGGCCCACCGCCCGGCGTTCTTCCGTGAACTGCTCGACGCCACGGTGCTGATCCTCGGTGACAGCGAGCAGGTGCAGCAGGACGGCGACATCGCGCTGAACGCGGATACGCCGGTCAATATCCAGCATTGGGAGAAGCAGGACGGCGGCAGCATCATTCCGTTCTTCACCTCGCTGGAAGCGCTGCAGAAGGCCGTTGAGGACGAACAGCCATTTATCGCCATGCCGGCGCGGGTGCTGTTCGAAATCACCCAGGGCGCGGATCTGTTCCTCAACCCGAAGGCGGAGTACGGCAAGGAGTTCTATCCGGAAGAGGTGGCGATGCTGCTGGCGACCGGCGGCGTCGTCAAACCGGTGGAGCATTACGTCGACAAAGAGACCCAAATCCTGCTGGGGCAGCCCGAAGAGTACCCGTCGGCGATGGTGGACGCGTTGACCACGCTGTTCAGCCAGCGCAAGCCGGTGCGCCGCGCGTTTCTGGCGCTGATGCACGACCAGGCGGCGGACGAGAAGCCGAATTTGCTGATCGGGCTGGAAGTGGACGCCGAGCCGGCGGAGATCGAGGCGTTGATCAACGAGGCCGGCAGCGTCGCCAGCGAAACGGCGCCGAACGACGAACCGGTGGATTTCTGCCTGGTGTCGGAGAAAGAGCGCGGCATCAGCCACTATCTGATCTCCCATACGCAGCCGTTTTATCAGCGCCGCTGGGGCAGCTGGCTGCGCAATTTGATCCCGTCTACCGACAAGACCCAGTAGCGCCGCCGCGTTGTCGAAAATGGCCCATGAAGATCATATTTTTTTAATGAAATGTTGATTTTCCCGTAGGCAAGCGTTAACGGCGCACATATAATCTGCGCCACTTGAGAAGGCCGGCAACATTGCAGACCGGCCTGTTTTGGAAGTCATACAGAGGCCATCATGACCGTAGAACGTACCTTTTCCATCGTTAAACCAAACGCTGTAGCCAACAACGACATCGGCGCTATCTATGCTCGTTTCGAGCGCGCCGGTTTCAAAATCATCGCTGCTAAAATGCTGCGTCTGACTCGCGAACAAGCTGAAGGCTTCTACGCTGAGCACAAAGGCCGTCCATTCTTCGACGGTCTGGTTGAGTTCATGACCTCCGGCCCAATCATGGTGCAGGTTCTGGAATCTGAAAACGCCGTGCAGCGCAACCGTGACATCATGGGCGCAACCAACCCGGACAACGCGCTGGCCGGTACCCTGCGTGCCGACTACGCGGACAGCTTCACCGCTAACGCCGTTCACGGTTCCGACTCCGTTGAATCCGCACAGCGCGAAATCGCTTACTTCTTCAACGAAAGCGAAATCTGCGCACGTTAATCGTGCCGTTTCTTGGCTGATAACCAGGCATTCACCGGCTGAAACAATAAAAATGCCTTGAATGCCTTTCAGCCGTAGCCACCCGCTACTAAAATTTGTACAATGCCGCGCCCCTGATAAGACGACTTGTCAGGGGCGTGTTTTTAGTGCCGCCACCCGAATCATGCGGGCTGAAATGCACAACTTACTGTCCATTCTTTAGCGCCATAACGTGTAATAACGAGGCCAGAGATCATTATGTTAGAACCCATCACGTCCGAGCACACCGTGTCTGAAAATAATTCGCTGACTACCCCCTCCGTTAACGTGGAGCAACCGGCTGCGGCCAAAATCAACCTGCTGGATCTGAACCGCCAGCAAATGCGCGAGTTCTTCGCCGAAATGGGCGAGAAACCGTTCCGCGCCGATCAGGTGATGAAGTGGATTTACCACTACTGCTGCGACGATTTCGAGCAGATGACCGACATCAACAAAGTCCTGCGCGGCAAGCTGCAGCGCGTGGCGGAGATCCGCGCGCCGGAAGTGGCGGAAGAACAGCGTTCGGCCGACGGCACCATCAAGTGGGCGATTAAAGTTGGCGATCAGCAGGTCGAAACCGTGTACATCCCGGAAGCCGACCGCGCGACGCTGTGCGTCTCCTCGCAGGTAGGCTGCGCGCTGGAGTGTAAATTCTGTTCGACGGCGCAGCAGGGCTTCAACCGCAACCTGCGCGTGTCGGAAATCATTGGCCAGGTGTGGCGCGCGGCGAAAATTATCGGCGCGCTGAAGGTGACCGGCCAACGTCCGATCACCAACGTGGTGATGATGGGCATGGGTGAGCCGCTGCTCAACCTGAACAACGTGGTGCCGGCGATGGAAATCATGCTGGACGACTTCGGCTTTGGCCTGTCCAAACGCCGCGTGACCCTGTCTACCTCCGGCGTGGTGCCGGCGCTGGACAAACTGGGCGACATGATCGACGTGGCGCTGGCGATCTCGCTGCATGCGCCGAACGACACCATCCGCGATGAGATCGTGCCGATCAACCGCAAGTACAACATCGAGACCTTCCTGTCCGCGGTGCGTCGCTATCTGGAGAAATCCAACGCCAATCAGGGCCGCGTGACCGTCGAGTACGTGATGCTGGATCATATCAACGACAGCACCGACGATGCGCATCAGCTGGCGGAAGTGCTGAAAGACACGCCGTGCAAGATCAACCTGATCCCATGGAACCCGTTCCCGGGGGCTCCGTACGGCCGCAGCTCCAACAGCCGGGTGGATCGTTTCTCCAAGGTGTTGATGGAATACGGCTTTACGACTATTGTTCGTAAAACCCGTGGTGACGACATCGACGCCGCCTGCGGGCAACTGGCGGGTGAAGTGATCGATCGTACCAAGCGTACCCTGAAGAAGAAAATGGCCGGGGAACCTATCAACGTACGGGCGGTCTGAATCCTATAGCACCATTTTTTGTTATCTAACAGCCTGTTATGCGCAAGCGTGTCGCTGGCGGGCGTTGGCTGACGGCCGATAAGGAAATGAATGCGGGCATGAAGCTGAAACTGTGGGGTGTGTGGCTGGCGGCCGGGTTGTTGGCCGGGTGTTCCGGTTCAGCGCCGGAAAAGGATGCACAAGTCTCTGAGGCGGGCCAGACGCGGTTGCAGCTGGGCCTGGAGTACCTGCAGCAAGGCGATATGGACGCCGCGCGCCAGAACCTGGAAAAGGCGCTGGACGCGGCCCCGCAGGATTACCGCACGCAGTTGGGCATGGCGCTCTATGAGCAGCGGATCGGTGAAAATATCGCGGCCGAACAGCGTTATCGGCAAGCGCTCAAACTTGCGCCAGGCAATGGCACCGTATTGAATAATTACGGTGCGTTTCTTTGCGGTTTAGGGCAGTATGTACCGGCGCAACAGCAGTTTAGCGCTGCGGCGCTGGCGCCCGATTATGGCCAGGTCGCCGACAGCCTGGAAAACGCAGGTTACTGTTTTCTCAAGGCCGGACAAAACGATGAGGCGCGCACGCTGTTGAGCCGCGCGCTGAAGGTCGATCCGGACAAAGGCACTCCGCTGTTGGCGGAGGCCGAAAAGCAATTTGGAGAAGGGAAGCGCGCCCAGTCGCAACTTTTATTGGATGTTTATCAGCATGTTCTGCCGGCCAGCGCCAGCAGCTTATGGTTACAGATTCGTTTCGCCGCGTTAGCCGGCCGTCAGGATAGCGTTCAACGCTATGGCAAGCAGCTAGCGCGAAGTTTTCCACAATCCAAACAGTACCAGCAGTTCTTAGCTAATGAATACTGAAGCCTCCCAAGATAAAACCGTATCCATGACGACGGGCCAGCGCCTGCGTCAGGCCCGTGAGCAACTCGGGCTGAGCCAACAGACCGTTGCAGAACGCCTGTGTCTCAAAATGTCCACCGTGCGCGATATCGAGGAAGACAGCGTGTCTGCTGACCTCGCGTCCACCTTCGTGCGCGGCTACATCCGTTCCTACGCCAAGCTGGTGCATTTGCCGGAAGACGAACTGCTGCCGATGCTGGCCAAGCAGGCGCCGTTGAAGATGGCGAAAGTGGCGCCGATGCAAAGCTTCTCGCTGGGCAAGCGCCGCAAGAAACGCGACGGCTGGCTGATGAGCTTCACCTGGCTTATCGTGTTCGTGGTGATCGGCCTGACCGGCGCCTGGTGGTGGCAAAACCACAAGGCCCAGCAGGAAGAGATCGCCACCATGGCCGATCAGTCCTCCGCGCAGCTTTCACAGAATAACGAAGGGCAGTCCGTGCCGCTGACCGACGGCAACGCCGACGCCGGCACCAACGTGCCGTTGACCGACAACAGCGCTGCGCCGGCCGATGCCGGCGCAGCGGCTCAGGCACCGGCGGCTACCGCTCAGGTGCCGGGTACGGCTCAGCAGCAGCCTGCCGTGGTGTCGCCAAGCCAGACTACCCTGCCGGAAACCACCCCGGCGGCACAAGCGCCGCTGCCGACCGCCGATGCGGGCGTGGCTGCGCCGGCAGCCGATCCGAACGCGCTGGTAATGGACTTCTCCGCCGACTGCTGGCTGCAGGTGAGCGACGCGAGCGGTAAAACGCTGTTCAGCGGCACCCAGAAGAAGGGCGGCAAGCTGAACCTGGCCGGCACTGCGCCGTATAAACTGACCATCGGCGCGCCGGCGGCAGTACAGATCCAGTATCAGGGTAAACCGGTTGATTTAAGCCGGTTCGTTAAGTCAAACCGTGTTGCTCGCCTGACCGTCGCCGCGCAGTAATCGCGCGGCCCCGGTCGTGATGTCAGAGCAGCAATGGAGAGTAAGTAATGCATAACCAAGCGCCCATCAACCGTCGAAAATCTACACGCATTTACGTCGGCAAGGTGCCTATTGGTGATGGCGCGCCGATTGCCGTGCAGTCGATGACCAACACCCGTACCACCGATGTTGAAGCAACGGTTAATCAGATCAAAGCGCTGGAGCGCGTGGGCGTCGACATCGTCCGCGTTTCGGTTCCTACCATGGACGCTGCCGAGGCGTTCAAGCTGATCAAGCAGCAGGTCAACGTGCCGCTGGTCGCTGATATCCACTTCGATTATCGCATCGCGCTGCAGGTTGCCGAATACGGCGTAGACTGCCTGCGCATCAACCCGGGCAACATCGGTAACGAATCGCGCATTCGCTCGGTGGTGGACTGCGCCCGCGACAAGAACATCCCGATTCGCATCGGCGTCAACGGCGGCTCGCTGGAGAAAGATCTGCAGGAAAAGTACGGCGAACCTACGCCGGAAGCGCTGCTGGAATCTGCCATGCGCCACGTGGACATTCTCGATCGCCTCAACTTCGACCAGTTCAAGGTCAGCGTCAAGGCGTCGGACGTGTTCCTGGCGGTGCAATCCTACCGTCTGCTGGCGTCGCGCATCGATCAGCCGCTGCACCTGGGCATCACCGAAGCCGGCGGCGCGCGCAGCGGGTCGGTCAAATCGGCCATCGGCCTGGGCATGCTGCTGTCTGAAGGCATCGGCGACACCCTGCGCATCTCGCTGGCGGCAGACCCGGTTGAAGAGGTGAAGGTCGGTTTCGATATCCTGAAGTCGCTGCGCATCCGCGCGCGCGGCATCAACTTCATCGCCTGCCCGACCTGTTCTCGTCAGGAGTTCGACGTGATCGGCACGGTGAACGCGCTGGAGCAGCGCCTGGAAGACATCATCACGCCGATGGACGTTTCGATTATCGGCTGCGTGGTAAACGGCCCGGGCGAAGCGCTGGTGTCCACCATGGGCGTGACCGGCGGCCACAAGAAGAGCGGCTTCTATGAAGACGGCGTGCGCCAGAAAGAGCGTTTCGACAACGAACAGATGATCGACCAGCTGGAAGCGAAAATTCGCGCCAAGGCCGCGATGATGGACGAAAGCAACCGCATCACGGTCAACCTGCTGGAAAAATAAGCGTTATCGCTACACGGCGGGCCTGTTGGCCCGCTTGTTTATGAACCTGAAGGGCAGAAAACCGCATCCGCGTTGAATACCGGGCGGCAAAGTCCCTATAATCGGGTTCATTTTTACAGACAACGGACAGAGAACTCACGTGGCAAAGAACATTCAAGCCATTCGCGGCATGAACGACTACCTGCCGGAAGAAACGGCATTATGGCAGCGTATTGAAGGCACCCTCAAGCAGGTGCTGGGCAGCTACGGTTACAGCGAAATCCGGTTGCCGATTGTAGAGCAGACCCCGTTATTCAAACGCGCGATCGGCGAAGTGACCGACGTCGTGGAAAAAGAGATGTATACCTTCGAAGACCGCAACGGCGAAAGCCTGACGCTGCGTCCGGAAGGGACGGCTGGCTGCGTGCGCGCCGGCATCGAACATGGTCTGCTGTACAATCAGGAACAGCGTCTGTGGTACATCGGCCCGATGTTCCGCTATGAGCGCCCGCAGAAGGGCCGCTACCGTCAGTTCCATCAGCTGGGCGCGGAAGTGTTCGGCCTGCAAGGCCCGGACATCGACGCCGAGCTGATCTTGCTGACGGCCCGCTGGTGGAAAGCGCTGGGCATCGCCGAGCACGTCAAGCTGGAGCTGAACTCCATCGGTTCGCTGGAGGCGCGCGCCAACTACCGCGACGCGCTGGTGGCATTCCTGGAGCAGCACGTCGAGGTGCTGGACGAAGACTGCAAACGCCGCATGTATAGCAACCCGCTGCGCGTGCTGGACTCCAAGAATCCTGAGGTGCAGGCGCTGTTGAACGACGCGCCGCGCCTGTCCGAGTACCTGGACGAAGAATCCCGTGCTCACTTCGCCGGTCTGTGTGAACTTTTGGCGCAGGCAGGTATCCCATATACCGTTAACGAGCGCCTGGTGCGCGGTCTGGATTACTACAACCGCACCGTGTTTGAGTGGGTAACCACCAGCCTGGGCGCGCAGGGCACCGTCTGCGCGGGCGGCCGTTACGACGGCTTGGTCGAGCAATTGGGCGGCCGTGCCACCCCGGCGGTCGGTTTCGCCATGGGCCTCGAGCGCCTGGTGTTGCTGGTGCAGGCGGTTAACCCGGAATTCAAGGCGCCGTCGGCTATCGACGTGTACGTCATCTCTTCCGGCGCGGGCACCCAGAGCGCGGCGATGCAGCTGGCTGAACAGGTGCGCGACGCGGCGCCGCAGCTGAAGCTGATGACCAATTACGGCGGCGGCAACTTCAAGAAGCAGATCACCCGTGCGGACAAATGGGGCGCGCGCATCGCGCTGATCCTGGGTGAGAGCGAAGTGGCGGCGCAGCAGGTGGTGGTGAAAGACCTGCGCAGTGGTGAACAAGAAACGCTGGCGCAAGGCGAAGTCGCTGCGCGTCTGGCTTTGATGTTAGGTTAAGGAGAAGGACACCGTGGAAGTCTATACCACTGAAAACGAACAAGTCGACGCACTGCGTCGGTTCTTTGCCGAGAACGGCAAAGCGCTGGCGGTGGGCGTGGTGCTCGGAATTGGTGCCCTGGTTGGCTGGCGTTACTGGCAGAGCCATGAAAACTCCAACATGATGGCTGCGTCGCAATCCTATCAGGAAGCCAGCGATCGTCTGGCGGCCGGCAAGCCGGATGACGTGGCCGCCGCGGAGAAATTTGTCCAGGCTAACGGTAACAGCTACGGCGTATTGGCCGCGCTGCAGTTGGCCAAGCACTTTGTCGAACAGAATGATTTCGCCAAGGCGGAACAACAACTGGCGCTGGCGCAGGGCCAGACCAAAGACGACAACCTGTTGGCGATGATCGATCTGCGTCTGGCGCGCGTTCAGCTGCAGGAGAAAAAGCTGGATGAAGCGCTGAAAACGCTGGATGGCGTGAAAGGCGAAGGCTGGGCGGCGATGATGCAGGATGTGCGCGGCGATGTGCTGCTGGCCAAGGGCGACGCCAAGGGCGCGCGCGAAGCTTACAGCAAAGGCATTGAGTCCAACGCTTCTCAGGCGCTGCAGGTTCTGCTGCGCATGAAATTGAATAACTTGTCCAGCTAAGGGGAATTCCCATGCAATTGCGTAAAACACTCTTGGTCGGACTGGTTTCCGCTGCCTTGCTGAGTGGTTGCTCGCTGTTTAACAGCGAAGAAGACGTGGTTACCATGTCGCCGTTGCCGAAAGTTGAAAATCAGTTTACGCCGAGCAAGGCGTGGAGCACCTCGGTGGGCGACGGTATCGGTGAGTATTACTCCCACCTGCGTCCGGCCTATCAAGACAGCACCATTTACGCCGCCGATCGCTTTGGCATCGTGAAAGCGATGGATGCCGACAGCGGCAACGAGAAGTGGAAGGTCAATCTCTCTGAGAAGACCGGCTTCTTCTCCAGCAACCTGTCTGCGCTGCTGTCGGGCGGCCTGACTGTCGCGGGTGACAAGGTTTACGTCGGCAGCGAAAAAGCGGTGGTTTACGCATTGAACACCGCCGACGGCGCTATCGCCTGGCAGACCAAAGTGGCCGGCGAAGCGATCTCTCGTCCGGTTGTCAGCGACGGCATGGTGTTGGTGCACACCTCTAACGGCATGCTGCAGGCGCTGAACGAAGCCGACGGCGCGGTGAAGTGGACGGTTAACCTGGATATGCCTTCGCTGTCGCTGCGCGGTGAATCCGCGCCGGCCGTCGCTTTTGGCGCCGCCATCGTCGGCGGTGACAACGGCCGCGTCAGTGCAGTGCTGATGCAGCAGGGCCAGATTATCTGGCAACAGCGTATTTCTCAGCCGAGCGGCGCAACCGAAATCGATCGCCTGAACGACGTGGACACCACGCCGGTGATCGTTGATGGCGTGGTCTACGCGTTGGGTTACAACGGTAACCTGACGGCGCTGGATCTGCGTTCCGGCCAGATCATCTGGAAACGCGAGCTGGGGTCGGTGAACGATTTCATCGTCGACGCGGGCCGCATCTACCTGATCGACCAGAACGATCGCGTAGTCGCGCTCAGCACCGAAGGCGGCGTGACCGTGTGGACGCAGAGCGATCTGCTGCACCGTAACCTGACGCCGCCGGTGATGTATAATGGTTATCTGGTGACCGGTGACGCCGAAGGCTATCTGCACTGGATCAACACCACCGATGGCCGTTTTGTCGCCCAGCAGGAAGTGGACAGCTCCGGCTTCCTGTCTGCGCCGATGGTGGCCGGCGACAAGCTGATCATCCAGGCCCGCGGTGGGAAAGTTTACGCTTTCACCCGCTAACGCCGCTCGTCGCAAGGCTTGAAAACGGCTCCTGAATGTTCAGGGGCCGTTTCGTATTTTTACAAGCTGCACCGCTGGTGTCTATCCACAGTGCAGTAACGCATTGATTATTAAGTAATGAGGCTTCAACAATGATACCTGTCGTCGCGCTGGTCGGGCGCCCGAATGTGGGTAAATCCACCTTGTTCAACCGTTTAACCCATACGCGCGATGCGCTGGTGGCGGATTTCCCGGGGCTGACGCGTGACCGCAAGTATGGTCGTGCTGAAATCGAAGGCAATGAATTCATCATCGTCGATACCGGCGGTATCGACGGCACCGAAGACGGCGTCGAAACGCGCATGGCCGGTCAGTCGCTGCTGGCGATCGAAGAAGCGGACATCGTGCTGTTCATGGTCGACGCCCGCGCCGGCCTGATGCCGGCGGATCAGGGCATCGCCCAGCACCTGCGCAGCCGCCAGAAGGCGACCTTCCTGGTGGCCAACAAGACCGACGGTCTGGATCCGGACACAGCCACCGCCGATTTCTACTCGCTCGGCCTGGGTGAAGTGTTCGCTATCGCCGCTTCCCACGGCCGTGGCGTGACCCAACTGATCGAACACGTGCTGGTGCCGTTCGTGCCGGAAAAACCGGAAGACGTCGAGCTGACCGAGGAAGAGGCCAACGCCGCTTACTGGGCCGAGCAAAACGGCGAAACGCTGGAAGGCGAAGAAGACGAAGAGCCGGAAGAAGAGTTCAACCCGCAGGATCTGCCGATCAAACTGGCGATCGTCGGTCGTCCGAACGTTGGTAAGTCTACGCTGACTAACCGCATCCTCGGCGAGGAGCGCGTGGTGGTGTACGACATGCCGGGCACCACCCGCGACAGCATCTACATTCCGATGGTGCGCGACGAACGCGAATACGTGCTGATCGACACCGCCGGGGTGCGTAAACGCGGCAAGGTGACCGAAACCGTCGAGAAGTTCTCGGTGATCAAAACCCTGCAGGCGATTGAAGACGCCAACGTGGTGCTGCTGGTGATCGACGCGCGTGAAGGCATCTCCGATCAGGATCTCTCGCTGCTCGGCTTTATCCTCAATAGTGGGCGCTCACTGGTGATTGCGGTCAACAAGTGGGACGGTATGAGCGAAGAAGATCGCGAGCACGTGAAAGAGATGCTCGACCTGCGTCTGGGCTTCGTCGACTTCGCGCGCGTGCACTTCATTTCCGCGCTGCACGGCAGCGGCGTCGGCAACCTGTTCGAATCGGTGCAGGAAGCCTACGAGTGCGCAACCCGCCGCGTAAATACCTCGATGCTGACCAAAATCATGCAGATGGCGGTTGACGATCACCAGCCGCCGTTGGTGCGCGGCCGCCGCGTGAAGCTGAAATATGCCCACGCCGGCGGTTACAACCCGCCGATCGTGGTGATCCACGGCAACCAGGTCAGCGATCTGGCCGATTCGTACAAACGCTATCTGATGAACTACTTCCGCCGCTCGCTGAACGTGATGGGGACGCCGATCCGCATCCAGTTCAAAGAGGGGGACAACCCGTTCGCCGGCAAACGCAACCTGCTGACGCCGACCCAGATGCGTAAGCGCAAGCGCCTGATGAGCCACCTGAAAAAGAGCAAGTAATCGCTCGTGTGGGGCGCGGCAGTGATGCCGCGCCCCTTTTTTATTGGCCCGAAATCGTTTTATTATCTGAAGATTACCTCGCCTGCCTGAAGGAACACCATGTCCTGGGAAACCTGGAGTTTTGCGTTTAACGTCACCGTGCCGAATCTGTTGATGATGCTGCTGGGGATCCTGCTGCGCCATTGGCGCCTGATGGATGACCGCTTTGTCGACGGCGCGACCCGCCTGGTGTTCAATCTGGCGCTGCCGTGCCTGCTGTTTTTCAGCATCGCCACCAACCACCCGCAGCTGCTCGGCAACCTGCCGCTAGTGCTGTTTGGCGCGGTCGGCACGCTGGCGACCTTCCTGCTCTTGGAGCTGGCCGCCAAGTGGCTGGTGAAAGAGCCGCGTGAGCGCGGGGTGTTCGTACAGGGCGGTTTCCGCGCCAATACCGCCATCGTCGGCCTGGCCTACGCCATGACCGCCTACGGCAGCGAAGGCATTGCGCTCGCCTCGCTGTACCTGACGGTGACGGTGATCCTGTTCAACGTGCTGTCGGTCATCACCCTCACGCGCAGCCTGCAGGGCGGGCAGGGCAAGAAAATCAGCCACCTGTCTTTGCTGCGCAGCATCGTTACCAACCCGCTGATCATTGGCCTGGTGTGCGGGCTGCTGTATGCGCAAACCGGACTGGGCATCCCGACCGTGATCCGCCAGACCGGCAGCTATATCTCCGCGCTGTCGTTGCCGCTGGCGCTGCTGTGCACCGGCGCCAGCCTGGATTTTCGCGCCATGTTCCGCTCGTCCAACGTGGCGGCGCTGTCGTCGGCGGCCAAGCTGTTTCTGGTGCCGTGCCTGATGACGCTGGCCGGCTGGCTGTGCGGGTTTCAGGGGGCGGCGCTGGGCATTATCTTCCTGTTTTCCGCCACGCCGACCGCTTCGGGCAGCTATGTGATGACGCGCGCGATGGGCGGCAACGCCACGCTGGCGGCCAACATTATCGCCATCACCACCGTCGGTTCGTTCTTCACCACCGCGTTGGGGATCTATTTCTTGCGCTCATGGGGCGCGATTTAACCAGGAGTCGTTATGGAAGCGCACTGTCCGCAATGCAGTCAGACCATGAAGTGGGTAGCGGGTCACTACCATTGTGAAGCCTGTCAGCACGATTATCGGCAGCTGGCGAGCTGCCCGGAGTGCGGGCAGCCGCTGCAAGAATTGAAAGCCTGCGGGGCGGTGGATTACCTGTGCCAGAATGGGCACGGGCTGATCTCCAAAAAACGGGTGAATTTCAGCTATCAGCCGCTGTAAGCCCTCACTCATCCACCTGGCCGGTTTTCCACAGATCCACCAGCGCCTGCGGCGCGCTGCTTTCCGGGATTAACAGCACGATCTCAGTGCTCAGGGTGGGGCTGGTGTAGTTGATTTGCACGCGGTAGTAGCGCTGGTCGCCGCAGCCGGGGGAGGTGGGCTGGCCTTCTTCCTGCGCATAGGGCAGCGTCTGGTTCAGCAACTGATTCAGGCGCTGCCGCTGCTCCGGCGTGATATCGGCCAGCGCGATGCGGCGCTGGCCCGCCAGTTTGGGAATGTAGGCGAAGCCCCCCTCGCGCGCCAGCTCAATGACCGTATCCTGATTGAGCGTCGGCAGCGGTTTCATTATTCCACCCCCACCTGATGCCAGGCTTGCTGCACCTTGTCCGCCACGCTCTGGTCGAAACGCGCTAGCGCATGTTTCACCGTGGCGCGGGCGAAGGTGGCGAAGTCGGCGTTTTGCGGCAGCGCTTTGTCGCACACCGTGTCATACCAGACGTAGCCGGCTTTCTCCCAGGCGAAGCCGCCCAGCGCCGTCGCCGCCAGGTAGAAGGCGCGGTTGGGGATGCCGGAATTGAGGTGCACGCCGCCGTTGTCTTCCTTGGTCTGGATATAATCTTTCATGTTGGCGGGCTGCGGGTCTTTACCCAGCAGTGGATCGTCGTAGGCGGTGCCGGGTGCCGACATCGAGCGCAGCCCTTTGCCTTTGATGCCCTTGGCGAGCAGCCCGGCGCCTATCAGCCAGTCGGCTTTATCGGCGGTTTGCTGCAGGTGGAACTGCTTGACCAACGAGCCGAATACGTCGGACAACGACTCGTTGAGCGCCCCGGACTGCTGGTAGTAGATCAGCCCGGCTTCGCTCTCGGTCACGCCGTGCGCCAGCTCGTGGCCGACCACGTCGATGGCGATGGTGAAGCGGTTGAAGATCTCGCCGTCGCCGTCGCCGAACACCATCTGCTGGCCGTTCCAGAAGGCGTTCTGGTACTCCTTGCCGTAGTGCACGCTGCCAACCAGCGGCAGCCCCTGGTTATCCAGTGAATTGCGGCGGTAGGCCTGCCAGAAGAAATCGTAGGTGACGCCGAGATAGTCGTAGGCCTCGTCCACCGCCACGTCGTGGTTGCTGGGCTGGCCCTCTTTGCGCACCTGTTTGCCGGGCAGCTGGGTACCGTTCTGGGCATCGTAGATATCGCGGAGCGCTTCGCCGGCTCGGGCGTTTTTCTCGGTCGGCGAACGCAGCGGCTTGTTGCCGAGCAGGCTTTGCACGTGGTTCAGCGTGTGCAGCGCGCAGTCGCGCTGCGGGGCGTTGCCGTGTTCAATGATGCGGCGCAGCATGTAGGGAGGAATGACGGAACGCATGCGCTGGGCTGGCATAGTGGCTCTCCTTAGGCAAAAATTTTACCTCATCGAATGAATGCACTGTGCCTAAGTGTAGCCTACTCGTCATAAAGCCTGTGGTCATGCGTGCTCACCGCCGGCGCGGTCTTGTGCGGGCTGATGCGCCGCACCGAGGCGCGCACCGCCAGCCGGCCGTGCAGCAGCAGATTGCACGGCGGCGCGTCGGCGCGCAGCATGCGCCGCTGCAGCAGTTGGATCGCCTCGTAGCCCAGCTCATCGCGCGGAACCTGCACCGAGGTCAGCGGCACATCGTGGATTTCCGCCAGGTTGAAGCCGTCGGTGCTCATCACCGAGACGTCGCCCGGCACGCTCAGGCCCCGCTTGTTGAGCGCCTTGACCGCCCCGACCGCCATGTAGTCGCCGCCGGCCAGGATCGCCGTCGGCAGCGGGGAGTGGCCGAGGAGGCCGTCGAGATAGGTGGTCAGCGCCTGCTCGGCCTCTTCGCCGCCGAAGCCCGAGGTGGTGACCAGATGGCGGCCGTCGTCGAACGACAAATGATGCCGGGCGTAGGCCTGCCGGATGCCCGCCAGCCGCAGCTCCATGGTGTGGCGGCGCAGACACTGCAGATTGAGGATATGGCTGTGCCCCTGCTGGAACAGGTAGCTGGCGGAGTAATCCCCGATCAGCTGATGATCCGGTGAGACGCTGTCCAGCCGCATCTGCCGATCGCTGCAGTTGATCAGCACGCAGGGCTTGTGCAGATCGGCGGCCAGGGTGTGGATATGCTCGTCGTCGATGCCGATGATCAGCGCCGCTTCGGTGTGCGGGTCGCTCATCTTTTCCAGAAACAGCGCGCCGTCGCTGTGTTGCTCTTCCAGCCCGCAGTAGCGGATGCGCACCTCGTGCTCCATCAGCGCGGCGGCGATACCCTGAATGACCTTGTAGTAGAAGATGTCGGTGCGCACGTCGAACGCGCGCTGCGGCGCGAACACCATCACGTTGTTCAGCATCAGCCGGCCGCTGGAAATACCCTGCAGAATGCCGTTTTGCTGCGCACAGTCCAGCACCTTGCGGCGCGCCTCGGCGCTGGTGTTGGCCTTGCCCGCCAGCACGCGGGAAACGGTGCTGATCGACAACCCGGTTTGGCGAGCGATCTCCTGAATTTTCAGCTTTCCGTTCATTCTGTGATCTCCTTCAAATTCGTCCATGAGAATATTTTCACCGCGGATTTTCAGCGTATTGACCGGCTTTCATGCCCATTATGACTATTTTTTCACCCACCTGTGAAAATCTTTGCAAAAAACCCCGTTTCGCTACGCGCTCTCGCTGAGTAGTCTGCATTGGTACACCAATTTTAGTGACCTGTCAGTCCAATTTTAACGGTGTGCGAAAAATAAAACAAAAATAAATCATGGGGTTGTGATTGTCTGTCGGCCAATGATACGGCGCCGACCCGTTTTCACCGTCCCTTGTTTGATAGCACAACGTACCCTACCAAAACGCGCGTTGCCGTCGCCGGCGGCCGCGGGGAGAGAACCGATGAGTGTGGAGATCAATCAGGCGGTCGCGCAGCGCGGCCGGCGCAAGTTCAAATCGCTGCGCTGGTGGATGCTGGCGCTGTTCTTGCTGGGCGTCACTGTCAACTACATCACCCGCAACTCGCTGGGCATTTTGGCGCCGGAGCTGAAAACCAGCCTGAACATGAGCACCGAGCAATATGCCTGGGTGGTGGCGTCGTTCCAGCTGGCCTACACGGTGTTTCAGCCGATCTGCGGCTGGCTGATCGACGTTATCGGCCTGAAGATGGGCTTTCTGATCTGCGCCGGCATTTGGGCGGTGGTATGCATGCTGCACGCCGGCGCCGGCAGCTGGCTGCAACTGGCCATTCTGCGCTTCTTCATGGGGGGCGCGGAGGCGGCGGCCACCCCGGCCAACGCCAAGGCGATCTCCGACTGGTTCCCGAAGAAGGAGCGGCCGATCGCCGCCGGCTGGGCGGGCGTCGGTTTCTCCATCGGCGCCATGCTGGCCCCGCCGATCATCGTCATCGCTCACGTCTCCTTCGGCTGGCAGGGCGCCTTCCTGTTCTCCGGCGGGCTGGCGCTGATCTGGGTGGTGCTGTGGTGGCTGTTCTACCACTCGCCGCAGCAGCACCCGAACCTCAGCCAGCAAGAGCTGGATCTGATCCGCGAAGACAACGAGCCGGTGCTGCCGAAGCTGCCGTTCCTCACCTCGCTGGCCAGCCTGTGCAAGAACAAGAAGTTCTACGGCATCGCCATCCCGGCCTTTCTCGCCGAACCGGCCTGGGCGGTCTTCAGCTTCTGGGTGCCGCTGTACCTGGCTACCGAACGCGGCATGGATCTGAAACAGATCGCGATGTTTGCCTGGCTGCCGTTCCTGGCGGCGGATATCGGCAGCGTCGCCAGCGGCTATCTCACCACCCTGTACCGCAAATGGTTCGGCTGCAGCCGCGTCAACTCGGTGGTCGCCAGCTCGGTGACCGGTGCTTTCCTGATGGTGTCGCTGGCGTTCGTGGCGATCGCTCAAGATCCCTATGTGGCGATCGCGCTGATCTCGATCGGCGGCTTCGGCCACCAGGTGATCTCCTGCATGCTCAGTGCGCTGGTGGTGGAGTCGTTCGATAAAAACCAGATGGCGACGGTCAACGGTATGCGCGGCTCCAGCGCCTGGATCGCCAGCTTCCTGTTCACGCTGCTGATCGGCGCGGTATCCGACACCATCGGCTTCAACCCGCTGTTCATCGCCATGGGTTTCTTCGACCTGATCGGCGCCCTGTTCCTGATTGCCCTGATCGCCGAACGCGGCGGTAAGAAAACACCTTCACACAGCTAAGTGGAATGCTTATGAAAACCTTGAAAAACTGGACGTTGGCGGCGCAGCATGCCGACCACGTTGAGCTGCTGGTCGATGAACGCCACCGTTTCTGCCTGTACGTGCTGGAAAACGATCTGTTCCGCGTGTTGATCAAACGTGAGGGCGGGCTGGCGCTGGATCGCACCTGGAGCATCACGCCGCAGGAGGATGTGCCCTGGGAGGGGCGCGATCGGCTCAGCGTCGCCGGCTTCAGCCTGCCGGGCTATCAGCTGCGCCAGGAGGGCGATCGGCTGGTGGTCAGCACGCCGCGGCTGCGCGTGACGGTGCATCAGCCGCTGTGGCTGGAATGGGAGTACTGCAACGCCGCCGGCGAGTGGCGGCCGCTGGCGGCGGACCGGCCGACCAGCGCCTACCTGCTCAATGCGCACGGCGACGGCGTGGCGCACTACCAGCGCCGTTTCGCCGATGAGCGCTATTACGGCCTGGGGGAAAAAACCGGCGATCTGGAGCGCACCGGCCGCCGCTTCGAGATGCGCAATCTGGACGCGATGGGCTACAACGCCGCGAGCACCGATCCGCTGTACAAGCACATTCCGTTTACCATCACCCGCGGGCCGGAGGCGAGCTTCGGCCTGTTCTACGACAACCTGAGCAGCTGCTGGCTGGATCTGGGCAACGAGATCGACAACTACCACGCGGCCTATCGCCGCTATCAGGCCGAAGCGGGCGATCTGGATTACTACCTGTTCCTCGGGCCGAAGGTAGTGGACGTCACCAAGGCCTTCGTGCGCCTGACCGGCCGCACTCACTTCGGGCCGAAGTGGAGCCTCGGCTACAGCGGTTCGACCATGCACTACACCGACGCGCCGGACGCCCAGCAGCAGCTGCAGCAGTTCATCGCGTTGTGCCGTCAACACGCCATTCCCTGCGACTCCTTCCAGCTGTCGTCGGGCTACACCTCGATCAACAACAAGCGCTACGTGTTCAACTGGAATTACGACAAGGTGCCGCAGCCCAGGCAGTTGAGCCAGGCGTTTCACGACGCCGGTCTCAGGCTGGCGGCCAACATCAAGCCGTGCCTGCTGCAGGATCACCCGCAGTATCAGGCGGTGGCGCAGCAGGGGCTGTTTATCCGCGATTCGCAAAGCGACGCGCCCGAGCGCTCCAGCTTCTGGGACGATGAGGGATCGCACCTCGACTTCACCAACCCGGCGGCGGTGCGCTGGTGGCAGCAGGGCGTCACGCAGCAGCTGCTGGAGATGGGCATCGACTCGACCTGGAACGACAACAACGAGTACGAAGTGTGGGACGGCGAAGCGCGCTGCCACGGCTTCGGGCGGCCGATCGCCATCAAGCACATCCGCCCGGTGATGCCGCTGCTGATGATGCGCGCCTCGATGGAGGCCCAGCAGCGCTTCGCGCCGCAGAAGCGGCCGTACCTGATCTCGCGCTCCGGCTGCGCCGGCATGCAGCGCTACGTGCAGACCTGGAGCGGCGACAACCGCACCAGCTGGCAGACGCTGCGCTACAACATCCGCATGGGGCTGGGCATGAGCCTGTCCGGGCTGTATAACCTCGGCCACGACGTCGGCGGCTTCTCCGGCGACAAGCCGGACGCGGAGCTGCTGGTGCGCTGGGTGCAAAACGGCGTGATGCATCCGCGTTTCACTATCCACTCCTGGAACGACGACGCCACGGTCAACGAGCCCTGGATGTACCCGGCCGCCACCCCGGCGGTGCGCGAGGCGATCAACCTGCGTTACCGGCTGCTGCCGTATTTCTACACCCTGTTGTGGCAGGCCTGCGCCGACGATGAGCCGATGCTGCGCCCGACCTTTCTCGATCATGAACAGGATGCGCGCACCTTCGGCGAGAACGACGATTTTCTGATCGGCCGCGATCTGCTGGTGGCCAGCGTGGTGGAGCCGGGGCAGCGCCGGCGTTCGGTGTATCTGCCGGACAACGGCGAAGGCTGGTACTGCTTCTACAGCGGCCAGTGGTTCGGCGGCGGCCAAGCGGTGACGTTGGCGGCGCCGCTGGAGCGTCTGCCGCTGCTGGTGCGCGCCGGGGCGGCGTTGCCGCTGTCGCAGCGGTTGGCGCATGTGGACGTGGCTGCCGACGATCGGCGCGAGCTGCGGCTGTTTCCGCTCAAGGGCCGCGGCGCAAGCGGCGGGCTGCTGTTTGAGGACGACGGTGAAAGCGACGGCTGGCGGCAGGGCGATGCGCTGTGGCTGCGCTGGGAAATGCGCTGCGACAATCAGCGCATCATGCTGGATATCACGACGGAAGGGCGTTTCCGCCCGGCCTGGCGCACGTTGGCGCTCAGCCTGCCGGAAGGCGAAACGCGCGCACTGTGGGTGAACGGCGAACCGGGCGAGCGTTTTACGCTGGAGTAGGGGTTACTCGGCCGCGCGTTTCTTGCGCGGCTTCTTGGCGACGGTGATGGTTTTCACCTCGCTTTCCACCCAGCCGTCCTGCAGGCGGGTTTTCAGCAGTTCGCCGACCTGCGCCTGCTTGGTGGTTTTCAGCAGCTCGCCGCGCGGGGTTTGCGTCACGCTGTAGCCGCGCGCCAGCGTCGCCAGCGGGCTGACGGTTTCCAGTTGGCTGCAGGCCACGCCGAAGCGCTGGCGGTAGGCGTTGAGCTGCCGCTCCATCGCCTGCTGCAGGCGGTATTCCTGCTGCTGTACGCGCTGTTGGTAGCGGTGAATGCGGCCCTGCGGCTGCACCTGCGCCAGCCGCTGCTGGGCGCGTTCGCTGCGGCGGGCGGCCAGGCGCAGCTGTTGCTGCATGCCGTCTTCCATCCGGCGCTGCAGCTTGAACAGCAGCGTCTGCTGGCGCGCCAGGCGCAGATGCGGATGCTGCTGCTGTAAACGGTGGTGAATGCGGGTGAACTGCTGCTGGCGCTGCGCCAGATAGTAATCCATCGCCATCTCCAGCCGCTGCTGCTGCGACTGCAGCTGGCGCAACAGTTCAAGCTGATTGCGGCTGACCTGTTCGGCGGCGGCGGAAGGGGTCGGCGCGCGCAGATCGGCGACGAAATCGGCGATGGTGACGTCGGTTTCATGGCCGACGGCGCTGACGATCGGAATGCGGCTGGCGAAGATCGCCCGTGCCACGCGTTCGTCGTTGAAGCTCCACAGATCTTCCAGCGAACCGCCACCGCGGCCGACGATCAGCACGTCGCATTCGTCGCGGCGGTTGGCGGTCTCGATGGCGCGCACGATCTGCATCGGCGCTTCTGCGCCCTGCACCGAGGTGGGGTAGATGACGATCGGCAGCGACGGATCGCGCCGCTGCAATACCTGCAGAATATCGTGCAGCGCCGCGCCGCTGGCGGAGGTGATCACCCCGACGCGTTTGGCCGGGGCGGGCAGCGGCTGCTTGAATTGCTGATCGAACAGCCCTTCGGCGCTCAGGCGCTGTTTCAGCTGCTCGAACTGTTGCTGCAGCAGGCCGTCGCCGGCGGGCTGCATGCTCTCGGCGATCAGCTGGTAGTCGCCGCGCGGTTCATACAGCGTGATGCTGGCGCGCACCAGGACCTGCTGGCCGTTTTGCGGCCGGAAGGTGACGCGGCGGTTGCTGTTGCGGAACATCGCGCAGCGCACCTGGGCGCGGTCGTCTTTCAGCGTGAAATACCAGTGGCCGGAGGCGGGCTGGGAGAGGTTGGAGATCTCGGCGGAGAGCCAAATCTGCCCCATTTCCATTTCCAGCAGTTGGCGAACCGTCTGATTGAGGCGGCTTACGGTAAAAATGGAAGGCGAAACAGGTAGCGACATGTGACCCAGATCAAATTTCAAAACAATCACTTAATTGGTCGATACTACATGGCTGAAAAAGGTAATCAAGACTTTTTGCAAGAAAGTGCTGGAGGCAACCGATTCCGCTCTGTATAATGCCGCGGCAATATTTTATCTTTTTCACAGCCCACCCTGGTGAGATATTGCCCATGCTACGTATCGCTAAAGAAGCTCTGACGTTTGACGACGTCCTCCTGGTTCCAGCCCACTCCACGGTTCTGCCTAACACCGCAGAGCTCGGCACTCAACTGACCAAAACCATCCGCCTGAACATCCCTATGCTGTCCGCAGCCATGGATACCGTTACCGAATCCGGCCTGGCCATCGCGCTGGCGCAGGAAGGCGGCCTGGGCTTCATCCACAAAAACATGTCTATCGAGCGCCAGGCTGAAGAAGTCAGCCGCGTGAAGAAGCATGAAAGCGGCGTAGTTACCGACCCGCAGACCGTTACCCCGGCCACCACGCTGCAGGAAGTGAAAGAGCTGACCGCGCGCAACGGCTTCGCCGGTTACCCGGTCGTCACCGAAGACAACGAGCTGGTCGGCATCATCACCGGCCGCGACGTGCGCTTCGTGACCGATCTGACCCAGCCGGTCACCGCGGTCATGACGCCGAAAGATCGCCTGGTCACCGTGAAAGAAGGTGAAGCGCGCGACGTGGTGCTGCAGAAGATGCACGAAAAGCGCGTAGAAAAAGCGCTGGTGGTGGACGACAGCTTCCACCTGCTGGGCATGATCACCGTTAAAGACTTCCAGAAAGCGGAACGTAAACCGAACGCCTGTAAAGACGAGCACGGCCGTCTGCGCGTGGGCGCGGCGGTCGGCGCCGGCGCCGGCAACGAAGAGCGCGTTGACGCGCTGGTGGCGGCAGGCGTTGACGTCCTGCTGATCGACTCCTCGCACGGCCACTCCGAGGGCGTGCTGCAGCGCATCCGCGAAACCCGCGCCAAATACCCGGATCTGCAGATCGTCGGCGGCAACGTCGCGACCGCAGCGGGCGCCAAAGCGCTGGCTGAAGCTGGCGTGAGCGCGGTGAAAGTCGGTATCGGCCCTGGCTCTATCTGTACCACCCGCATCGTGACCGGCGTGGGCGTACCGCAGATCACCGCCATCGCCGACGCGGTGGAAGCGCTGGAAGGCACCGGCATCCCGGTTATCGCCGACGGCGGCATCCGCTTCTCCGGCGACATCGCCAAAGCGATCGCCGCGGGCGCATCCTGCGTGATGGTCGGCTCCATGCTGGCGGGCACCGAAGAATCCCCGGGCGAAATCGAGCTGTATCAGGGCCGTTCGTTCAAATCTTATCGCGGCATGGGCTCGCTGGGCGCGATGTCCAAAGGCTCCTCCGACCGTTACTTCCAGACCGATAACGCCGCCGACAAACTGGTGCCGGAAGGTATCGAAGGCCGCGTGGCCTATAAAGGCATGCTGAAAGCCATCGTGCACCAGCAGATGGGCGGCCTGCGCTCCTGCATGGGCCTGACCGGCTGCGCCACCATCGACGATCTGCGCACCAAGGCGGAGTTCGTGCGCATCAGCGGCGCCGGCATTCAGGAAAGCCACGTGCACGACGTGACCATCACCAAAGAGTCGCCGAACTACCGCATGGGCTAATGCCTTAACCTCTCCTGAGTGAGAGGCCGGGGTGGGGCGCCAAGCCCCATCCCGAAACACACATTTTCGCTCTTTTTCTCTTGTTGCTGGAATTCGCCTCAATGACACAAAATATCCATAAGCATCGCATCCTCATACTGGACTTCGGTTCGCAATACACCCAACTGGTCGCCCGCCGCGTGCGCGAAATCGGCGTTTACTGCGAACTGTGGGCCTGGGACGTTAGCGAAGAGCAGATCCGCGAATTCAACCCAAGCGGCATCATCCTGTCCGGCGGCCCGGAAAGCACCACCGAAGCCGGCAGCCCGCGCGCCCCGGACTACGTGTTCAACGCCGGCGTGCCGGTGCTGGGCGTGTGCTACGGCATGCAGACCATGGCGATGCAGCTGGGTGGCCATGTGCAGGGTTCCAACGAGCGCGAGTTCGGCTACGCGCAGGTGGAAATCGTCAAAGAGAGCGCGCTGCTGCGCGACATCGAAGACGCCATCAGCCCGGCCGGCAAACCGCTGCTGGACGTGTGGATGAGCCACGGCGACAAAGTGACCGCGATCCCGTCCGACTTCGTGACCATCGCCAGCACCGACACCTGTCCGTTCGCCATTATGGCCAACGAAGAAAAACGCTTCTACGGCGTGCAGTTCCACCCGGAAGTGACCCACACCCGTCAGGGCCAGCGCATGCTGGAGCGTTTCGTACTGGACATCTGCCAGTGTGAAGCCCTGTGGACCCCGGCCACCATCATCGAAGATGCGGTCGAGCGCATCCGCGAGCAGGTGGGTGAAGACCACGTGATCCTCGGCCTGTCCGGCGGCGTAGACTCCTCCGTGACCGCGATGCTGCTGCACCGCGCCATCGGCAAACGCCTGACCTGCGTATTCGTCGACAACGGCCTGCTGCGCCTGAACGAAGCCAAGCAGGTGATGGAAATGTTCGGCGACCACTTCGGCCTGAACATCGTGCACGTCGAAGCGGAAAATCGCTTCCTGACCGCGCTGGCGGGCGTGGACGAGCCGGAAGCCAAGCGTAAAATCATCGGCCGCGTGTTCGTTGAAGTGTTCGACGAAGAAGCCTGCAAGCAAGAGCAGGTGAAATGGCTGGCACAGGGCACCATCTACCCGGACGTGATCGAATCCGCCGCTTCCGCCACCGGCAAAGCGCACGTGATCAAATCGCACCACAACGTGGGCGGCCTGCCGAAAGAGATGAAGCTGGGCCTGGTCGAGCCGCTGAAAGAGCTGTTCAAAGACGAAGTGCGCAAGATCGGCCTGGAGCTGGGCCTGCCGTACGACATGCTGTTCCGTCACCCGTTCCCGGGCCCGGGTCTGGGCGTGCGCGTGCTGGGCGAAGTGAAGAAAGAGTACTGCGATCTGCTGCGCCGCGCCGACGCCATCTTCATCGAAGAGCTGCACAAAGCCGACCTGTACAACAAAGTCAGCCAGGCGTTCACCGTGTTCCTGCCGGTGCGTTCGGTCGGCGTGATGGGCGACGGCCGCAAATACGACTGGGTGGTCTCCCTGCGTGCGGTAGAAACCATCGACTTCATGACCGCGCACTGGGCGCACCTGCCGTATGACTTCCTCGGCCGCGTCTCCAACCGCATCATCAACGAAGTGGACGGCATCTCCCGCGTGGTGTACGACATCAGCGGCAAGCCGCCGGCGACGATCGAGTGGGAATGATCCCGCGTCCGGCGTAGGCTGGCGTCAGTGAACCGCACATGAGAACCAAACCCGCTTAACGGCGGGTTTTTTTATGCCTGATGTTTGGCGGAATCCGATCCGAAAGAAGGGGTGGGTTGAGAGAGGGGCGAACGGAGAGGACAGCCCGCGCGGAGCCGCATGCGCTTTGCTTACGGCTCATTTCCTTAGACGCGGCGTTTTTCATCTCGGCTTTGCTCCTATCCGCAGAACGGTATTCTGCAACCACGCGCACTTAACCGGCGCGACGAAATCGACTGATAACGGGTCTTTATTCACCGTATCTGCTGGGCTGCCGGCACTAAAATGAATTGCCGTGTCGTATTGAGGAGCGTCGACTCATTGGCATCGAGTTATGGTGTGACTAATTAATCCTCTGCGAAAATTAAAGGGCTTCGTGAGCCTTTTTATGGGATTTTTCTGAAAGACTTGGTCTGGCGAATAAATATATCAGAAGGATGCGGTGAATTAGTCTATTTCTTATTTTATAAATCTTTCTTTCTGTTTTTATTAGGGAAATCAGCGGTTTCATTGTATTTAATAGCCCTTCTAAATGGCGAGCTCTAAGTTTTATCGGCATTCATTGCTTGGAATTGAAATTCTAATTATATGATTTTTCTTATCTTTTAATTTTCATCGTAACATAAAGTGCGAACTATGTAATTATCTGGTATTTGATATTTTCTAAGCTATCTACATAGGCTACTCTAAATGTAATGGTATTAAAATGCACCGCCGAGAGGGAGGCAAGCGATTTATCAACGGATGCTAGGAGATGCTTTCTTTTGACTGTCTAGTTGCACAACTTCAGGATGGATCTTGGTCAAGATGAAAGAGACAGGAAAAACCTTCACCAGGGAAAAGGTTTATAAGAATTATACCAATAACGTCACAAGGAGGACGCCTACCCAAAAAGAAGTGTCTCTCTGTCAATCAACTATGAAAGGTTCATCGTTTTTCACATTCTAATCCTAATTGCATGATTGCGGCAGCGCTTTGTTTTTCATTTTAATGGATAAAAGCCCAATGAGCAGGTTGTCTGAGGGCGGGTTTTGTTAGGGCATGGATGTCATTATGAGTTACCAGCATAGTATCGTAGTCGAGCTAGTTAATTTGATCGAGATGAATATACAGCATGATCTCTCGATAGAAAAGTTATCGGATTTGTCTGGTTATTCGAAATGGCACTTGCAAAGAATGTTTCAGCGTTATACGGGAATGAAAATAGCGACGTATATCAGAAATAGGCGTCTGAGCAAGTCTGCCGTCATGCTCAAACAGTCTGATTTAAAAGTATTGGAAGTGGCTACTGCTATCGGCTTTAGCTCCCAGCAGGCTTTTAGTCGCGCCTTTCAACGCTTTTTCGGTGAAAGCCCAAAGGACTTTAGAGCGAGCCAGGAATGGGACTTTTCCAAACATCTCCCTCCCTTTTTAATACAAAATCCGTCAGCATATCATTTTATCGAAATGCCCAAGAACATATACCTGCTTAAGGGATATAAGTTTTTTCTCTATCATTCGATGAATGCTTCCAGTTCTGGAGGAGAGGAACGACAGAAATACAGCAGTCGCACAGGGAAAAATACCGATACGTCAATGCGCACGGTAAAGTTGGCTTCATCCGGTTGGGAAGTCACGCTCAGCAAAGGGTACTACGAGACACGCAATCTGACGTTGATAAGAGGGCAGTATTTGTTGTTCGAGTTTAACGGCAGGTTAAACGAATACCTGATTTTTTTTGACAGCATCTATGATGCCTATCTTCCTTTGCTCGGTGTGCGAATAAGAAACGGCTTTTTAATTGAATTGCATAAAGAAAAGAATTTTAAATACGCGGAACTTAACGTCAAGGTGTTGATTTATATCGGCAAGTCTTGACGTTATTCGGGCAGTAAAAAATAGGGGTTATCCCAAGGAAAAGGAGGTGCTTATCAGGGTGATTAATTAGCGCTCGGGCTGTTGTCGTTTTTATCTCTATCGATTTTAATTTTAAAGGAAGTCAGTTATGACTAGTTCTAGTTTGAACACGTTCCCTGTAGGCTATGAGTATGTCAATTTTGTTAATTGGTCAAAAGAAATCTCCGGCAATCATATTCTGACCTGCTATCCACAAAATACGGATGAGCTCTTGGCCGTGATTAACTGGGCGCATGAGAATAAATATTGCGTGCGTCCGGTTGGCATCAAGCACAACTGGTCCCCGCTCGTTATTGCAAACGGGGAGGATAACAGCAATGTCGTGCTGATCGACCTCACTAGGAAATTCAAAAACATCTCAATCAATAAAGTGGGAGAGCATGGATACGTCACCGCGCAAACGGGAGTGACAATGCAGGCTTTGCTCACTGAATTAGAAAAAAAGAAACTCGGCTTTTACGCGACGCCGGCGCCTGGCGATCTGACCCTGGGTGGCGTGCTTGCCATCGGCGGCCATGGAACCTGCATCCCGGCAAAAGATGAGCGTCTGGCTGAGTTTGCCAGCTTTGGTTCCGTGAGCAATAGCGTGGTGTCGCTAAAAGCTGTCGTCTGGGATCTGGCGCGGTCGAAGTATGAATTAAAGGAGTTTACGCGTGATAATGCGGAGAGCTCGGCATTTCTGGTGCATGTCGGGCGGGCTTTTATCAGCGAAGTGACGCTGCAGGTGCCGCGCAACAGGCGTTTACGCTGTCAAAGTTATGTCAATGTCACCGCGGCGGATCTTTTTTCCACTGCGAGCACGACAAAAAATACCTTCAGCCATTTCTTGGATCTGTGCGGGCGCGTTGAAGTCATCTGGTTTCCGTTCACGGAAAAACCATGGCTGAAAGTGTGGAAGCAAGAAGACAGCTTCCCAAAAGTGTCAAAACCGGTTAACGGTCCATTTAACTATCCGTTCTCGGATAATTTGCCGGTTAAAATTTCCGATATCATTAAAAAAATCAATAATGGCCACCCGGAGCTGACCCCGACACTCGGCAAGGCGCAGATGGAGTTGGTCAGCATTGGTTTAGGGGCCACCGTGTCGGCGGATCTGTGGGGGTGGAGCAAGGATCTGCTGTTGTATGTGAAGCCGACAACGCTGCGCGTGACGGCCAATGGTTACGCAATAATTACGAAACGGAGCAATATTCAAAACGTATTGCACGATTTCACGAAAAAATATGAAGAAATGGTGGCCGATTACCAGCGCAAGAATTCATTTCCGATGAATGGCCCGATTGAAATTCGCGTCACCGGATTGGACAGTGCAAAAGAGAGCGCAGTGGCCAATGCTATTGTTCCCGATCTTTCGGCCATTCGCCCCGTTGAATCGCATCCGGAATGGGATGTCGCGATCTGGTTGGATATTCTGACCATGCCCGATACGCCGGATGCCAATAAATTCTACAGTGAAATGGAAAAATGGATTTTTAGCCACTATGCGGGCGACTATGCGACGGTTCGCGTAGAGTGGAGTAAAGGCTGGGGTTATACTTCACAGGCAGCATGGCAGGATAAAACCGTACTCGAAGAAAACATTCCGCGCAGCTTTAATGCCGGGGCAGGGAAAAATGACAGCTGGAATCATGCCTGCAACGTGCTGAATAAGTACGATCCGCACAACGTGTTCTCCTCTCCATTGACCAAAGCGGTTTTCAAACAGAAGAGTTAGTGAGTGCGTAATTAAAATAACCACCTGATTGGGCAGGTGGTTAGCATCATTAACCTTTCAGAAGGAGCCGCTTGTTTTCAAGCCCCCCATTCTTTCTCGTAATGATATTCGATACGGCTTGCATCCCCGCCCAGCAGGGAGCCTACGGCTGCCACGCTTTTAAATGCCGCATAGCCAAGCGAGTCCGCGACATTATGAACGGCGCCCAAGCCAAAACCGATCGCGTTGAATCCTTGGCCTACGGAAGAGATCAATCGGGTATTAAGCGCATCATTGGCCAATTTTACGGTATCAATGATAACATCGCCGGCAAATCCTGATACAAAGCTTGCCGTATCGGAAATAATCCCCGCACCAGAAACGATTTCGATCTCTGCAATATTTAGCTCTTTCATAGTAAATCCTTTCAACTCTATCCCTATACCTCAGGAGCGAAACGTAAAGCGTTTCGCCGCTTAATTCTCGCAGCCTCTGTGAGTGACGGCTTGATGAGAATACGCTTAGATTAAAGAGGTCGGCGTTGGAATATGCAACTCATAACGCCGTTGCTAAATTAGGGTCGCACTTTTTGTGATGTTTTAGCAGTTTTGTGATTTTTTAAGATTATTATTACTTGTGGATTTTACCAACAAAGACTAAATCTAAATAAGCGCGGTGTTGGGCCATGGATAGATAAGAATGAACGGTGTCGCTATATATGGAGAGGTCAGAATTTGTTTAGGGAAGAGGCCTTATCGCACAGTCGTTCTAAATGGGCTGGAAAAGCATTGTTAATTGCAGGGTTGCCGGCCTGGGTCATCGCGGGCATTTCACTTTCATTCGTTTCTGTGCTGATCATTTTCGTGACCTATGGTGGTTATACCCGGCGTATCAGCGTGGGCGGAGAGGTCACGACGCTGCCAAGATCGGTCAACATATTTGCTACTCAGCAGGGATTTATTGCACAACGCTTTGTCAATGTGGGCGATCAGGTAAAAAAAGGGCAGCATCTTTATCAGATAGACGTCAGCAGGGTGACGGATTCCGGCACCGTCAGCGCAAGCACGCGGCAGGCGATAGAGAATCAACTGGCGCAGGTCGATAGCATCATCGCCAAATTGGAGGCGAACAAGAAAACGACCTTGGTCAATCTGCAAGCGCAGATTGACCAATATAAACTGGCGAACAGCCAGTCCAAACAGATGGTCGAGAATTCACGCAACGGCGTTAACTTCATGCGCGAAACCATGAAAAATTACGATGAGTATCGCAGTAAGGGACTCATTAATCGGGATCAGCTAAATAACCAGGTTTACCTTTACTATCAGCAGCAGAGCACGTTCCACAGTCTCTACAACCAAAGCATTCAAGAGTCTTTGCAGATAACTAACCTGAATAGCGATCTCGCGACAAGAGCGTCCGATTTCGATAATCAAATCTCGCAATATCAATTTCAGCGCAATGATCTCCTGCGGCAGCTGGCCGAAGCGGACGCCAGCGGCTCGTTGATTGTCAATGCGCCGGCGGACGGGCGCGTTGAATCGCTCAGTGTGACGCCTGGGCAAATGGTCAATACGGGGGACAGCCTGGCGCAATTAATCCCCAGTAATCATGCCATCTATTATTTGGTTTTATGGCTGCCCAACAGCAGCGTGCCTTACGTGAGCCGAGGCGATCATATTAACGTTCGTTATGACGCCTTTCCGTATGAAAAATTCGGTCAGTTTCCCGGTGTGATCGAAAGCATCGCTTATGTTCCCGCATCGATTCAGGAAATGTCCACTTACAGCAGTTCGCCAACTCGACAATCGGCTGAACTGGTTGAGTCGTACTACAAAGTGCTGGTGGCTATCGATAACACGCAGTTCGGCTATCAGGGAAAGAAGCTGAACCTTTCAAGCGGCATGAAGGCGCAAGCCACGCTTTTCCTCGAGAAAAGACCCATCTACCAATGGATGTTCGCGCCATTTTATGACATGAAAAACAGTGTGTCGGGGCCACTTCGTGAATAAAGTTTATGAGAATATCGTTGGCAAGCTGAATCTGTCGCTCAGAAGAAAAGTGCCGCAGGTCTTGCAAACGGAGGCCGCCGAATGCGGGCTGGCCAGTTTAGCGATGGTGTGCGGCTATTACGGCATGCACATCGATATGCTGTCGATGCGCCAGAAGTTTGATATCTCGGCCCGCGGTGCCACCCTGAGCTCGCTGATCGCGATCGCCGAGAATCTCAATTTGAAAACGCGGGCTTTATCCTTGAGCCTGGATGAGATTCACCAGGTGAAAAGGCCCTGCATTTTGCACTGGGATATGAATCATTTTGTGGTCCTGGTCAACATTCGCGGTGGGCGGATAACCTTGCACGATCCGGCATTTGGCCGCCGCGTTATCGGCCTGCAGGAGTTTTCCCTTCATTTTACCGGAATAGCTTTAGAGGTATGGCCAAGCAGTGAATTCACGCCTGTGGTGCAGAAAAACCGCCTGCACTTTAGAAAACTGCTCAACAATGTCACCGGTCTTAAAAGCGCGCTGGTAAAAATTTTCGCTCTGTCGCTGGTCATTGAGGCCGTCAACCTGCTGATGCCCGTCGGGACTCAGTTGGTGATGGACCACGTCATCCAGGCTGGCGACCATAATTTATTGGTCATTATTTGCGTCGGTTTACTGTTTTTTATCTTGTTCCGCACCTGTGTTTCGATGTTTCGCTCGTGGATCTCCATCGTGATGGGCGCGTTGATCGATATACAGTGGAAATCAGGGCTGTTTGATCATCTGATGAAGCTCCCTCTCGCCTATTTTGAAAAGCGCAAGTTGGGGGATATTCAATCGCGCTTTGGCTCGTTAGATGCCATTCGCACCACGTTTACTACCAGTATCGTTTCCAGCATCATTGATGGCATCATGTCGGTCGGCGTATTTATCATGATGTTCATGTACGGCGGCTGGCTGGTGTGGGTAGCCTCCGGCTTTACGGTCTTATATGTTCTGCTGCGCCTTTCGACCTATCGCTATTATCGGCAAGCGTCCGAGGAGCAATTGGTGAAGTCGGCGAAAGCCAGTTCACATTTTATGGAGACGCTGTACAGCATCGCGACGCTGAAGTCGTTGGGGTTGGCGGGAACGCGTTCGCAGTTCTGGCTAAATCTAAATATCGATACGGCAAACGCCAATATTCGGGTGACGAAGCTCGATATGTTCTTTGGCGGCGTGAATGCGTTTCTTGCTGCCTGCGATCAAATCGTTATCTTGTGGTTAGGCGCGTCTTTAGTGATCGACAGTCAAATGACATTAGGCATGTTTGTCGCCTTTAATGCCTATCGGGGACAATTCTCCGATCGCGCGTCAAATCTTATCGATATGGTAATTCGGCTGCGAATGCTGAATTTGCATAATGAAAGGCTGGCGGACATCGTGCTTTCTACGACAGAAGAAGAAAAGCCCTATCGTAAGATATGCAATCCCAACGAGGCGGTGACTTTTGAAGTGCGCGATCTGCTTTATCAATATGACAGCCTTTCACGCCCAGTGATCCCTGGGCTCAGCCTGCAGATCGCGGCGGGAGAAAGCGTGGCGATCGTCGGGCCTTCAGGCGTTGGCAAAACCACGTTGATGAAGCTGATGTGCGGGTTGTTGGAACCGACGGAAGGGCGCTTGTTTATCAACGGCATTAACATTCATGACATCGGCATTAATAATTATCGGGAGTGCATAGCGTGTGTATTGCAAGAAGATAAACTGCTTGCCGGTTCAATTGCCGAGAACATATGCAGTTTTGACGCTCATCCCGATACGGAACTTATCGTTGAATGCGCCAAACATTGCAATATTCACGACGATATTATGAAAATGCCGATGGGATATGAAACGTTGGTGGGCGAATTGGGAGGCAGCCTTTCCGGCGGGCAAAAACAACGGGTTCTTATCGCCCGCGCGTTATACCGAAGACCCAGCATTCTGTTTATGGACGAAGCGACCAGTCATTTGGATCTGGACAATGAAAAGAGGGTGAACGAAGCTATATCCTCGTTGAAAATGACCCGCGTTATCATTGCGCATCGGCCATCGACGATTGCATCGGCAGATCGTGTAATTACATTGCGACCCGTAAATGCAATGGTGTAATTTCTTGATGAAATATAAAATTTTATATTTATTTTACCGTTAATTAAGATTTTCATTATTGAGTTAATGTGTTTGGCGTCTTATATCTAAAGCGTGAACCGACGGTTCATAAAAAGCAGTCCTTTTTAATTTATTATTTTTAGTGAATGGAGATGAAAAATGAGAGAATTAAACTCAACAGAGGTTCAGCAGGTGAACGGCGCAACGATTGGCCTGGGTCTGGCTATTATCGGCAAGGTTGTTAATAGCTGGGGCAACGCGTGGAATAATGCCTGGGGTGGTTGCACGCCAAAACCGCCGGTATGTAAACCTGAGCCGCCGGTCTGCAAACCAAAACCGCCTAAATGCGATTAATCGTATTTAGATAACGCAGCGTAATATGCGGCAGGCTTAATATTTTATTTATTAAGCCTGTCTTATTGCTGGCGGATAACGTGCGCCATCGACGTAGTCAACTTGCCCCCACTGTGTCAGCAGTGTATGCAGCCTGGCTGGTTCTTGCTTACGATCTTGACCCGCGCCACTGCGGCAGAGGGCTGGCGACGGCCGCGGCAAGGGCCGTCGTACACTGGGCGCAGACTGCGCAGGGCCTGCAACGCGTTCAGGCTACGGTTCTTGATAGCAATCTCCTGTCGATTGCCGTCCTGGAGCACGTAGGCATGCAGCGTGAGGGCTTAATCCGTCAATATCGCCGAGTGCGTGGTCAGGCCCGTGATTACTGGATGTACGCGGCCATTTTGCGCGCAGAGCATTGAGGCGCGAGCCTCAATTTTCACCCTGTAGGTTTTGCTCGTCGTATCTTTTTTGACATTCCTGAATCGCCTCAATATTCCCTAACGTCCAGTCGAACAGTATCGAGAACGGCCCCTGCAGGGATTTGCCGAGCGGCGTCAGCGAATACTCGACGCCAAGCACCCGCCCATCCAAGACTTTGCGATGCACCATACCGTTGCGTTCCAGCTTGCGCAGGGTCTGGGTCAGCACGCGTTGCGTAACGCCATCCAGACGGCGCTTGATGGCGTTGAAACGCTGCGGCTCGCGCAGCACTTCCAGCACCATCATGGACCATTTATCGGCAATCTGATCGAGCACGATGCGGCTAGGGCAGTCAGCGCGGTAAACAACATCGGTCTTATCCATCGGTATCCTCCTGCATCCCTGGGATGCTTAAGGTGCGTAATTGACGCCAGGTATGCAAAGTATACCATTCGAAACACGGCGCGAATAACCCGCACTTGTACCCCAGGTAAAAGGACATTGAGATGACAGATACAAATTTCAGCAAACTCCGGCTGTCTCATGCGCACGGCGTGATGACGATCGCTATCGATAACCCACCGGTAAACGTGCTTGATGTGGCGCTGATGTCGGAAATCAGCCGTTTATTGCTCGCGGTGCGTGACGATCCGGATACGCGCGTGTTGGTGTTCCAGAGCGCGAACCCAGAGTTTTTCATTGCTCACGTCGACATGACCTTGATCGATGAGCCGCACGCTTTCGACGAACTGGGGAGCAACGCGCCGGAGGGGCTTAATCCGTTCCAGGCGTTTGGCGAACTGCTGCGCAGCCAGCCGCAGGTCACTCTCGTTAAACTGGCTGGGCTGGCGCGCGGCGGCGGCGCCGAGTTTGTGGCGGCGGCCGATATGGCTTTCGCTGCACGGGAAGCGGCGGGGTTGGCACAGTGCGAAGCCTTGATGGGCATTACGCCCGGCGGTGGCGCGACGCAGTATCTGACGAGCCGAATGACGCGCGGCCGCGCTCTGGAGGCGATCCTGGGTGCCGATCTCATTGATGCCGCTACCGCAGAACGCTACGGCTGGATTAACCGCGCCTTGCCTGCCGCCGAACTTGATGATTTCGTCGATCGGTTAGCGCGCAACATCGCGGCATTGCCAGAGGGCGTGATTGCGGCGGCCAAACAGGCGATGCCTGCGCCGGATCTGCAGGCCGGTTTTTATCGCGAGCACGACGCCTGGGCGGGATTGTGCGCACGCCCGGCCGCGGAGCGGTTGATTCGCGGCGGGCTGAAGGCCGGTGCGCAAACCCCGAAGGGGGAGCGTAACCTTGAAGGCCTGCTGCGTCATCTTGCCCGCTAAGATGCCGCCCCCCACTGCGTCAGCAGCGCATGCAGCCTGGCCGGCTCCAGCGGTTTGCGCAGCACCAGATAGCCTTCCTGCTCAGCCTCTTGCAATATCTGCGAGTTAAACTCGCCGCTGACCATCGCGCCGCTCACGTCCGGCAGGCGTTCGAACAGCGCTTTCAGGATGTCAAAACCGCTCTCGCCGGAGCGCAGGCGCTGGTCGCACAGCACGGCGAACGGCGTAAAACCGTCGTCGACAATGGCGAAGGCTTCCTCGGCGGAGGCCGCGCAGCGCACGGTGATGCCCCAGGTGCTCATCAGGCTCTCCCAGGCGGAGGTCACCAAGGGATCGTCGTCCACCACCAGGCAGGCGCCGCGCAGCGGCGCATAGCGGGTAGGCGTTGTGGTGTTGTCGTAGGCGGCCGGGGTTTCCGGCGCTTTGTCTTCGCCGATGTATTGCGTGAAGCGCATCCAGAAGCGCGAGCCTTTGCCTTCGACGGAGTGCATGCCGTACTTCACCTTCATCAGCTTGGCGCAGCGCGCCACCACCGCCAGCCCCAGCCCGTGGCCGGCGCTGTCGATTTTCCACGCCAGCTCGGGGCGGTAGTAAGGGGAGAAGATTTTGCTTTTCTCTTCGTCGGCGATGCCCACGCCGGTGTCCCACACTTCCACCAGGCACTCGGCGCCGCGCGGGCGGATAGCGATCAACACGCCGCCCTGCTGCGTGTAGCGCAGGGCGTTTTGGATCAGGTTAATCAGCGATTGCCGCACCAGCAGCGGATCGCCCATCACGCTGATGCGCCGTTTGGGCCGCCAGGTGCGCAGCGCCAGGGCGCGGCTGTTGGCCTCTTCGCGGAATAGGGTGATCACCGAGTCGAGCAGGGCGCCGATATCCACATGGGTGGCGGCGGTGCGCACGTTGCCTGATTCGATCTTGCTGAGATCGAGCAGCGAATTAAACATCAAATGCACCGAACGCACGCTCTGCTGCAGATCCAGCAGCTGCGGCGTCAGGCTGTCGTCGCGGTTTTTGTGGATGATGGCTTCGATCAGAAAGCCCATGGCGTGCACCGGCTGGCGCAGATCGTGGCTGGCGGTGGTCAGGAACTGGTTCTTGTCCAGCAGCGCCTGTTCCGCCTCCTCTTTAGCCTGGCGGAACTGCTCCGCCAGGCGCGAGCTTTGTTCCTCGAGCAACGCCTGCTGGATAAAGAACGCATGCGAGGTTAAGGCGTGGCGGTAAATGGCGAAGCCGTACAGCAAGTTCAGCATCAGCACGATGAACATCACGTCTTCCAGCCGCCAGATGATGCCGAGGTTCAGCAGCCCCCAGGAAGCGAAGAAAAAGCGGGTAAAGGTGCTGATAACCGGCGTCAGATGCGTTGCGTTGGCGGCGACGATCGCGGCGATGCTGATATTGAGCAGCAGAAAAAAGTCAAAGTTATGGGTCTGCGGCGTAATTAAATAGAGTGATGAGATCCCCAACCCGTGAATAAACGCCACCTTATTAATGCGCGGCAGCCAGCGGCGCAGCACGGCGTCTTCATCATTTTCTTTGGCCTCATGCAGGTAACGGCGGTGCCATATTCGGATCGCCACGGCGCATAGCAGGTAAACGATGATCCAGGTAATGGTTGGGCCGAGTTCATCACCCAGCAAATAAATCCAGATGGCGAACGGGATGCCGACGAAAGGTACGGCGGTGAAACTGAATACCAGCCGCATGAAGGTGTTGTCCAGCAGGCGGATCTGTGCGCGTGGGGAGATACCATCATTTTGTAAATTCTGGAAAAACCTCATGACGACGGATCCCGTTTGCCGTGCAACAGCGTGATGGCTTCCACCCGGCTGTTGACGCCGATCTTTTTCAATATATTGCTGATATGCTCTTTGACGGTAGGTTCGGAAATAGAAAGCTGCGTCGCGATTCTTTTATTTGGCAGGCCGCGCAACATCATGGTTAATACGTCGATTTGCCTCGGCGTTAAATTGAATTTATTTAAATGGTCATGGCTGCTTTTAATAGCGGGTTCATTTCCTTCCGGGAACCACTCTTGATTATTATTTAGCGCAAAAACCGCCCTGGCGAATAATTCAGGTGGCTCGTTTTTTAATACGAATCCGTGCCCGCCGGCATTGTGTACTTTCTGCCAGATATCATTATTCTCGTCGCCGCTGACCACTAAAATCCGTACCTGCGGATAACGTTGTTTTACTTCTTTGAGTAATTTCAACGCCGTACCGGAAGAGAGCCAAAAATCAATCACCAGTAAACGCGGTGGGCCATTTTCCCTAATATGACGGTAGCAATTCTCTTCATTGGTCACCACATGCGCCTGTTTGAATCGGCAATGCGTGCTGAGAAAATTAGCGATGCCGCTTGCTACCAATGGATGGTCATCAACGACCAACGCATAATCCTGCCCCAAAGGATTCTCCTTTCTCTTTCACAGTTCAGATAGGTCTGATGAATTATTATCAACCCTCCCTACTTTAGGAGGGTTTTTTCGTTTAGGAAAGGGAAATATATTATTCGAGGATTTGGATAAGAGAAAACATAAAGCCAATCTATAATTTTAACTGATTGGTTATAAAGGATAATTTATGAAGAAACCACTTATCGCTTTAACCGTGACGATGATGATAGCCGGTTGTTCCACCCTGAAAACCGATCAGGCCATTCCATTGCTGCAGGCGGAAACCGCCAAAATGCTGGGCCTGGGCTCATCGGACGAAATTACCGTGACCAACGTCAATGGCGCGCAGCCGGATGCGCTGGGCGGCCAAAAACTTTCATATCGCGCCACCACGGAAAAAGGCCGTATTTTCGATTGCTCGTCGCTGATGATGCCGGGAATTTTAGGTTCGTCGCCGTCGCTGAGCGCGCCGACCTGTACGCCGGTGGTCACGCATAAATAATTCGCTTTGGGGGCGGTATTTCCGCTTCCTGGTTTTCCATCGTCGGAGCGTCAGCGCCGGGGGGCAATAAGCTTTTGCTTCGACGATCATTAAACCGGCGTGCGCGAAATAACGCCTCACACTTCCTCTAGCGCAGTGAGTTTACCCATAACAATAAATTTCGCGCCATCATGCCAACGAGTACGGAGATAGCCCGTGAATGACAAGACATCGCACCCTTTAGCGGTTAAAACACCGCTTTCCAAACTTTACCTCGCTCTATTTTCCGCGCCGCTGTTGATGCTGGCGCCCGCCGATATCGCTCGCGCAGACGATGCTATTTTTGACGGCGACTCAAAAATTACCGAATCATTGGCCTACACCGGGGACGTTTACGTCGGCCGCAATCAAAGCGGCAACCTGCTGATCGAGAATGGCAAGATCAGCGCCTATAACATCAATATCGGCCGGATGTTCAACGGCCAAATTCATGACAGCCTGGTCACGGTTCGCGGGCCGAACGCTGAGCTGAACGCGGTGAACGATCAGTTCGTGCTGCGCGGCGGCCTGAATCTGGGGCGGGGCACCTTGCGGGTTGAAGACGGCGCGTTGGCCAGCGCGAAAGAGATCGTGGTCGGCACCACCCGCGGCTACGACAGCCACCTGATCGCCACCGGCGCTGGTTCTCGCGTCACCAGCAATTTTCTCAGCGTCGGCACCGACTTAGGGGCACGATCCACGCTGGCGATTGAAGACGGCGCGGTGCTGAACACCGCCTTTGACGCGCGCATCGGCAATGGCAGCGGGCCGGGCGAGACCGATACGCTGAGCCCGAAGGCCACGGTCACGGGGGCCAATTCCCAATGGAACGTTGGCCGCGCGCTCACGCTTTACGGCGATCTGGACGTGCTGAACGGCGGCGCGGTCAACGTCGGTAATATTCAGGTGGCGGGCGTCTCCGGCGCGCGTAAAACCGCCGAGCTGACGATCGCCGGCAACGGCTCACGGTTTACCAGCGGCAGCAGCGTCAACGTCGGCGATTACGGCAATGGCGTGTTGGCGGTCATGGACGGCGGGACATTCTCCGCCGGCGGCAACGAAGTGGTGCTGGGCAAGACCGGTTCCGGTTCTAACCGCGGCGCGCTGATTATCGGCAGCCGCGGCAATATGGATACCGGCACCGGGTTGACCGAGCCGACGCTCGGCGCGGCGGGCGCCGCAGGCACTATCGATGCTCAGACGGCGATCGCCCTGCGGGGCGGGCTGTTCCGCAGCTATGTGTACTTTAACCATACCGACGGCAATTACGTCTTCAGCAACAAGATGAGCGGCGAAGGCGAGGTGATCAACAGCGCCGGGCACACGACGCTAAACGGCGATCTCACTGGGCTGCAGGCCAACGTCACCGCGCGCGGCGGTAAGCTCATCATCGCCAGCGACATCAATACCCAGAAAGAAGACGATATCTTCGAGATCCAAACCCTCAGCGCCGAAAACGGCGGCACGCTGATCCTCAACGCGACGGCGGGTTCCGACGTCAATAACGGGCAGGGCTACAGCAGCGCCGCTTCGATCAAGGCCGGCGGCACGCTGGGCGGCAACGGCACGCTGGGCCAGACCGAGATCCAGTCCGGCGGCCATATCTCGCCCGGCGACGGCAATATCGGCACGCTGACGCTGAAACGCTACCTGAATTTTATCGGCGAATCCTTCTATGACGTCGATATCGCCGGTGACGGCCGCAGCGACCAGTTGCTGGTGGCGGGCAAAACCACCATTAGCGATCAGGCCAAGGTGCAGGTCACGGCGCTGGATCCGCAAACCAGCTATAAAACCGGCCAAAGCTACCGCATTCTGACCTCGGACGGCGGCATTGACGGCCAATTCGCGGCGGCGGTCTCTAAGTCTGCCTTCCTCGATGTGGCGTTGAACCACAGCCCCAACGCCGTGGATCTGACCATCGCGCAGAAAGACACGGGCGGTGAAAATCCAGGGGGCGAGAATCCGGGTGGGGAAAACCCAGGCGGTGAGAATCCAGGCGGTGAGAATCCAGGGGGCGAGAATCCGGGCGGTGAAAACCCAGGTGGTGAAAATCCGGGGGGCGAGAATCCGGGTGGGGAAAACCCAGGCGGTGAAAATCCGGGGGGCGAGAACCCAGGCAGCGGCAAGCCGGGCATTTTCCAAACGGTGGCCGAGAGCGGCAACCAGTGGAATACCGCCGGTGCGCTCTCGACGTTGGTGCAGAGCGGCCCTTCGCTGGCGCTGTACAACTCGCTGCTGCTGCTGAGTGCGCCGGAAGCGCGCGAGGCGTTCAACCAGCTGTCCGGCGAAGTCTATCCGTCGATGCAGTCTAACCTGATCGCCGGCAGCACCCAGCTGTTCAACGTGCTGAACCAGCGCATGCTGCGCCTGTTCGACAACGACAGCCTGCCGATACCGCCGTTGGCGATGTCGCTGGTGCAACCGGCGCAGGCGCAAAACAGCGGCGTCTGGGGGCAGACCTTCAGTTCCTGGGGCAGAAACAGCGGCAACGGTAACGTGGGCAAGCTGGATGGTAACACCACCGGCTTCCTGTTGGGGGCGGATCGCAAGCTGGCGGACCATAACGTGCGCATCGGCGGCTACTTCGGTTACAGCCGCGGCGACTACGATGTCGACAGCCGCCGTTCCAAGGCCGATACCGACAACTACCACCTCGGCCTGTATGCGGCGGGGCAGCAGGATGCGTTCTCGCTGCGCGGCGCGCTGGGTTACACCTGGCACAAGATTGAAGGCAAGCGCAACGTCGATTTCAGCGGCTTCTCGGATCGGCTGAAGTCGGACTACGATGCCAACTCATTGCTGGCGTTCACCGAAGCGGGTTACCGTTTCGGCCAGCCGGAGATGAACGTCGAACCGTTCATCAACCTGAGCTACATCCGCCTGCATACCGACAGCTTCCAGGAGTCGGGTGGCGCGGCGGCGCTGAGCGTGCGCAATGAAACGATGAACACCTTCTACTCCACGCTCGGGGTGCGCGGCGTGACCGAGCTGCCGAAGAACGTCAGCCTCTATGGCTCGCTCGGTTGGCAGCATGCCTACGGCGATAAGAACACCTCATCGCGCATGGCGTTTGCCGGCAGTGACGCGTTCGTCACTCAGGGCCAGGCCGTGGATGACAACGTGATGGTGGGCGATATCGGCGTGAGCGTGAAACTGTCGCGCGCCGCGACGCTGGATGTCGGCTATCAGGGGCAATTCGGCGCCGATACCCGCGTGAATTCGGTCAACGCCAACCTGCGCTGGTCGTTCTGATTTTTCCTCTAGACTTCTCTGGTACTTGCAGGCCCGCTTGATGCGGGCCTTTTTTATGGTGAGGGCTCAGTGGCGGCCTGTGGCTGACTTTTATGATGAAAAAACCCGCGCAACGGCGGGCTTGGCGAGAAGCGCTAGCGGGGGTTAACGCCCTTTTTTCTTGCGCCCTGGCTGGGTAAAGCGCTTGCGGCCGGCCGGCGCAGCGGCTTTGTCGGCGCTTTTGGGGCCGCCGGCGCTCGGTTTTTTCGCCGCGGCGGATTTGGCCGGGGCCTTCTTCGCCGGCTTGGCCTCGGACGAGGAGCCTTCAATCAGTTTGAACAGCTCGATCAGCTCGTCATCGGTCAGATCGCGCCATTCGCCCAGCGGCAAGCCTTTCAGGCTGACGTTCATGATGCGCGTGCGTTCCAGCTTGGTGACCTCGTAGCCGAAGTGTTCGCACATGCGGCGGATCTGGCGGTTCAGCCCCTGCACCAGCGTGATGCGGAACACGAACGGCGCCTCTTTTTTTACCTTGCACTTTTTGGTCACCGTGCCCAGCATCGGCACGCCGGCGCCCATGCCGCGAATAAACTCGTCGGTCACTGGCTTGTTGACCGTCACCAGATACTCTTTCTCGTGATTATTGCCGGCGCGCAGGATCTTGTTGACCAGGTCACCGTGGTTGGTCAGAAAGATTAGCCCCTGCGAATCCTTGTCCAAACGGCCGATCGGGAAGATGCGTTTGCTGTGGTTGACGAAGTCGGCGATGTTATCGCGTTCGCCGTCTTCAGTGGTGGTGACGATGCCGACCGGCTTGTTCAGCGCGATCAGCACCAGATCTTCTTCATTGCGCGGTTCGATCAGCTGACCGTTAACCTTCACGACATCCCCGGCAAATACCTGAGCGCCAACGGTGGCGCGCTTACCGTTGATGAAAACGTTGCCCTGTTCGATGTATCGATCGGCATCGCGGCGTGAGCAGATACCGCTCTCGCTAATGTATTTGTTCAGACGAATGGATGAGTTGGTCAGCATGGGATCTCCGTAAAACGCGGACTATACATTACCCGGATGACGCTGCGAAGCGAATCATGCAGGGGGAGCTGGATAAGGGTATCCTGACCGCGGCTACTACAAAGGTATTTGCAATATGTTTTTTTCGTTTAATTAATTATAGAAAATCGATGAGGGTTTTTCTGCAACTTATTCAAGTTATAAATGGATTGTGCCAAATTAAACCATTTAAGCGTTCATGTATAGATTCATTTTAGAAAAGCATTAGGATATTGATAAATTCAAGGAGGGATAAATGAGCGCATTAGCCGAGGAAGGGACGTTACGACGTATGACCATGGGGGAAATTAAATTGGCTCGCCATATATATGGAAGCTCAATTATATATGGTCGTGTATGGATACACTGTGATAGCTATTTCCCGTTTGGCTTACAAAACAGAAGTTATGCCATGGCACCTAATGGCGAGTTATGGTTACGGAGGGAACTCTATAAAGACGATTTTTCTGATAACACGGTTCTGATAGAAGAAAAACATCTTTTCATCCATGAGTTGGGGCATGTATGGCAGCATCAGCATGGACAATGGGTAAGAATGCGTGGGTTGTTTAGTTGGGCGGCTGAGTACAACTATCGTCTTGATAAGAATAAAATTACTGATTACTCGCTGGAGCAACAAGCTTCGATTTTTGCTGATTACTGGCTGCTGTTGGTTTATGGTATTGAAACGTGGCGTTATTATCAACGTCCTGGACGAGTGGGCAAGTACAGGGGAACCGATAGTTTGCGTGACATTCATGCACTTTATCAAAAAATTATTAAGGGATGAGAGGAGCATGAAAAAATATTTGGTTCTATTCACGGCCTGCCTCCTGGTCGGCTGTCCGGGGCCTGGCGATAAGCTGACTCCACGCTTCCCCGCCGTCGTCACTGCCAAAGATAACCATGTCTGCATTCTTTCTTCTATGAAGGCGGGAGATAATATTCGCTTCGTTCAGATTTATAGCGAATCAGGCGATAAGCTCATTAAAGCTATCGATAATGACGTTTTCTTCGTTGAGCCGGGGAAGTGCATGCCGGTATTCGACTATGCTTTTCGGCCAGGGAAGCGTTATTCCGTCGCCTACGATATACAGACACCCGAAGGTTCGCATTTGATTACCGCCGCATTCATGGTTGTCTCCGACGAACGGGGCAACCTGAGGGTTAACCATTAACGCATGTTCTTAGGTTTAGTTTGTTGGACTGCGTTAGGTTGTAGAATGAAAGGCTATGAAAAAACTTGCCTTGTTGCTCGCTAACGCATTGGCTGTTGTTGGGCTGGCTGTGCTGACAATAAAGCTTTTTCCTGTACCCAGGCTAAACCAGAATCAAACCGCTTGGCTGATTGACGCCAGTGGGTTTTTCCATTTTAACGATACGGAATGGTTTGGTGCGCTCGTTTTTGGCGCGGTTTATCTGCTGGCCGGGTGTCTGGAATGGCTCTTTATCCGCCAGGTTTTTCAGCGGGTGAGCTGCGGGCACCGCCACTAACTCTCATCACCGTTCCCCACCTTCACCACCCGGGTATTCAGCGGGGTGAGCGTCTGCCCGGCGCTGCCGATCGGCGTCAGGCGCGGGACGGGGCGGCCGCTGTCGCTTTCCACCAGCGTTGAGTGCGCCTCTCCCTCGGCGAACAGATGATCTTCCCCCCACTGGCGCAGGCCGACGATCACCGGAAACAGCGCGCGGCCTTTCTCGGTCAGCACATATTCCTGATACGCGCTGCCGTCTGCGGCGGGCACGATCTCCAGCACGCCGTGCGTCACCAGCGCGCGCAGGCGGGTGGCAAGGATGTTCTTCGCCATTCCCAGCCCTTTTTGAAATTCGCTGAAGCGGGTGACGCCGTCGAAGGCGTCGCGCACGATCAGCAGCGACCACCAGTCGCCAATCACATCCAGCGTGCGCGCCACCGGGCACGGCGCGTCTTCCAGGCTTTTACGTTTCACGACGGTTATCTCCAGCGGCATATTCTGGTTGCATTATAAAACCTCCACGCCTAAAGTTCATTGGGTTTAATAATGAAACCAGATTGAGGTGTGCAATGAGCGACAAACTGCTGGATCCCCCCTGTGCGGTGCAGGGGCGCCTGCCGGCCCCCCTGGTGCTGCTGTTGGCCGCCGCCAGCGCCTTCAGCGTGGCCAACGTTTACTATGCGCAGCCGCTGCTGGACGCCATCGCCCATGATTTTTCCATCAGCCTGGCGGCGGTCGGCATGGTGATCAGCGTGACTCAGCTGGGCTGCGCGCTGGCGCTGCTGTTGGTGGTGCCGCTGGGGGATCGGCTGAATCGGCATCGGTTGCTGGCGGGGCAACAGCTGGGGCTGATCGGCGCGCTGCTATTGGTGGGCTGGGCGCACAGCGCGCCCTGGCTGCTGGTAGGGATGTTGCTGGTAGGCTTATTGGGCACTGCCATGACGCAGGGGCTGATCGCTTACGCCGCAGCCCTGGCGGCGCCGCAGGAGCGCGGGCGGGTGGTTGGTGCGGCGCAGGGCGGAGTGGTGCTGGGATTGCTGCTGGCGCGCACCCTGTCCGGCACGCTGGCTGACGTTGGCGGCTGGCGCACGGTGTATTTCTTCTCTGCCGGAGTGACGCTGATATTGCTGCCGATCCTGTCGCGCCTGCTGCCTGCGCCGCGCACCGCTCTCAGTACGCTGAGCTATCCCGCGCTGCTGCGTTCGATGCTGAGCCTGTTGCTGCATGACCGCACGCTGCAAATTCGCGGCATGTTGGCGTTGCTGATGTTCGGCGCTTTCAGCCTCTTTTGGAGTTCGCTGGTGTTGCCGCTGAGCCAGGCGCCGTTCAACTTCAGCCATGCTGCGGTGGGGGTGTTCGGCCTGGTCGGCACGGTGGGCGCGCTGGCGGCGGTGCGCGCCGGGCATCTGGCGGATCGCGGGCTGGGGCAGGCGGCCAGCGGCGTGTGTCTGCTGCTGTTGACGCTGGCCTGGCTGCCGCTCGGTTTGCTCGGCAGCGGCCTGGTTTGGCTGGTGGCGGGCATCGTGCTGCTGGATCTGGCGGGTCAGGCGATCCACGTGCTGAACCAGAGCATGATCTTCAGCGCGCACCCGCAGTCGCACAGCCGGCTGGTGGGCTGCTACATGCTGTTTTACGCCGTCGGCAGCGGGCTGGGCGCCTGGGCGGGCACCCATATGTACGCCTGGGCGGGCTGGAGCGGCGTCTGCTGGCTGGGGGCGGGCGTCAGCCTGAGCGCGTTGCTGTTTTGGCGGCTGACGCTGCGCGGCATGCCGCCCTCAGCGACGGCGGTGGAGCAGTGAAAGCTGGAAGCCCAGCGCACCGCACAACTGCTGAGGCGCGGTGAAGCCGCTTTCCGCCAAGAGGAGACGGCTGCGCGCCGCCGCCATCGGGTGCCAGTTGCGGCGGGTGCGTTCGATCACCTCCTGCGCTTGCGCCGCCGAGTGCCCGGCGCTTTGCAGCCAATGTTGGTAGTGGCTGACGGGCAGACCCTCCGGCTGATAGTCGAATAGCAGCAGCGGTGCTGCGGGGGAGAGGCGCTGCGCCAACTGCTGCAGGAAATCCAGTTTGGCGCCATCGTCGGCGATAAAGTGCAGCACCAATGAACACACCGCCGCGTCGTGGCGGGTTTGCGGCGCTTGTTGCAGCAAGGTGGGCTGGAAGCTCACCCGTTGTGCGTAACCCGCGGCTTCGGCCTTGGCGCGCGCGGCCGCCAGCATGCCGGCGGAGGGTTCCACGGCGCTGAAATGCCAGCTGGCGTTGGCGGCGGCCAGCGCCTCCAGTTCACTGCCGGTGCCGCAGCCGGCCAGCAACAGCGTGGCGTCATTCGGCAGCGTCTGCGCGAGCGTCGCCGTCAGCAGCGCCTGGGCAAACTGATAGCCGGGCACCAGGGTCAGAATACGGCGATCGTAGTCCGCCGCCGCGGCATCGGGGAAGCGAGTATCCGTTTGGTGTTGCATAACCTTCCTTGCAGAGTTCATTGAGAGACAAGGAAGGGTATGCTTAAATGATAATGAAATCCATTATCAGTAATGGGTTCTGTGACGGGAAAGGCGGCGTTAGCGGGCCGGCGAATGCATCAGGTAATAATCTTCTTCGCCGTCGTTGCCGGTAGAGATGATGCGCCAGCCGTGTTTGCGGTAGAACGCCAGCGCCTTTTCATTCTTCGCCAGGCATTTCAGCGAGCCGGTGGCGGTGAAGGTAGCTTCCGCCGCCTGCAGCAGCGCACTGCCGACGCCGCGCGGCGGCTGATGGGGATCGACATACAGGTTATGAATGAAGTTGTCTTCGCGGTAGACGGAGACGAATCCCAGCAGCACGCCGCCGTCTTCCGCCACCCAAATCGCTTCGCCCAGCGTCGCGCCGTCGAAATCTTCCAACTGATAGTTTGAGGTATCGCGCCAGCCGAACGCCGCCTTGCGCGACGCCAGGTACAGCGTGCGCAGGAAGGGGCGATCGGTCTCTTGGTAGGGTCTTATCTGCATGGCATCTCCCGGTGGTTTGTGCTCACTATAGCGCATTGCGCCGGGCGTGCACGGCCACAAACGGAAAATGCTAGGCGTCACCCCAGGCGGGCAGGCGATTGAGCCCGTCGCTTAACTCCTGAGCCAGGTGGCGCACGGTGTCGGCATGCAGGGCGGCCAGCGGTGGATGAAAGTCGGGCGCCCGCAGCGCTTGCGGTGCGCTGGCAAGCTGCGCCGCATACTCGGCGAGAACGTGCCCGCCCTGGCGTTGGACCTCTAGCAGCGCCTCGTGTTCCTGCACGGACAGCGCGGCGCCGCTGCCTGCCAGATAGGTGTTGAGCTTTTCGCTGGTCAGCAACAGGCTGCGCGTCTGGTTGAAGATCAGTTGGATATGCCGGGTGAAGCTTTCATGGTTATCATCCGCCAACTGCCAGGTAGGCTCCAGCGTCACCCGGGCCACCACCGCTTCGCAGCCCTCGATCTTTTGCCAGATGCCGATGGCGTTTGTGTTCTTGCCGCCGAGGAAGCGCGACAATTCCCGCAGCAGGTTAGCGACCTGCTGCCGCAGCGACTCCCCTTCGTATTCCGGCCACAGCGTGGCGTGAATGAAGGTGGCGAACCCCACCCCCAGCACGATGCCGATCAGGCGATCGCGGATCTCGGTCAACTCGGTGACCGGGCCGAAGCTTTCCAGCAGTGCCAGGGAAAAGGTGAACAGGATCTGTACCCCGGCATAGCTTATCTTCTCGGAACCGGCGGCGATCCAGGCGGAGAGGGCGATCACCGGCAGCGTCAGCAGCAGCAGCCCGACGAGGCTGTCGAGGTGAGGCATGATCCACACCACCGAGATCAGCGCCAGCAGGCTGCCGATCGCCGCGCCGCCGAGACGCAGCCGCGCCCGCCGCTGCGTGGCTCCGAGGCTGGGCTGCGCCACGATCAGGCAGCTCAGCATGATGGTATGAATGCCGGACCAATCGACGGCGGTATAAAACACGTAGGCCACCAGCACGGTCAGCAGCGTCTTCAACGAAAACTGGATGTAAACCGGGTTGGTCAGGGCGTCGGGGGTAAAGAAGGGCACTTTCGGCGGCGGCGCGGCCTGCAGGGCGTCGGCGTAGTCGCTGCGGTTGGCGTAGACCTGCAGGAGGCCGGCCATTTCATTGAGCGGCGCCGGCACCTGCGGATCGTCACTGCCGGCGATCGCGACGGAAAATCGCAGCGCGCTGTCGTGGCTTATCGCGGTTTGCAGTGCTCGGCAGGCGGCATCTATCTCTTGCGCCAATTTACGTGCGGCCGTGCCGAAAGCCGGCGGCAGCTGGTAGGCCAGGATATTGAGCTGCAATACCAGGGTGATCAGCGCCAGATAACCGGGCTCGTTGGCGCGGCAGCGATCGCTGCGCATCACCGAGAAGCGCAGTAGCTTATGCAGCTCGGTGGCGTGCTGCGAGATGGCGCTCAGATCGCGCGTCTCGCCGCCGTGGGCCAACATAGCGCGGGTTTCGTCCAACACCGCGATCATCCGGCCCTTTAGCTGCTTCAGCGGTTCGGCCGGCAGCAGTAGGGTATTGACGATCAGGGTGAGCAGAATGGCGTAGTTGATCGCCACCCATACCCACAGCACCAGCCGTATCACCACTTCCGCCTGCGGAGTGAGATCGACAAAGCTTTGCGTGTAGATCACCACCAGCGCCATCAGAAAGAACAGCACTCCGACCTTGGTCACCCGCATCAGGAACACGCTGAGGAAAAACAGCGCGCTGGAGAGCAGAATGCGCAGCATCGGGTAGTCGTAGGTGAACTTCAGCACCAGGATAGCGGCGCCGATTGCCAGCGTGGAGCTGACGAAAAACAGGATACCGATCGCGCGGGTGATCACGATATTGGACTGCGTGATAAAGAAGACAGCGATCAGCGATAGCGCCAGCCACGGCACCTGCAGCGTCTGCGAGATCACGATGGCGATCGCGCTGGAGAGCAGGGCGCGGATCACCAGGTTGATGCGGCTGTCCGAGGGGCGCAGCTCGTCGATCAACTGAGACAACCAGCCGCGAGACATCGTTTTATTCTTCATGGCGCAGGTTCAGCTTCGCCACTGCCGAAGCGCCCACGCGGAACAGCGCCGGGTTGGGGGCCTCTACCGCGATCTTGACCGGGAAGCGCTGCGAAACGTGCACCCAGTTGATGTTGCGCGACACGTTGGGCAGCCCGCCCAGCACGGTGCCGCCGTCGTCGGGCTGTACGCCGTAGCTGACCGACTCTACCTTGCCGCTGAATGTCTGGCCGGCGTCGCTCATTAAATACAGCGTGGCCGGCACGCCGGGATGCACGCCTTTCAGATCGGTTTCGCGGAAGTTGGCGATTACGTACCAGCGGCGGGTGTCGATCAGCGTGAACACCGGTTTGGCACTGGAGGCATATTGGCCGACGGTGGTTTTCAGCGAGGCGATGCGGCCGTCGAACGGCGCTCGCACCTCGGTAAATTCCAGATTCAGCTTGGCGATGGCGATGTCGGCCTGCACTTCGGCGCGCTGCGCGACCAGGGCTTCGACGCCGCTGACGGCGGCTTCCGCCTGTTTCGCCTGCAGCAATGCGGCCTGCAGCTCCGCCTGCGCCGAGCGCTGGGAGGTGCGGGCGGTTTCCACTTCTTCCGCCGAAACGTAGTTCTTGCCGAGCAGCTTCTGCCGGCGGTTAAGGGTGTCGGTCGCCTGCGCCACCAGCGCCTGCGAGCGTTTGACGATGGCGTTCATCGATTCGGCGTTGTACTGCTGCGCGTTGACCGAGCGCTGCGTCAGCTTGATCTGCTCATTTAGCGTGATCAGGCGCGCCTCGCTGGCCGCCAGCGCATCCTGGTAAGGGCGCGGATCGATGCGGAACAGCAGATCGCCTTGCTGCACTTCCTGGTTGTCGCGGATCGGCATCTCGACGATGCGGCCGTTCACCTCCGGTACTACGTCGATGGTGTCGGCATAGGCGTAGGCATCGTCGGTAGTGGGGGCGTTTTCCACCCGCCAGACGACGACGGCGGCCACGATGAGCGTCAACGCCAGGATGGCAAGCACCAGCAGTCTGCGCTTGTTGGAGATTTGTGGTTGGGTCATGGCGTCAGTCTCAGTGGGGGAAAACCAGTAACCAGATCAGCATGGCGATCAGCGCGGTCAGCGCCGGATACGTCAGCAGCTGCGGCGCCAGCCAGACGCGTTTTTCCGGGGTGCGCAGCAGCAGGTGGATCGCCACCATGCCCGCCACGCCGCCGCACAGGCAAAACAGCCAGTCGGGAAACGAAGCGCCGAAGACCACTATCGACGGTGCCGGCGAGCACCCGGTGAGCAATAGCGCGGTCAGGCAGGTGATAAGCAGTTTTTTGTCGGGCATAGGGCGTTCTCTGGCGATTGGCTTGGGCGACGGGCCGAATGAAATGACTCTTTTTCAGTGAGTGAGGTCACTGTTTGTCTTCCCCACGCTTGCGTCAGGGTAAACTAGAATAAATACTCTACTCTAAACTAGAGGGGTTAATCTAGTTTTTTGTGTCGCCCTGCCTTCGCGGCGGCAAATGGGTATAATGCGTTGATGACAGCGGGCAGAAACGAATATGCAAATCGACGAACACATCACCGGGCGAGAGCCGCAGCAGGAAAGAGGGCGGCAACGCGTACAAACCATTCTGGATTCGGCGGCGGCAATCGTGGCGCAGGACGGGCTGGCGGCGCTCAGCATGCAGCGGCTCGCCAAGCACGCCAAAACCTCCATCGGCTCGATGTATCACTTCTTTCCCGATCGTCACGCAGTGATCAAGGCGCTGGCGGATCGGCATACCGAGTCGGTCGAGGCGCTGATCCGTGACATGGCGTTGGCCAGTGACGACGAGTGGCGGCGCCTCTCCGCTGAAGAGGTGATCCAGCGGCTGTTTTCACCCTATGCGCAATATTTGCGCGAGCACACCGATTACCTGCCGGTAATGCGGGAGATGAACCTCCCGGACGAAAAGTCCAGCTTCCTGGCGCTGATCGCCAGAGTGCTGCAGCTGCGTCGCCCCGAGACCGCCGAAGCGGAGATCTTGCAGCAAACCCGGCTGTTGCAAAGCCTGGTGGCCGGCACGTTGCACCATATCTTCAAGACGGCGCCGCAGAGCGTGGCGTTCACGCTGGCGGAGCTGCCCGGCGTGCTGAGCCTGTATCTGGCGGGGAAAGAGGGGAACATCGCTTAGGCGCGAGCCAATTTATTCGCTTGTTTGTCCGCGCCGCCACTGGCATGATCCCCTGCAGGGATTAACGCAACGTTGATCACAACCTATTGATTTTCATGACTCGGGGTGCCCTTCTACATGAAGGCTGAGAAATACCCGTATTACCTGATCTGGATAATGCCAGCGTAGGGAAGTCACGGCCGCCCAGCCGGCGCCGCCTTCTTGAACGCCGGTTGGGAGGAATATGATCGCTCGACCTGATGCACTACCCGGCGCGCGCGCCGCGGCCTGTCTGACCCAATTCCAACAGCGGCCTCCGCTGATCCACTGCCTGACCAACGAAGTGGTGCAATCGCTGACCGCCAACGTGCTATTGGCGCTCGGCGCCTCCCCGGCGATGGTGGTGGAGCCGCAAGAGGCGGCGCAGTTCAGCGCGCTGGCCGACGGCCTGCTGATCAACGTCGGTACCCTCAATGCGCTGCGCGCTGAATCGATGCGGGCGGCGGTGGCCGCCGCCAATCAGGCCGGCAAGCCCTGGACGCTGGATCCGGTGGCGGTCGGCGCGCTCTCCTACCGGACCGCCTTTGCTAAACAGCTGCTGGACGAGAAACCGGCGGCGATACGCGGCAACGCCTCGGAAATCATGGCACTCAGCGGGTTGCTGGCCAGCGGCCGCGGCGTGGACAGCGGCGACGATTCGCTGGCGGCCTTGCCCGCCGCGCGTGAGCTGGCGCAGCGCAGCGGCGCTGTGGTGGCGGTCACCGGCGCGGTGGATTACGTCACCGACGGCCAACGCGATTGGGCGATCGAAGGCGGTTCCCCGCTGATGACGCGGGTGGTGGGCACCGGCTGCGCGCTGTCGGCGGTCGTGGCGGCGTTTTGCGCCCTGCCGGGCGATCGCCTGGACAACGTGGCGACCGCCTGCCGGGTGATGTCCCACTGCGGCGGTCTCGCGGCCAGACAGGCCGGCGGGCCGGGCAGCTTTACGCCGGCGTTCCTCGACGCCCTGTATCAACTGCGCGGGGAGGATCTGTGATGAAACGCATTAACGCGCTGACCATCGCCGGCACCGATCCCAGCGGCGGCGCCGGTATTCAGGCCGATTTGAAGGCCTTCTCGGCGCTCGGCGCCTACGGCACCTCGGTGATCACCGCGCTGGTGGCGCAGAATACTCGCGGCGTGCAGTCGGTGTATTACATCGATCCGGCGTTCGTCGCCGCGCAGCTGGACTCGGTGTTCAGCGACGTGCGCATCGACAGCGTCAAGATCGGCATGCTGGCCAACGCCGACATTGTGCAGGCGGTGGCCGAACGGCTGCGCCATTACCGGCCGGAGTTCGTGGTGCTGGACACCGTGATGCTGGCGAAAAGCGGCGATCCGTTGCTGGCACCGGAGGCGGTGGCGTCTATTCGGCGCGAGCTGTTGCCGCTGGTGTCGATCATTACGCCGAACCTGCCGGAAGCGGCGGCGCTGCTGGCGTGCGCGCCGGCGGAAGATGAAGCGCAGATGCGCGAGCAGGGGCGGGCGCTGCTCGCGATGGGCTGCCGGGCGGTGCTGATGAAGGGCGGCCACCTGAGCGAGAGCGAGAGCCCGGACTGGCTGTTTACCGCTGAAGGCGAGCAGCGCTTTACCGCGCCGCGCGTCGCCACCCGCCACACCCACGGCACCGGTTGCACGCTCTCGGCCGCGCTGGCGGCGCTGCGCCCGCGCCATGCCGACTGGGCGGCGACGGTGGCCGCCGCCAAGGACTACCTGCAACAAGCGCTGCAACAGGCGGACACGCTGGAGGTGGGGCACGGCATCGGGCCGGTGCATCATTTCCATGCCTGGTGGTGAGTCAACTTTTTGCCGCAACCGTGGTCTGACTAGTTCAGGCCCGGTTTGACGGGCGAAACCTGATTTAACCTAGGGAGAAGGACTATGACGGGACACCAGGCGCTGCGTTGCGCCCTCTTCGGCGCACTGCTCAGCTTCAGCGCGGGCAGCTTTGCCCAGCAGATCGTCACCACGTCGGATTTGATTCAGCAGCCGGGGTATCAGGCCAGCTGGCAAAACATGGTGAAAGGCCAGGCGCGGATGCCGGGCTGGGCGCGCAAGGGCGTCGGCACCTCTACGCCGGCGCAGAATCTGAACTGGAAGGGCAAAGAGTATCTGGTCGGCAACCTGTGCAAGCCGCACGACTGCGGCAACAACTTTTTGATCGTGGCGTTCAGCGCGGACAAATCCCAGGCCTGGGGCGTGCGGGTGGCAGTGGAAGATCGGCCGGAAGCCGTCGATCATCCGAAGAAGTATGCCAAGTACCAGTGGCTCGGCAAGCCGAATGACGACATGAAGGCGCTGCTGAAGCAGCAGTTCGAGAACAATCCTGATTGGAAATGATCAGACTGGGGGCGCCGGTGATGGCGCCCCCGGCGTTGATCAGCCGATGCCGGCCTGATGCAGATCGTGCAGGTTGAGCGCCCCCACCAGCACGCCGTCCATATCGACCACCGGGGCCGCGCTGATGTGCTGTTCGTGCAGCGCTTCCAGCGCCTCGCCGGCGCGCCACTGCTCCGGCAGCCGATAGCCGGGGCGGGTGATCGCCGGGCTGAGCGGATCCTGCAGGCTGTTGCCCTTCACCAGCCAGCGGCGCAGGTCGCCGTCGGTAAACACGCCCACCACCCGCTGCTGCGCGTCGCAGACCGCCACTAACCCGAGCCCGGTGCGGCTCAGCTCCAGCATCGCTTCCATCACGTTGGCGCTTTCGCTCACGCGCGGCAGGCGATCGCCGGTGCGCATCAGGTGATGCACGCGGTTCAACAGGCGCGCCCCCAGGCTGCCGCCCGGGTGCGAGCGGGCGAAATCTTCCGCGTTGAAACCGCGCTGGCGCATCAGCGCCATCGCCAGGGCATCGCCCATCATCAGCGTGTTGACCGCGCTGGAGGTCGGCGCCAGCCCCATCGGGCAGGCTTCGCGCTCGACGCCGATATCCAGCACGCAAGCCGCGGCCTGCGCCAGCGGCGACTCTTTGCCGCCGGTGATGGCGATCACCGGAATGCCGTTCTCCGCCAGCAGCGGCAGGATCAGATCCAGCTCTTTGGCGCGGCCGGAGTAGGAGATAAACACCACCACGTCGTCGGCGCCGATCATGCCGAGATCGCCGTGCAGCGCTTCCGCCGGATGCACGAAGAACGACGGCGTGCCGGTGCTGGCCAGCGAGGCGGCGATTTTCTTGCCGATGTGGCCGGATTTGCCGATGCCGGAAATCACCGCTTTGCCACGGCAGTTCAGCAGCAGTTCGCAGGCGCAGACGAAGTTGTCGTCCAGGCGCGCCAGCAGGCGTTGCGCTTCGGTCAGCTCGATCTCCAGCGTTTCGCGGGCGAAGGCGAGCAGGGCGTTGGCGTTACTCATCGGGGTCTCCTACCAGAAGGATATTGATGCCTTTCGCCTGCAGGGCGGCGAGGTAATCGGGGTTGATGTCTCGGTCGGTGATCAGCGTGTCGACGGCGCTGAGTTCGCACACCACGTTCGGGCTCTTGCGGCCGAATTTCGAGGAGTCTACCAACAGAATAATGCGGCCGGCGGCTTCGCACATCGCTTTGCTGACGTTGTGCACTTCGTTGAAGGTGGTGACGCCGGCGTTGAGATCGACGCCGTCCGCGCCGATAAACAGCTTGTCGAAGCTGAACTGCTGGAACGCCGATTCGGCCAGGCTGCCGTGGAACGAGGCCGATTTCTTGCGGTAGGTGCCGCCGGGCATCAGGATGGTCTGATCGTTGTCCAGCTCCACCAGCGCGTTGACGATAGTCAGGCTGTTGGTCATCACCGTGATGTTATTGAACTGCGCCAGGTGCGGCACCATCTGCAGCACCGTGCTGCCGGCATCGAAGATCAGCGAGTCGCCGTCGGCGATCAGCGCCACGGCGGCGCTGGCAATGTGGCGTTTTTTCTCGGTATTGATATGGGTTTTGCGGTCGATCGGCTGATCGCCGTCGTCGCGGCTGAGCACTACGCCGCCGTAGGTACGGATCACCTCGCCTTCTTCTTCCAGCAGGGTGAGATCCTTGCGGATGGTGGTGCCGGTGGTGGAGAAATGCTCGGCCAGGGCGTCCACTGCCGTTTTGCCATGCCGCTGCAGATATTCAAGGATAGCGGCCTGCCGCTGCTTTGGTTTCATCGCGATTCCCGTTCACAAGAGTTGGGCATTTCCCCTCGCTGAATAATTCACTATGAAAGGTAATGTCTTTTAATGTGAAAATATCACGATTTGGGTTCAATCGCTAACGATAGTGCAGACTGGCATGCGCGATCCTCGGGGAAGATCACATCCGGGCGCAAATCCCGCTGATGCAAACCGTGCAATCGAGGCAGCGGGCGGGGCCGGGCGAAAACGGTCAGGCCGCGCAGCAACAGACTGCCGCACACCCGCCGATCGGCGTCGAAGGCCAGCGCCAGCACCACTCGCGGGCGGAAGCGGCCGCCGGAACGGCCGACGCCGACGGCGCCCAGCCGGCACAGGCCGTCGAAGGCGCGGTTGAAGCGCTGCAGTTGCCACCAGCCGAAGGCGATTTGCAGCAGCCAGGCCAGCAGCGCGAAGGCGATCAGAGCTTGAGTCATGGGGTTCTCCTTAGGCCCCCTTCCGCGGAAGGGGGGCGTCGATGGCGTCAGAACATCACCTGGCCGCCGGTGATGTTGATCGATTGGCCGGTGCAGTAAGAGGCCTTGTCGCTGGCATAGAACAGCAGGGTGTTCAGCACGTCCTGGTAGTCGCAGCCGCGCTTCAGCGGCACTTTGTCGATGTAGTACTGTTCCACCTGGTCCGGCGCGATGCCCAGTTTTTGCGCGTACTGCGGCAGCAGCGACTGGAACATCGGCGACTTCAGCAGGTTGCCGAGCATCAGCGAATGCACGGTAATGCCGTACTCCGCCAGATCGAGCGCCAGCGACTGCGTCAGCCCCACGCCGCCGAACTTGGCGGCGCTGTAGCCGGAGTTGTGCTTGCTGCCGACCTTGCCGGACTTGGAGTTGATCTGAATGATGCGCCCGGCGATGCCGTCGCGGATCATCAGGCGCGAGAACTCGCGGGCGCAGAGGAAATAACCCACCAGGTTCACCTGCAGCGAGCGATCGAAGTCGCCCAGCGGGAAATCGGTGATCGGCGCCGCCTTGGCGATGCCGGCGCTGTACACCAGCAGGTTGGCCTGGCCGAATGCCCGGTCAACCGCCGCCGCCAGCGCGATCACGCTCTGCTCGTCGGTGGCGTCGGCCTGAAAACCGCAGGCGCTGCCTGCGCCAAACGCTTCGTTGATCTGCTGTGCCACCAGATTGGCGTTGTCGGCGTTCAGATCGGCCACCGCCACCCGATAACCGGCCTGCGCCAGCCCGTGGGACAAAAAGGCGCCTAACGTTTGGCCGCCGCCAATCACTACAGCTACTTCAGACATGGTCTACTCCTTATGCGATAAATGACAGCGTGCTGCCCAACGGGATCTCGGTCGGCGTCGGGCCGGATACGTGGATCGAGCCGGGGAATTCGGCTTCGGCTTCGCCGTCGAAGCGCACGGTGATGTGGCCCAGTTCGCGCAGGTTCTGCGTGGCAACGCTGCCGACGGCGGTGATGGCGTAGCGCTGCTGCGCCAGCTCCATCACGCCGCCGACCTGCAGCTCACCGGCGGTCGCGCCGTGGCGGTGGATGAAGCAGAACTCTTCGATATCCGCCGGCGCGCCTTCACGGAAGGTGATCAGCATGTTGTCCAGCAACGCGTCGCGGGCGCAGCCACCGATCTGCGTGATGGTGGTATGAAAAATGGTGTGCATAAACGTCTCCCTGGAAATCAGCTTATTGATAAATGAAGGCCGAGGCGGCCCAGGCGATCAACACCGTCGGCGCGCCGGTCAGGAAGCGGCCGACCAGTACTGAAGGCACGCCGACCCGCACGGTGTCCTGTTTGGCTTCCGCCAGCGACAGGCCGACCGGAATGAAGTCGCAGGCGGCCTGCGCGTTGATGGCGAACAGCGCGGGCAGCGCCAGCTGCGGCGGAATATGGCCGAGGCCGATCTGTACCCCGACCAGCACGCCGATCACCTGGGCGATGACCGCGCCGGGGCCGAGGAACGGCGACAGCAGCGGGAATGAGCAGATCAGCGCCAGCGTCACCAGGCCGATCGGGCTGTTGGCGAGCGGCGTCAGGCCGTGAGCGATAAAGTCCCCGAGGCCGGAGGCCATGATGATGCCGATCAAGGCCGAGACGAACGCCATAAACGGCAGGATGGTCTTCAGCACGGTGTCGATGGTGTCGCGCCCGGCCTGGAAGAACACCGCCACCACCGATCCCATGCCCATGCCGACCTTCGCCAGCAGCCCGTCGCTTTGCTCGGTGATCTTCTTGCTGGTGTCGTAGTCGCGCGCCTTGGGCGACGCTGCAACGGCGGTGGCGGGCTGGCTATCTGCCGCTTCGATTCGGCTGATGTTGTGGTCGCGCACGCCGGAGACATAGATGTCTTCGAGGATAAACTGCGCCAGCGGGCCGGACTGGCCGGTGGCGTGGATGTTGACCGTCGGAATGCGGCGTTTCGGGTACAGGCCGCAGCGCAGGGTGCCGCCGCAGTCGATCACCGCCACACCGATCTCTTCCGCCGGCGGCTCGCCCTCTTTGAAACCGTCGACGGCCGGCCAGCCGGTCAATTCGCTGAGGCGATCGACGATCGAAGGCCGGGTGCCGGCGGTGATGTACACCACTTTCTTGCCGGGCTCTATCGGCAGCTCCAGGGGGCCACCCCAGCCGCTGGCGCCTTTTTCAATACGGATATAAGCACTCATGCTGCACTCCACGAATTAAAGTTGCACCTGGCGATCCAGACGGATGCCCATCTTGCGTTCGAACAGGCTGGTGGTCAGATCGGTGACCCAGCCGCGGAAGAAGTTGGTGAACAGCCCCACCAGGAAATAGCTCACCGCCAGCGGGCCGAGCGGCAGGCCGAGGGTGGTCAGGCCGCTGGCGATGCCGAGGTAAACGAACAGCTCGCCGGGGTTGATGTGCGGGAACAGGCCGTTCATCGAGTGGCAGCTGTAGGAGGCCGCCGCGTAGTAGCTCGGCTTGTATTTCTCCGGCATGAAGCGCCCCAGGCTGAGGGTCATCGGGTTGCAGAAGACAAAGGTGCCGATCAGCGGCAGCAGCAGATAACGCGAGACGGGGTTGCCCGCGCAGCGCTGCGCCAATCGTTCGATACGTTCCTGGCCAACAAATTTGATCAGCGCGTTCATGATAACCAACAGGCTGATCAACAAAGGTAAAATGCCGGTCACCATGCCGACAAACACTTCACCGCCTTTCTGAAACAGGCCGATAAACCACTCGGCGCCGTGGGTGATTAGCTCAATCATTATGTTCTCCTGTAATGGACTGATATGGCCTGGAGCGAACGGCGGCTCTGTCGCCATGGGCCTTACAGTAGTCACTTTGTTGGGCTATTTGTTTTAAATAGATCACAATTTGAAAGATAAATATTTTATTATGAAAGTTTAAAGTGAAAGAAAGAGAAGGTCTGTGGCATGAGGGGGAGAAAGCGGGCACAAAAAAGCCCGGCTAGCCGGGCTTGAGGACAGGTGGTCCGTCACATCAGGCGATGGTGACCTTCTTGTCCAGGTAGGCGTCTTGCACGGCGTTGATCAGCGCCACGCCGTCTTTCATCGATTTCTTGAACGCCTTGCGCCCCAGGATCAGGCCCATGCCGCCGGCGCGTTTGTTGATCACCGCGGTGCGCACCGACTCCTGCAGGTCGTTCTCACCGGCGGCGCCGCCGGAGTTGATCAGCCCGGCGCGGCCCATGTAGCAGTTGGCCAGCTGGTAGCGCACCAGATCGATCGGGTGATCGGTGGTCAGCTTGGTGTAGACGCGATCGTCGGTATAGCCGAATTTCACCGCGCGGTAGCCGCCGTTGTTTTCCGCCATTTTCTGTTTGACGATGTCGGCGCCGATGGTGGCGGCGATGTGGTTGGCCTGGCCGGTCAGATCGGCGCTGGAGTGGTAGTCCACGCCATCCTTGTTGAACGCCGGGTTGCGCAGATAGGCCCACAACACGGTGACCATGCCCAGCTCATGCGCGCGCTCGAAGGCGATCGAGATCTCTTCGATCTGGCGGCGCGACTGCTCGGAGCCGAAGTAAATGGTGGCACCGACCGCCACCGCGCCCATGTTGAACGCCTGCTCGACGCTGGCGTATAGGGTCTGGTCGTACTGGGTCGGGTAGCTCAGCGTTTCGTTGTGGTTGAGTTTGACCAGGAACGGGATCTTGTGCGCGTAGCGGCGCGATACCGACGCCAGCACGCCGTAAGTGGAGGCGACGCAGTTACAGCCGGCTTCAATCGCCAGCTCGACGATGTTCTTCGGATCGAAATACAGCGGGTTGGCGGCGAACGAGGCGGCGGCGGAGTGCTCGATGCCCTGATCGACCGGCAGGATCGATAGGTAGCCGGTGCCGGCCAGGCGGCCGTGGTTGAACAGGGTTTGCATCGAACGCAGCACGCTGTTGGGACGGTTGTTATCGATCATTACGCGGTCGACGAAGTCGGCGCCCGGCAGGTAGAGATTCTCGGCGGGGATAGTGGTACAGCGGTGTTGCAGCAGATCTTCCGCTTCCTTTCCTAGCAACTGCACAATATCAGTCATGATTCACTCCCGATTAAGCTTCTTCATACACCGGCAATGCAAGGGTTTTTGACCACCGGCGAAGTAAAAAAGCGGTGATTGAAGCTGTAAAGCGATACTACCGAACTTGATCCGGCAAGGACAAACAATAGATGCGATTGAGAGGAAATGCCATTTGCGAGGCCAAATACGCGGGGACGATCGCCCCCGGCGCGCTAAGCGATTGATTATTCGATCTCGAACCACTCGGTGTTCTGCAGGGCGATCGGGGTGATGGAGTAGATCATCTCCTGCAGGTGATCGTGGATGGCGCGTTCCGCCGCCTCGGCATCGCGCGCTTTCAGCGCCTCGTAGATGCGGTAGTGCTGCTTGATCAGGCTCTCCGGCGGCGAGACTTCGCTCAGGCTGAGGAAACGCACCCGATCCATGGTGGCCTTGATGGTTTCGATGGTCTCCCACGCCAGCGGGCAGTCGGCGAACTGGGTCAGCAGCTGGTGGAATTCATCGTCCAGCGCCAGAAACTCGCGCGTCTGCCCGTTCTGCGCCGCCAGCGCCTGACGGTGCAGGTTATGCTCCAGCGTCATCAGCTGCGCCGGGGTGGCGCGCTCGGCCGCACGGCGCACGATGGCACATTCCACCGCCTGACGAATAAAGCGCCCGTCGGCCACGCGCTTGGCGGAGATTTTCATCACGAAAGTGCCGCGCTGCGGCAGGATCTGCACCAGACCGGCCTCCGCCAGCTTGATGAAGGCTTCGCGCACCGGCTGGCGCGAAACGCAAAAGCGCGTGGAAATCTCTTTCTCGGACAACAGGGTGCCGGGGGGGATGGTGCAGTCGACGATATCCTTGCGCAGGAAGCGATAGATCTGCTGGTTGACCGGGACGTTGTTGGTGAGACTGTACGTTTCAGACATGGCGACAATCAGGCATCTGGCTGGAATTCGAATGCCACCATACTAGCAGATTATTGATTGAGGGCGGGGGGATAAATCCACCCGCCGGGTAGGGTAACTCAGTGATGCCAATCCTGATATTCCTGCTTGCGCCGCCCCGGCGCGGTTTCCGGCATCAGGCTCAGGCCGATGGCCGACACCACGCCCAGCACCATCATGTAACCCGCCAGCCCGTAGTAGTGGCCGCCGGTCACCTGCAGGATCTTCACCGCCAGCAGCCCCAGAATGCCGCTGCCGATCAGCGATCCTATCTGCCAGATCAGCGCGATGCCGCTGCAGCGTACGCGGGTGGGGAACAGCTCCGGGAAGTAGGAGGCCTGCGGCGCGTAGCACATGCTGTGGCCGAAGGTCAGCACCACGATCATGGCGATCTGCGTCACCCAGAAACTATCGAGGTTGATCGCCATAAAGAACGGCACGATGCACACCACCTGCAGCAGCGCGCCGGCGATGTACACCGGTTTTCGCCCCAGCCGATCGGAGAGGCGGCCCATCAGCGGAATGGCGAAAATCTCCAGCAGCACCGCCACGATCATCGCCTCCAGCAGAATGGTCTCGTTGAGGTGGTTGGCCTTGCCGTAGGCCAGCACGATCACCGTGAACATGGCGAAGGCGCAGGCTTCAATCAGCTTGGCGCACACCCCTTTGCCGATAAGGCCGGGGTAGCGGCGGGCCACTTCCACCACCGGCCGGCTCTCCACCGCCTTGGTGGCGCGGATCTGGGTAAACACCGGCGACTCGTCGATCTTCAGGCGAATAAACAGCCCGACGATCACCAGCAGCAGGCTGAGCAGGAATGGAATGCGCCAGCCCCAGTCCAGCATTTGCGCCGGCGACAGCACGGCGGTCAGCAGCGCGAACAGCCCCGATGGCAGCAGGAAACCGGCGGGCGCGCCGATCTGTACCCAGCTGGCGTAGAAACCGCGCCGCAGCGGCGGCGCGTATTCGGCGGTCATCAGCACCGCGCCGGCCTGTTCGCCGCCGACGCCGAAGCCCTGCAGCACGCGGATAAAGATCAGCGCGAGCGGCGCCCAGATGCCGATCTGCTCATAGGTGGGCAGCAGGCCGATGCAGAAGGTGCCGAGGCCGACGATCAGGATGGTGATCACCAGCGCCTTCTTGCGGCCGACCTTGTCGCCGATGTGGCCGAACACGATGCCGCCCAGCGGGCGTGCCAGGAAACCGACCGCGTAGGTGGCGAAGGCCGCCAGCGTGCTGATCAGCGGATCGGCGCTGGGGAAAAACAGCTGGCCGAAGAACAGCACCGCAGCGGTGCCGTAAGCGAAGAAATCATAATATTCGGCGGCGGTGCCGATGGCCGAAGCGCTGGCGACGCGCCGCAGCAGCGGTTGATTGCCGGTATTGACGGCGTTATGCGTGGTGACGGTCATCGGAAACCTCCCGGTCGGTAAGCGGCAGAGCGGCGACGGCGGCTTTGGCCCCCAGGCTCAGCAGTTGATGATAAGCGTGGCTGACGGCGCGGACGAAGTCAGGCGAGTCGGGCAGATCCTGGCCGAAGACGCTGTCGAGCTGCAGCAGCGCCAGGACGCGGGGCTGGCCTTCCTCGCTGCCGGCGACCAACGCGGCGATGGGGTCGCGCAGCGGATCGCTGATGTCGATCGGCGCGCCTTGCTCATCGCGGCCGCCGACGTAGCGCATCCAGCCGGCGACGCCCAGTGCCAGGCAGTCGAAGCGGCTGCCGCGCGCCAGATGCCAGCGGATCGCGTCCAGCAGCCGCTGCGGCAGCTTTTGCGTGCCGTCCATGGCGATCTGCGCGGTGCGGTGCTTCAGCGCGCGGTTGCGGAAACGCCGCAGCAGCGAGTCGGCATACTGCGCCAAATCGACGTTCGGCACCTGCAGGGTCGGTGCCTGTTCCGCCAGCATCAGGTGACGGGCGGCGCGGACAAAATCCGCGTCCTGCATGCAGTCACCGACGTGCTGATAACCGGCCAGATAGCCGAGGTAGGCGAGGAACGAATGGCTGCCGTTCAGCATGCGCAGCTTCATCTCCTCAAACGGCAGCACGTCGCTCACCAGTTCGGCGCCGACCTTTTCCCAAGCCGGTCGCCCCTGGGGAAAGCGGTCCTCAATGACCCACTGGCTGAACGGCTCGCAGGCCACGCCGACCTTATCCTCGACGCCGCCCAGCCAGGCAAGCAGCTGCCCGCGGGCTTCCTGCGTCATCGCCGGCACGATGCGATCCACCATGGTGGAAGGGAAGGCGACCTCTTGACGCACCCAGTCGGCCAGCGCCGGATCCTGCCGCTGCGCCAGGTCGAGCAGCACCTGGCGCGTGACCCGGCCGTTGGCCGGCATATTGTCGCAGGACATCACGGCGAACGGCGGCAACCCGCGTTCACGGCGCAGGCGCAGCGCCGCCAGCAGCAGCCCCGGCGCCGACTGCGGCTGTGCCGGGTGGGCGATATCATGCGCGATTGCCGGGTGTTCCGCCATCAGCCGACCGCTGGCGGGATGGTGGCAATAGCCCTTTTCGCTGATGGTCAGCGAGACGATGGCGATCTCAGGCTGCGTCAGGGCCGCCAGCACCGCCGCCAGCCCGTCGGTTTGCAGGTGCAGCGCCTGGCGCACCACGCCGATGACCCGGCCCCGCCAGCCGTCGTCGTCCATCTCCGCCACCGAGAACAGCAGATCTTGTTGCCGTAGGTCGGCGATCTTTTGCTGGCCGTGCTGCATGCTGATTTCGCAGTAGCCCCAGTCGCTGCCGTGCTCGCTGGCCAGCCTGTCGGCGTACATCGCCTGGTGCGCGCGGTGAAACGCGCCGAAGCCGATATGCACCATGCGCGGTTTCACGCGCTCACGTGCGTAGCCGGGCCGAATAATGGCGGCCGGCAGCACGCGGTGGTCGGAAAGTCTCATGTTCAATGTCCCTGGAGAGGTAAGCAAAGGGGCGAAGCCGCCCCGCCTGGCGTTATGGTTTTAAGATTTGCACGCCCGCCGTTGCGCGCGGTGCCTTGATCACCAGCAGCACCAGCAGCGCGCCCAGCGCGGCGACGCCGCCCGCCAGCATAAAGGCGCTGTCGAATTTGCCGGTGTTCTGCACGATGTAGCCGGTGACGATCGGCCCGATGATGCCGGAGACGCTGCCGATCAAATGAATGAACCCACTGGCGCCGCCGACCCGGGATTTATGCACCACGTCCTGGATGATCGCCCAGTAGAGGGCGCCGGTGATGTAAAGGAAGAAGATTGACACCGACATTAGCATCACCGCCGGCACCACGCTGCTGACGGTGCCTGCCAACGCCACACACACCGCCGCCGCCAGCAGGCTGGTGACCAACACGATCTTGCGCGACAGCAGCAATTTGCCGGTGATGTTGAAGATTTTGTCGGAAATATAGCCGCCGAGCGCCAGCCCGACGAAGCCGACGATCCACGGGATCATCGTGGTCAGGCTCATCTCCTTGATGTTCAGGTTGTGCGCCTGCACCAGATATGAGGGGAACCAGCTCAGGAAGAAGAACAGAATGTAGTTGTAGCAGAAGAAGGCGAAGGCGGTGACCAGAATGATCGGCTGCTTCAGGTAGTAACCCAGCCCGTGCGCGGCGTCGCTCAGCGCGCTTTCCTCGCCGAGGTTTTCCTGTTTCAACCGCGCGATCAGCGCCCGTTCTTCGGCGCTGACGCGCTGGCTTTTCGCCGGATTATCCGCCACCACGAAGAACCACAGCAGCATCCAGACGATGCCGATAGCGCAGATGATCATAAACGCCGGCCGCCAGCCGAACGCCAGCGCCAGATAGCCGACGATCGGCCCGGCCACCGCGCCGCCCAACGGCGAACCGGCGCTGAGCAGGCCCATGGCGGTCGCCGCCTGCTTCTTCGGGAACCAGCCGTTGATCATCTTGTTGGCCGAGGCGCAGATCGGCCCTTCGGCCATGCCGAACAGGACGCGCAGGATCAGCATCGAGTAAAAACCGGTGGCGATTGCCGTCATGCCGCAGAAAATGGACCACAGGCCGACCGCCACGCCCAGCACCAGCGTCGGGCCGAAACGGTCGACCGCCAGCCCGCCGACGAAGTTGAAGATGGCGTAGCCGAAGAAGAAGCTGCCGAAGATCAGGCCGAACTGTTCGGCGTTCAGCATCAGATTCTGTTCGATCATCGGCACGGTGATCGACAGCGCCACGCGATCGAGGTAGTTGATCATGTAGACCATGAACAGCAGGAACACGATGGTCCAACGCAGGTTTTTAAACATAAAGCACTCCACTGGGTGTCGTTTTAATCGTGATGCTTCGTTGTTTGCACGGGCGGCGGGGGCCGCCCAATGCCCCGATGCGGCCTTGGCGTTACTCGAACTGCAGCAGCACCTTGCAGCAGGTGCGCTGATCCCGCTCGAACATCAGCATCGCCCGTTCGACGTCGCCGGCGGGCATGCAGTGGGTGAGCAGCCGCTGCGGGTCTAGCTTGCCGTCCGCCATCCAGGCGATCACCTGCGGGAAGCGCGCGCTGTTCAGGCGCGAGGAGAAGATCGACAGCTCCTTGCTGGTGATGCTCTGCTGGGTCAGGGTGCAGGCGTCGCCGGAAAAGCCCATGATGCCGATGCGCGCCGCCGGCGAGGCCAGCGCGATCGCCTCCGGCAAAATGGCGGGGTGGCAGGCGGCATCGACGATCAGCGTCGGCTGAATGCCGCGCTGCTGCAGCGCCTGCGGCAATGCGGCCTCGGCGTTGTTGAACACTTCGTCGGCGCCGTTGACGCGCGCCATGTCCAGCCGCTCGGCGATGCGATCGACGACCCACACCTGCTTGACGCCGTACACGCCTTTCAGCGTCTGGATCACCGTGAGCCCCATCGGCCCGGCGCCGTAGATCAGCGCGATGTCGTCAGGGCGCGGTTGCAGATGGGCGGTGATGTTGGCGGCGATGCTGAAGGGTTCGATCATCGCGGCGTGGCGATCGCTGATGGCGGGCGGAACCGGATAGGCGTTGCGCGCCGGTACGCAGGCGTAGTCGCTGAAGCCGCCGTCGCGGTGCACGCCGATCACCTGCAGCGAGGTGCAGACGTTGGGCCGGCCGACCGAACAGGGATAGCAGTGGCCGCAGCTCACCACCGGATCTACCGAGACGCGTTCGCCGAGGCGCGCCGGATCGACGCCTTCGCCCAGCGCATCGATCAGGCCGAAGAACTCGTGGCCGATCACCCGCGGATAGCGGGCGAACGGGTTATGGCCGTGATAGATATGGACGTCGGAGCCGCAGATGCCGGCGAATTTCACCTTGACCCGCACCTCGCCGGCCGCCGGCTGCGGCAGCGCGCGCGTCTGGAGCGCCAGGCGCCCGGGCTGTTCGATCACAACGCTGCGCATGGTGTTTACCAGTTCCATAAGGTGCCATCCTCCAGACGTGCGACCGGCAGGTAGGCCGGTTCATACGGGTAACGGGCCGCCAGCTTCTCATCGAACTCGATGCCGATGCCCGGCTTGTCGCCCGGATGCATATAGCCGTCGTCGAACGTCCAGCTGTGCGGGAACACCTCGAGCATCTGCTCGGAATAGCCCATGTATTCCTGCACGCCGAAATTCGGCACCCACAGATCGAAATGCAGCGCCGCCGCCATGCAGATCGGCGACAGATCGGAAGGGCCGTGGGAGCCGGTGCGCACCTGATACAGCGAGGCGAAGTCGGCGATGCGCCGCATGCCGGTAATGCCGCCCGCGTGCGTCAGGGTGGTGCGGATGTAGTCGATCAGCTGCTCTTCAATCAGCTGTTTGCAATCCCAGATGCTGTTGAACACCTCGCCGACGGCGATCGGCGTGACGGTATGCTGGCGGATCAGGCGGAAACAGGCCTGGTTTTCCGCCGGCGTCGGATCTTCCATCCAGAACAGGCGATACGGCTCGGCGCTTTTGCCGAAGCGCGCCGCTTCGATCGGCGTCAGGCGGTGGTGCATGTCGTGCAGCAGGTGCTCGTTGAAACCGAACCTGTTGCGCACCGCGTCGAACAGTTTGGGGGTGAAATCGAGGTATTTTTCCGTCGACCACAGCTGCTCTTCTGGCCAGTCGCCCTTGGTGGCCGGCTCATAGGCCTGGCCTTTGCCTTTGGCCATGCCGTAGGTGGTTTTCATGCCCGGCACGCCGCATTGGACGCGGATCGCCTTGAAGCCTTGTTCTTTGTGCTTGGCGTAGTCGTCGAGTACCTCGTCGATCGAGTGGCCGGTGGTGTGGCAATACACCATCACCCCCGAGCGCGACGCGCCGCCCAACAGCTGATACAGCGGCATGTTGGCGGCCTTGGCCTTGATGTCCCACAGCGCCATGTCGACGGCGGAAATGGCTGACATGGTCACCGGGCCGCGCCGCCAGTAAGCGCCTTTGTAGAAGAATTGCCAGAGGTCTTCGATCCGCTGCGCGTCGCGGCCGATCAGCTGCGGGCAGAGGTGATCTTTCAGGTAAGAGGCCACCGACAGTTCACGCCCATTCAGCGTGGCGTCACCGAGGCCGATGATGCCGTCATCGGTGGTGATCTTCAGCGTGACAAAGTTGCGCCCCGGGCAGGTGACGAACACCTCGGCGTTGACGATTTTCATAACCTTCACATCCTGTAGCTACGGAGAGATAGCGCGAAAATACGCCATGAACTAACTACCATACAAGTATGAATTAATGAATTTGCCGGAGAGGATCACATTTGATCGCGAGCGGAAGCGGGTAAGCGGAGGGGGGAAGAAGCGGGGCGCAGCGGCTGCGCCCGACAAGGTCAGCCCAGCAGGGCGCAGTTAGGCGGCAGGCGGCATTCGATGGCCTGTGGCAACACTTCGATGCGGAAATGACGGCCTTTGAGCGGCTCGCCGTCGAGGTTGAAAGTCATCTCATGCGGCGCGTCGATCTCGAGCCACGGCAGCGCTGCGCTGAGGATGCTGTTGCTCTCTTCGTCGTTGAACAGGGCGGCGACCAGCGCCGGTAGCAGTTCATCGGCGATCAGCAGGCGCAGCTGCAGCAGGCCGTCGTTGATCAGCGCGCTGGGGCACAGCTCCTGGCCGCCGCCGGCCTGTTTGCCGTTGCCGATGCCGATCACCAGCGCCTCGCCGGCCCAACGGAAGTCCGGCCCGCGAATTTCACAGCGGTCGGCCTGCAGCGTATCCATGCGCAGCAAGCCGTGCACGAAGTAGGACACGCCGCCCAACGCCGCCTTCAGTTTCTCCGGCGTTTCGGTGGTGATGCGGGTGCCGAAGCCGCCGGTGGCCATGTTGATGAAGTAGCGCTCGCCGTTGACCTTGGCCAGATCGATCGGCACCGAGCGGCCCTTGATTGCCAGCTGCAGCGCCTGTTCCGGCGACGGGGGAATATTGCAGGCCATGGCGAAATCGTTGGCGGTGCCGAGCGGCAGGATGCCCAGCACCGGTCGGTTGTGCGCCGGCAGTTGCACCAGCGCGGCGGCCACTTCGTTGATGGTGCCGTCACCGCCGCCGGCGACGACGGTGCCGACGCCGAGCTGCGCGGCTTCCGCGACGTAGCGCGCGGCGTCGCCGTGTTCCCAGGTGACGCGCACGTGCAGCGTGATGCGTTCTTCGCGCAGGCGTTTGACCGCCTGACGCAGCTCTTCGTTACCGGCGCCTTTGCCGTTGAGAATAAGCAGGGCAGGCGCATGTGAGTGTTGAGGCATTGCCGATCTCCTCCGGCGGAAAACCAAGAATGCCTCAAGATAAACCAGCTGCCGCCACCAGGCCATCAGAATATTCAGCTAATTCTGGTTATTCCCCGGCGTTCAGTGAATATGAAGCAAGGCGAATTTATCTGAATTTTACGCGGAAATAAGCCAGGTTTTAAAGACGAGAGGATTAATCGCTGTAGTGTTATTTATATATCGAAGCGGCGTGATTATTATTATTAAAACGGATAACGGGAATAAGTTGTGGAAATAGGCGTAGCGAAAAAAATAGGCGAGCCCATAAAGAAAAAGCCAGCCCAAGGGAGATTGGGCCGGCTAAGGAGGTGGTTCCTAGTATTGCTATGCAAATATTTTCGTTGTTCGTTTTAAGCAGCGTGATAGTAACCAAGCTGCACGCACATTGATGTGATCCAATTCTAATATTTGCTAAAAATCGCCGCCGAATGACGGCGATTTGTTTTTATGCGCCGGCGCTATTTTCTTCCGCCAAATTGCGGATCAGCAAAGCATAATTGAGATCGATATCCTGCGGGATCGGTAAATAAACGATATGGCCGTTGCCCGGCGCCACCTCAATCGGTTCGCCTTTCTTATTTTGCATGCTTTCGAGGGTGAAGACCACGTTGCCGCCCGGCGTCATCATCTCGACGCTGTCGCCGAGTGAGAACTTATTCTTCACGTCGACCTCCGCCCAGCCATCGCGGCGCACGCCGGTGAATTCGCCGACGAACTGCTGGCGCTCAGAGAGCGAGGAGCCGTAGTCGTAATTCTGTTGCGCTTCGTGCACGTGGCGGCGCAGGAAGCCTTCGGTGTAGCCGCGGTGCGCCAGGCCTTCCAGCGTGGTAAGCAGGGTCGGATCGAAGGGTTTGCCGGCGGCCGCGTCGTCGATGGCGCGGCGGTAGACCTGGGCGGTGCGGGCGCAGTAGTAGAAGGACTTGGTGCGGCCTTCGATCTTCAGCGAGTGCACGCCGAGCTGCGTCAGACGCTCCACGTGCTGGATGGCGCGCAGATCCTTGGAGTTCATGATATAGGTGCCGTGCTCGTCTTCGAAAGCGCTCATATATTCGCCTGGTTTTTGCGCTTCAGACAGCATGAACACCTTGTCGGTCGGCGCGCCGATGCCCAGCGTCGGCTCGACGGTTTGCACCGGGATCGGCTCGTGCAGGTGCACGATATTGCCGGTGTCGTCCTCTTTGCCTTCTTCAGCCTTATACTGCCAGCGGCAGGCGTTGGTGCAGGTGCCCTGGTTAGGATCGCGCTTGTTGATATAGCCGGACAGCAGGCAGCGGCCGGAGTAGGCCATGCACAGCGCGCCGTGGACGAAGATTTCCAGCTCCATGTCCGGCACTTCGGCGCGGATCTCAGCGATCTCTTCCAGCGACAGCTCGCGCGAGAGGATCACGCGGGTCAGGCCCATTTGTTTCCAGAACTTCACCGTCGCCCAGTTAACGGCGTTGGCCTGCACCGACAGGTGGATGTCCATCTGCGGGAAGGCTTCGCGCACCATCATGATAAGGCCGGGATCGGACATGATCAGCGCATCCGGGCCCATATCGATAACCGGCTTCAGATCGCGCAGGAAGGTTTTCAACTTGGCGTTGTGCGGGGCGATGTTCACCACCACGTAGAATTTTTTGCCCAGCGCATGGGCTTCGTTGATGCCCTGCGCCAGATTCTCGTGGTTGAACTCGTTGTTGCGCACCCGCAGGCTGTAGCGCGGCTGGCCGGCGTAAACCGCATCGGCGCCATAGGCGAAGGCGTAACGCATGTTTTTCAGCGTTCCGGCCGGGGAGAGAAGTTCCGGTGTAAACATAGTGTGTCTCGGTCTGATTTCAGGTCAGCACCGCGCCACCTGATGGCGCAGTAAAAGCGGGGGATTGTAGCCGCAGCGCGGCAAGAAATCAGCAGTTAACCGGATTTATTCAAGGGAGATTGATCCCGGTCAAACGGAAAACGCGCGATGGCGGCCACCGCGCGGGCGACACGGGGGATCAGGCACTCAAATCGCGGATATCGGTGGTTGGGCCGTTTTTCATCACCGACTGGATACCGTTTTTGGCTGCGCTTTCGGAGCTGTACATTTCGCTGACGCCGATCACCTGATGGTTCTTGGCCTTCAGCACAAAATAGGGCTGATTGCTGGTGCTGTGCTTCAGTTCAAACTGCGCTTCGTGCGGCGCATTGGTCTGCACCGAGGCGATGCCGTTCTCCGCCGACGCTTTGCTGGCATACATCTCGCTGGCCAGAATGATCTCGCCGTTACTGGCTTTCAGGTTGAAGTGGTACTGTCCGTTCTTTGCTTTTTTCAGCTCGTAATGACCGATTGCCATGGTTCTTCTCCTGTAGGTTCCGATTCGTGATGTAAGTGTAGCCAATCGCTTGAAAATCGGCGGCTAAACCTCACAGCAGATTAGTCTAAAAAATGCGCAGCTTTCTTGCGCCGGCGCGGAGTTTTCATCCGAAAATCACGCCGCCGCACGGGAAGCTAAGGGAAGGCGCGGTGATTGCGCAGCGCGCCGCATAATGACAATTACGTGGTTTCATCGAGCAGCATTGCGCGTTACCGTTTGCCCGCTACGTAAAGGTGAGTGAAAAGTGAGCGATAGATCTTGGCATCGACGCGCTGCAGGCATATGCTTTGGCCTATGCCTGCTGTGGAGTGTTGAGATGGAAAGAATCGCAAAGCTGTTTAAAAACGGTAGAAATCAGGCGGTGAGGTTACCGGTGGAATTTGAATTTGATACGGATCGTGTGTATATCCGTCGCGATCGGGAGGGAAACGTGATTTTATCCAAATATCCGGCAAAGCCGGACAGCTGGGCACCGCTGCTGAGCATTATCGCCCAAACGCCAGTGCCGCAAGAGTTTCTTGGCGCGGAAGATCGTCAGCAAGGGGTTGCAGAGCGCGATCCTTTCTCAGAGGAAGAGTAGGCGATGTACATGTTTGATACCAATACCGTCAGCCACCTGTTTCGGCAGCATCCGCAGGTGCTAAGCATCATGGAAAAGCTGCCGCCTTCTGCCGTGTGCATTTCCAGCGTCACGGAGGCGGAACTGCTTTACGGTGTCGCTAAGCGGCGGAACAAGGCGTTGCAAAGCAGTGTCGAGGCCTTTCTTGCCGCAGTGACGGTCTATGCATGGGATAGCGAGGCCGCCCGCTGCTACGGTGAAATGCGCGCGAACATGGAGAGAAAGGGAAAAATCATGGGCGCGCTGGATCAACTGATCGCCGCTCACGCGCAGAGCCGTGGCGCGACGCTGGTGACCAACGATCGCGCATTCGCCATGGTGCCCGGGTTGGCGGTTGAAGACTGGACGCGCTGATTTCCCCCTAAACCCCATTCACCAGCCGGCAGGGCTCGGCTTCCCAGCGGTAGCCCACGCCGTATACCGAGCGAATAAAGGATTTTTCCCCGTCGATCAGTTCCAGCTTGCGGCGCAGGTTTTTGATGTGGCTGTCGATGGTGCGATCGGTGACCACCCGATAGTCGTCATACAGGTTGTTCAGCAGCTGCTCGCGTGAAAACACGTTGCCCGGCTGGCTGGCCAGCGTTTTCAGCAGGCGGAATTCCGCCGGCGTCAGATCCAGCAACTGCCCCTGATAGCTGGCCTGGAAACGCGGCTCATCGATGTGCAGCAGGTCATCTTCCCGCGCGCTCTCCTGCGGCCGATAGCTGCGGCGCAGAATGGTTTTCACCCGCGCCACCACTTCGCGCGGGCTGTAGGGTTTGCAGATGTAATCGTCGGCGCCGATCTCCAGCCCCAGCAGGCGATCGATCTCTTCGATTTTCGCCGTCACCATCACGATAGGCACGTCGCTGAAGCGGCGCAGCTCGCGGCACACCGTCAGGCCGTCGGCGCCCGGCAACATCAGGTCGAGCAAAATCAGCGCCGGCGGATGCTGGTGCACGGTCGGCACCACTTCGTTGCCGTTGGTCAGCCAGCGGGTGGCGTAACCCGCCGCCTGCAGATAGTCCACCAGCAGCTGGCCCAGCTTGGGCTCATCTTCAACAATCATGATCTGCACGGGGTGATTCTGGATGTCCATCAGGGCGCCTTATTTTTTATCGGGGTAGCAAATTCTACTGTAATGCGCACGCCGCCTAAAGGCGAATGCTCGGCGCGGATTTTCCCGTCGTGGGCTTCCACGATGTTGTGGCAGATCGCCAGCCCCAGCCCGGAACCGCCGCTGGCACGGTTGCGTGAACCTTCCGCCCGGTAGAAACGTTCGAAAATGCGCGTCAGCTGCTGATCGCTGATGCCCGGCGCGCTGTCCTGCCAGTAGAGGAACAGCCGCCCCGGCTGCAGCTCGGCGCTGATTTCCAATCGGCCACCGGCGTCGGTGTAGCGCAGGCTGTTTTCCAGCAGGTTATTGAACAACTGGTTCAAACGGTCGGGATCGCCGAACAGCGGCGCCTGGGCCGGCAGATGGGTGACGATCTCCAGTCCTTTGGCGCGGAAGCGTTCGCGGAAGGCGGCGACGGCGATCTGCAGCAGGTGCACGCAGTCCACCGACGATTTGCGATAGGCCAGCGCGCCAAGATCGGAGAGCGACAGCTGGTGCAGATCGTCGACCAGTTTGGTCAGGGTAGACACCTCGGCCTGCAGCGAACTGAGCGACGCCGGCGTCGGCTGCCGCACGCCGTCCTGCAGCGCCTCCAGCTCGCCGCGCAGCACCGCCAGCGGCGTGCGCAGCTCGTGCGAGACGTCGGCCATAAAAGCGCGGCGCATCTGTTCGTTTTTCTCCAGCGAGGTGGCCAACTGGTTGAAGTCGTGCGCCAGCCGGCCCAGTTCATCCTGGCTGCTGACCGCCACGCGGGTGGTGAAATCGCCCGCCGCCAGGCGATGGGTGCCCGCCACCAGGCGCTTGACCGGGGCTAGCATGCCGCGCGACAGCAGCCAGGTCACCGCCGCCGCCAGCAGGGTAGAGAGCGCGACGATGATCCAGCTGGTGCGCCGCTGCTGGCGATCGAAGTTGATGTCGGTGTTGCGCGTCAGGCGCTCGACCGGGGTGGTGATCACCCAGCCGACGATCTCGTTGTTGTAGCGGATCGGGTGGCGCGGGCCCTCTTTCGGTACCGGCCCGGAGTGGCCAACCAGGCGATTGAACTGGCTGTCCACCACCCAAAACTGGGTGCGCCAGCCCTTGGGCGGCAGGTTGTGGCTGCTGTCGCTGTTCTGTTCGAACGAGCGCATGATCTGGTAGATCACCTGATCGTTGTTGCGCAGGAACACCCAGTTGCCGTGGTGGCTGTACTGTTCCTCCAGCGCTTCGCTCAGCATATTGATGCGCTGCTCGTTGCTGTGCTTGATGTAGTCGATAAAGCCGCGTTCAAAGCTGACGCGCACCCCCCAATGCATGGTGATCAGCACCAGCATGCAGGTGGCGAAAATGGCCAGGAACAGTTTCCCGGTAATGCCTATCTTCATTGCAACCTCGTTGAACCGGTACCCGGCTCTTTGGTCAGCGTGCGGTTGGGCGTGCTATCGGCCGGCACGCGCGCGAAGGCCAGCGCGGGCAGAGCGATAATCAACGCCATACAGCAGTAGCTGTAAATAAATGCGCTGTGGATAGCCGGGCTGTCGGCCACCACCTGGTGATGGGCGAAGCTGCCGATCAAGATGCCGGCGACGCTGACGCCAAGGCTCATCGACAGCTGCATGACCATCGACAACAGGCTATTGCCGCTGCTGGCCAGCCGATCCGGCAGATCTTTCAGCGTCAGGGTGTTCATCGCCGAGAAGCGCAGCGAGTTGACCATCCCCTGGAAGAACAGTACCACCGGCAGCAGCCACAGCCAGCCGAGCATCGCCGCCAACAGGAAGCTCAGGCTGACCAGCGACAGCAGCAGCGTGGCGGCCACCAGCACGTTGCGGTAGCCGAAGCGGTTGACCACCTGCACCACGATGCGTTTCATGCCCATGCTGCCGATGATCATCGGGATCATCATCAGCCCGGCGTGGAACGGCGTGAAACCCATGCCCACCTGCAGGAACAGCGGCGTCATGAACGGCAGCATGCCGCTGCCGATGCGCCCCAGCAGGCTGGCCAGCAGCCCGATCTTGTAAGTCGGGGTGCGCAGCAGCCGCAGCGAGAACAGGGCGCGGCTATTGCCGTAGGCATGCCAAACATACCCCAACAGCGCCGCTACGCCCAGCGCCACCAGGCCGGCGATGGCGCTGCCGGAGAGCCCCATGCCCTTGTGGCCGTCGAGCGCCAGCGTCAGCGACGCCATGCCGATCGCCAGCAGGATAAAGCCGCTGAGGTCGAAGCGTCGGGTTTGCATTTGGTAGTTGGGCATCAGCAGCAGCGTGGCGATGGCGCCCACGATGCCTACCGGAATATTGATCAGGAAAATCCAGTGCCAGCTGGCGTATTGCACCAGAAAGCCGCCCAGCGCCGGCCCCATCAGCGGGCCGATCTGGCCCGGCAGCGTCACGAAGGTCATCGCCGCCATGTACTGCTCGCGCGGCACGATCTTCATCACCGTCAGGCGGCCGACCGGCACCATCATCGCGCCGCCGATGCCCTGAATCACGCGCGAGGCGATTAGTTCGTTCAGGGTTTCCGAGCGGGCGCAGAGAATGGAGCCGAGTGTGAACAGCACGATAGCGCTGAAAAACACCCGCTGTACGCCGACCTTGTCCGCCAGCCAGCCGCTGGCCGGCAGCGTTACCGCCACCGTCAGCACATAGGAGACGATCACCGACTGCATGCGCAGCGGGTTCTCCCCCAGACTGGCGGCCATCGAGGGCAGGGCGGTGTTGACGATAGTGGTATCCAGCGTCTGCATAAAGAAGCCGAATGCCACTATCCAGAGTTGCCAGCGTACCGTGGCGGCGTGTTTCATCAGCATCGGTCGGCCATTAGTGTGGCAGCGGGGCCAGTTGCTTGTTGCGGCGGAACTTCGCCTGCAGCCGGTCGAAGTAAAGATAGACCACCGGCGTGGTGTACAGCGTCAGCAACTGGCTCATCACCAGGCCGCCGGCGATGGTGATGCCGAGCGGCTGGCGCAGCTCCGCGCCGTCGCCGCTGGCCAGCACCAGCGGCAGCGCGCCGAACAGCGCCGCCAGCGTGGTCATCATGATCGGCCGGAAACGCAGCAGGCTGGCCTGGAAAATCGCCTCTCGGGCGCTGATGCCGCCGTTGCGCTGCGCCTCGAGCGCGAAGTCGACCATCATGATAGCGTTTTTCTTCACGATGCCGATCAGCAGCATGATGCCGATCAGCGCAATCAGGCTGAACGGCGCGCCGAACAGCTCGAGCGCCAGCAGCGCGCCCACGCCGGCGGAAGGCAGCGTGGAGAGGATGGTCAGCGGATGGATATAGCTCTCGTACAGCACGCCGAGCACGATGTACACCGTGGCGATCGCCGCCAGGATCAGGATCACCTGCGATTTCAGGGTGTCCTGGAACACTTGGGCGGTGCCGGCGAAGGCGCCGCGCACCGTAGGCGGTACGCCGAGCTGGGTCATGGCGCGGGTGACGGCGTCGGTGGCGTCGCCCAGGCTGGCCCCGAGCGGCAGGTTGAACGAGATGGTGGAGGCGGCGGACAGCCCCTGGTGGTTGACCGCCAGCGGCGTATTGGCCGGCTGCCAGTGCGCGAAGTAGGAGAGCGGTATCGCCTTGCCTTCGCTGTTGATGATGAACATTTTGTCCAGCGAACTCACGTCCTGGGTGTAGGGTGGCGCCACTTCCATCACCACCTTGTATTGGTTGAGCGGCTGATAGATGGTCGAGATCTGCCGTTGGCCGAAGGCGTTGTTCAACAGGTTGTTGGCGTCGGACACCGAGATGCCGAGGCGCGACATGGTGTCGCGATCGTAAATCAGATCCATCTCCGAGCCTTTATCCTGCTGATCCGAGTTGACGTCCGCCAGCTCCGGCAGGGCGGCCAGCGCGGTGCGGATTTTCGGCTCCCAGGTGCGCAGGGCGCTCAAATCGTCCGACAGCAGCGTGTACTGGTAGCTGGCGTTGGCCTGCCGGCCGCCGACGCGGATATCCTGCACCGCCATCAGGAACAGACTGGCGCCGGGCTCTTTGGCCAGCTTGGTGCGCAGGCGGGCGATCACCTGTTGCGCGCTGTCCTTACGTTCGGACAGCGGTTTGAGCGAGATGAACATCGAGCCGCTGTTGGTGCGCGAACCGCCGGTAAAGCCGGTGACGTTATCCACTGCCGGATCGTCGCGCACGATGGTCATGAAATCCTGCAGTTTTTGGCGCATCGCCTGGAACGAAATGCTCTGATCGGCCTGAATGGAGCCCATCAGACGGCCGGTATCCTGTTCCGGGAAGAAGGTTTTCGGGATGCTGATATACAGCCAGACGTTGAGCGCCACCGTCGCCAGCAGGATCGCCAGCACCCAGCGGGCATGGTCGAGCACCCAGTGCAGCGAGCGGCCGTAGCCCTGCTGCAGTTTCAGCAGCAGCTTGCCGAAGCCGCGCACGCGCTGCTGCGCGCGTTCCGTTTGCGGGCGCAGCAGGTAGGCGCACATCATCGGCGTGAGCGTCAGCGAGATGATGAGCGACAGCCCGATAGACACCGACAGGGTAACGGCGAACTCGCGGAACAGGCGCCCCGGCAGCCCCTCCATCAGCAGCAGCGGAATGAATACCGCCACCAGCGACATGCTCATCGAAAGCACGGTAAAACCGACCTCGCGTATCCCTTGCAGCGCCGCCTGCAGCGGCTTGATACCGGCTTCCACGTGGCGGGAAATGTTTTCCAGCACCACGATGGCGTCGTCCACCACGAAGCCGGTGGCGATGGTCAGCGCCATCAACGACAGGTTGTTGAGGCTGAAACCGCACAGATACATGGCGGCGAAGGTGCCGATCAACGACACCGGCACCGCGACGGCGGGGATCAGCGTGGCGCGGCCGGAGCGCAGGAAGGCGAACACCACCAGGATCACCAGCGCGATGGCGATGACCAGCGATTGCTCCACTTCCGCCAGCGAGGCGCGAATGGTCGGCGAGCGATCCTGCGCGATGTTCAGCTTGATCGAGGCCGGAATGCTGGCCTGCAGATCGGGCAGCTCGGCGCGGATGCGATCGACGGTGGCGATGATGTTGGCGTCCGGCGAGCGGCTGACCACCAGCAGGATCGCCGGTTGGGCGTTGGTCATCCCGGCGTTGCGCACGTCCTGCACCGAGTCGATGACGTTGGCGACGTCGCTCAGCCGGACGGCGGAGCCGTTGTTGTAATGCACGATCAGCGGCTTGTAGCCCTCGGCCTTCTTGATCTGGTCGTTGCTCTGGATCTGCCAGCGCTTGTCCTGGCTTTCGGCCGAGCCGAGCGGCGTGCGCAGGTTGGCGTTGCTGATGGCCTGGCGCACGCTGTCCAGCGATACGCCCTGGTTAAACAGCGCGGAAGGATTCAGCTCCACCCGCACCGCAGGCAGCGAGCTGCCGCCGACGGTGACGTCGCCGACGCCCTCGGTCTGGGCGATTTTCTGCGCCAGCTGGGTGGAGGCGAAGTCGTAAAGTTGCCCCTGGCTGTAGGTGTCTGAGGTGAGCGTCAGGATCATGATCGGCGCGTCCGACGGGTTCATCTGCCGATAGGTTGGGCGGCTCGGCATGCCGGAGGGCAGCAGGCTTTGCGCGGCGTTGATCGCCGCCTGCACGTCGCGCGCCGCGCCGTTGATGTCGCGGCTGAGATCGAACTGCAGGATTACGCGGGTGCTGCCGAGCGAGCTCATCGAGGTCATTTCGTTAACCCCGGCGATGCGGCTGAGTGCGCGCTCCAGTGGGGTGGCGACCGAGGTCGCCATGGTTTCCGGATCGGCGCCCGGCAAGGTTGCGGTGACGGAGATCACCGGGTAGTCCACCTGCGGCAGCGGCGCGACGGGCAGCAGGCTGAAGCCCAGCGCGCCCGCCAGCGCGATAGCCAGCGTCAGCAGGGTGGTGGCCACCGGCCGGAAGATAAACAGCGAGAAGAATTTCACGGTGTCTCCCGCGCTTCTTCTTTGGCGTGGGTGTTGCGCGCCAGTTTATCAAACAGCAGGTAAATCACCGGGGTGGTGAACAGCGTCAGGATCTGGCTCATGATCAGGCCGCCGACCATGCAGATGCCGAGCGGCCGGCGCAGCTCCGCGCCGACGCCGGTGCTGAGCATCAGCGGCAGCGCGCCGAGTAGGGCGGCGAGCGTGGTCATCAGGATCGGCCTAAAACGCAGCAGGCAGGCCTGATAGATGGCGTCATAGGGCTTCATGCCCTGCTCGCGTTCGGCGGCCAGGGCGAAGTCGATCATCATGATGGCGTTTTTCTTCACGATGCCGATCAGCAGGATAATACCGATGATGGCGATCACGTCCAGCTCGCTGCCCGCCAGCATCAGCGCCAGCAGCGCGCCGACCCCGGCGGTCGGCAGGGTGGAGAGGATGGTGACCGGATGGATGAAGCTTTCATACAGCACGCCCAGCACGATATACATCGCCACCACCGCCGCCAGGATCAGCCACAGCGTGCTGCCGAGCGCCGCCTGGAAGGCCAGGGTCGCGCCCTGGAACTTGGTGGTGATGTCTTTCGGCATCGCCAGAGTCTTCTCGACCTGGGTAATGGCGTTGACCGCTTCTTCCAGCGAGTAGCCCTCCGCCACGTTGAAGGAGACGGTGGTCGCCGGGAACTGATCGAGGTGGTTGATCGCCAGCGGCCCGTTGCGCTGTTCGATTTTGGCGAGGGTATTCAGCGGCACCACGGCGCCGGTACTGCTGGTGAGGCGGATATCGTTCAGCGCCGCCAGCCCCGGCGTCGCCTGCACGTCATGCTCCAGTACCACGCGGTACTGGTTGGCCTGGGTGTAGATGGTGGAGATCAGGCGCTGGCCGAAGGCGTTGTACAGCGCGCTGTCCACGTCGCTCATCTGGATGCCGAGGCGCGACGCCGAGTCGCGATCGACGTTGATATAGGCCTCCAGCCCCTGATCCTGCCAGTCGCTGCTGACGTCCTGCAGCTCGGGCGTCTGCCGCAGTTCGTCGATCAGCTGCGGCACCCATTGGCTGAGCTGCTCAAGGGACATCGCCTGCAGGGTGAACTGGTACTGCGTGCGGCTGACCTGGGTGTCGATGGTCAGATCCTGCACCGGTTGCAGATAGAGCTTCAGGCCGGGCAGCGCTGCCGCCTTCTCCTGCATCCGGTCGATGATGGTCTGCAGGCTGTCGCTGCGTTCGCTCAGCGGCTTCAGGTTGATCTGCAGCCGGCCGCTGTTGAGGGCGGCGTTGGTGCCGTCGACGCCGATAAACGAGGTCAGGCTCTCTACTGCCGGATCTTGCAGCACCTGCGCGGCGACCTGTTGTTGCAACACCGCCATTTTGCTGAACGACACCGACTGCGGCGCTTCCAGCGTGCCCTGGATCAGGCCGTTGTCCTGAATCGGGAAGAAGCCTTTGGGGATGAACAGGTAGAGCAGCACGGTGACGGCCAGGGTGCTCAACGCCACGCACAGCGTCAGCCACTGGTGGGCGAGTACGACTTTCAGCCAGCGGCCGTAGCCGGCGATCACGCGTTCGAAGAAACGTTCCGAGGCAGCGGAGAAACGGTTCTGCTTGCGCAGCGACTCATGGCTCAACAAGCGGGCGCACATCATCGGCGTCAGCGTCAGCGACACCACGGCGGAGATCAGAATCGCCACCGCCAGCGTCACGGCGAACTCGCGGAACAGGCGGCCGACGATGTCGCCCATGAACAGCAGCGGGATCAGCACCGCCACCAGCGAGAAGGTCAGCGAGATGATGGTGAAGCCGATTTCGCCGGCCCCTTTCAGCGCGGCGTCGAGCGGTTTTTCGCCTTTCTCGATGTAGCGCGAGATGTTCTCGATCACCACGATGGCGTCGTCCACCACGAAGCCGGTGGCGATGGTCAGCGCCATCAGCGTCAGGTTGTTGATGGAGAAACCGAGGAAGTACATGGCGGCGAAGGTGCCGACCAGCGACAGCGGCACCGCCACGCTGGGGATAATGGTTGCCGGCACGTTGCGCAGGAACACGTAAATCACCATCACCACCAGCGCGATCGCCAGCAGCAGCTCGAACTGCACGTCGCTGACCGAGGCGCGAATGGTGGTGGTGCGATCGGTCAGCACTTTGACGTCGACCGACTTGGGCAGGCTTTTAATCAGCGTCGGCAGCATTTCGCGAATGCTGTCGGCGGTGGTGATGACGTTGACGCCGGGCTGGCGCTGAATGTTCAGCACGATCGCCGGCTGCTTGTTGGCCCAGGCCGCCAGCCGGGTGTTTTCCGCACCCTGTTCGACGGTGGCGATGTCCTGCAGGCGGATCGGCGCGCCGTTTTTGTAGGCGACGATCAGCCGCCGGTACTCATCGGCGGACTTCATCTGATCGTTAGCGGACAGGGTGACCGAGCGGGTCGGGCCGTCCAGGCTGCCTTTGGCTGAGTTGACGTTGGCGGCCGTGATGGCGGTGCGCACGGTTTCGCTGTCGAGCCCGTTGGCCGCCATGGCCGGCGCGTTGAGCTTCACGCGTACCGCCGGGCGCTGGCCGCCGGAAAGGGTGACCAGACCGACGCCGGTCACCTGGGAAATTTTTTGCGCCACGCGGGTTTCCACCATGTCTTCCACCTGCGTCATCGGCATGGCGGTGGAGGTGACGGCCAGCGTCAGGATCGGCGGATCGGCGGGGTTAACCTTGCTGTAGATTGGCGGATAGGGCAGATCGGTCGGCAGCAGGTTGGTGGCGGAGTTGATCGCCGCCTGCACCTCCTGCTCGGCAATATCCAGCGACAGCGCCAGCTGGAACTGCAGGGTGATCACCGAGGCGCCGCCGGAGTTCTGTGACAGCATCTGTTTGAGGCCGGACATCTGGCCGAACTGGCGCTCCAGCGGCGCGGTGATGGCAGAGGTCACCACGTCCGGGCTGGCGCCGGGGTACAGCGTCACCACCTGAATGGTCGGGTAGTCCACTTCCGGCAAGGCGGAAACCGGCAGCGCGCGGTAGCCGATGATCCCCGCCAGCAGGATCGCCACCATCAGCAGCGTGGTGGCGACCGGGCGCAGAATAAACAGGCGGGACGGGCCGCCGCCGGGGGTCGGCGTCATCACCTGCATCAGGCTTTCTCCCGCTTGGCGTGCGGTGCGGCGTTGCCGCCGGCCGCTTTGGTTTGCGGCGTCACCACCTCAACCTTCATGCCCTCCGTCAGTTGGTCGATGCCGTCAGTCACCACGCGTTGCCCGGCGTTCAGGCCGCTGGCGATGACCACGTTCTGGCTGTCTTCAATGCCGACGGTGACCAGGCGTTTGCTGACTTTATTCTCATCGTCCATCGTCCAGACGAAGTTGCCTTCGTAGCCCATCTGCACGGCGGCGGTCGGCACCACGATGGCGTTTTGCAACGTGGCGACTTTCAGCCGCGCATTGACGAACTGATTGGGGAACAGCGCGTCGTCCTGGTTGGCGTACTGCGCCTTCAGCTTGATGGTGCCGGTGGTGGTGTCTATCTGGTTATCCAGGCTGAGCAGATTGCCCTGCGCCAACAGGGTCTTGTTGGTGCGCCCCCAGGCTTCGACGCTGACCGGGCCGGCCTTTTGCGCCTTCATGATGTCGCTGATGGTGCTTTCCGGCAGCGTGAACACCACGTCGATCGGATGCGTTTGCGTGATCACCACGATGGCGGTGGAGCCGCTGGTGATGTAGTTGCCCATATCGACCTGTTTGAGGCCCACGCGGCCGGAGATCGGGGCGATGATTTTGCTGTAGGTCAGCTGCAGCTGAGCGCTGTCCACCGCGCCCTGATCGGCCTTGATGGACCCTTCGGTCTGCTGCACCAGCGAGGCCTGCGTGTCCAGCTCCTGGCGAGAGACCAGATTGGTTTTCACCAGTTGCTGGTAGCGGGCCAGATCGCGCCGGGCGTTGGCCAGCGTCGCTTGATCCTTCGCCAGCTGCCCCTGAGCCTGGGTCAACTGGACCTGGAATGGCCGGGGGTCGATTTCCGCCAGCAGATCGCCGGCTTTCACCTGCTGCCCTTCGGTGAAGTGTAACGTCATCAGCTGGCCGTCGACCCGGCTGGTGACGGTAACGGTATTGGCGGCGGTGACGGTGCCCAGCCCGATCAGATAGCTCGGCACGGATTGCTGCGTGGCCGTAGCCACCTGAACCGGCGACAGATTGCCGCGGCGTTTGCCACCGGCGGCCGCACCTTTGGCACCGCCGGCAGGGCGGGCTGCCGCCTGTGTTTCAGCGGCCGGCGGCGCGGCGTTGAAATGACGCCAAATCAGCACGGCGACAATGGCCACGATGGCGGCAACCAGCAGGCGCAGCATCAGGGAACGACGTTGGGGTTTTGCATTCATGGCGGCGAAAATTCTCTCCAGAGGACAACCGTGCGGGCACGCATTGCCACAAAAGTGACACTCCTTACAGAATACTAGTTTAGCCAGCCAAAGCGGCATAAAAATGAAGGAAATAAGGAGGAACCGTCAGCATTTTCCGAATAAGTTAACGATTGTTGCCTACTCTGTTTATAAGCGTTGGGTTTTAACTTATAGCCAATGCGTTTTAACGACTTTCTGTATTTGGCGCTAATAATTAACGAGCGAATTATTTAACCCATGGAGCCTCTATCAATGAGCAAAAAACAACTGGGCCGTTCGGGCATTCAGGTGCCGGCGTTGACCTTCGGCGGCAACGTGTTCGGCTGGACGGCGGATCAAGCGACCTCTTTCAGCCTGTTGGATGCGCTGGTGGACAATCAGCTTAACTTTATCGACACCGCCGACGTCTATTCCAGCTGGGCACCGGGCAATCGGGGCGGCGAATCGGAAACCGTCATCGGCGAATGGCTCAAGAAGAGCGGCAAGCGCGACCAGGTGATCATCGCCACCAAGGTGGGCAAACCGATGGGCGAAGGCAAACAGGGGCTATCGCCGCGCTATATTCAGCAGGCGGTGGAGGATTCGCTGCGCCGCCTGCAAACCGATTATATCGATCTTTACCAATCGCACGACGATGACCGCGATACGCCGTTGGAAGAGACGCTGGCGGCGTTCGATGCGCTGATCAAGGCCGGCAAGGTGAGGGCGATTGGCGCCTCCAACTATCAGGCGGATCGCCTGGAAGAAGCGCTGCGGGTGAGCGAAAGCAACGGATTGGCGCGCTACGAAACCCTGCAGCCGGAATACAATCTGTATGCGCGCGAAGGGTATGAAGCCGAGCTGGAAGGCGTGGCGCAGCGCCATGGTCTCGGGGTGATCAACTTCTTCGCGCTGGCCAGCGGCTTCCTGACCGGCAAATACCGCAGCAAAGCGGATGAGGGCAAAAGCCAGCGCGGCGATCGCATCGTCGAACGCTATCTTAACTCGCGCGGCTTCCGCATTCTGGCGGCGCTGGATCAGGTGGCCGGCAAGCATGGCACCTCCCCGGCGCAGGTCTCGCTGGCCTGGCTGATTGCGCGCCCGAGCATCACCGCGCCGATCGTCAGCGCCACCTCGTTGCCGCAGCTGGATGAGTTGGTCAGCGCCACGCACCTGACGCTGGATGCGGACGACATCCAGGCGCTGAACCACGCCAGCGCCGGGTAAGACGCGTTACCCGGCGGCGATTTTGCTCTATGCTGAAGGGGTCAACATGGCCCATTCAGGAAACCGCAATGTCTGGTGATACCATCAACGACCTCGCGACGCTGGAACAGCTGTACGGCAAACCCGGCGCCCCCTCGGTTTTTAAAGAAGTCAGCTATATCCACCCGGCGTACCGCCCGTTTATCGAGGCGGCGCCGTTTGCCGCCCTCTCGACGGTCGGGCCGGACGGCATGGATGTCTCGGCGCGCGGCGATCCGGCCGGTTTTCTCCACATCGAAGACGAGAAAACCCTGCTGCTGCCGGATAGGCGCGGCAATAACCGTATCGATAGCCTGCGCAATATTCTGCACGACAACCGGGTGGCGCTGCTGCTGCTGATCCCTGGCATCGGCGAAACGCTGCGGATTAACGGGCGGGCGGAGATCGTGGTGGCGCCGGCGGTGCTGCAGCGCTTCGCCCACCGCAATCAGCTGCCGCGTTCGGTGTTGCGCATTCGGGTGGAGGCGGTGTTCTTCCAGTGCAGCCGGGCGATCTTGCGTTCGGGACTTTGGGAAGAGGGCAGCCGCCTCGAACGTTCGGCGCTGCCCAGCCCCGGCCATATTTTGGCCGCGGTGAGCCAAACGCGCTTCGACGGTGAGGAGTACGACCAGGCGCTGCCGCAGCGGCTGAAGGATACGCTGTATTAATCGCCGCGGCGTTCGCGCCACGTTTGCCGGTTCAGCCGGTACAAGACATGTTTTTGCAGCGGGTGCCCCGCCGGCAGGCGCGGGTGCAGGAAGGTTTCGCCGTCAAAGTGCATGCCGATGCGCGCCATCACCCGGCGCGACGGCTGGTTATCTTCGGCGGTGAAGGACACCACTTCCGGCAATTGCAGCGTGTCGAAGGCACACGCCAGCGCCGCGCGCGCCGCTTCAGCGGCGTAGCCGTTGCCCCAGTGGGCCGCCGCCAGCCGCCAGCCAATCTCCACGCAGGGGGAGCAAGGTAGATCGTCGCCCGGCCGCGCCAGCCCGACAAACCCGATAAAGGGCGCACCGTTTTTCACTTCTACCGCCCACAGCCCCCAGCCGTGTTGCTGCAGAAAGGCGCGGATACGTTCGGCCTGCGCGCGGCTTTCCTCGGCCGTCATCGTCGCCGGGAAATAGCGCATCACCTGCGGATCGGCGTTAAGCGCGGCGAAGGCCGGCAGATCGTCGTCGCGCCAGGGGCGCAGCCGCAGCCTGTCGCTGTCGAGGGTAAGGATGGTGGACATGATGCATAGCCTCCAATGAGCAAGGGCGCGGCGAGCCGCGCCCTTGGGCCGTCAACGGAACAGCGTTTGCGCCCAGCGCGCCAGCCCGGCGGTGACCGAGCCGAAGTCGTTGCCGCCGACGATCGGAATGCCCGGCAGCTGCTGTTGCAGCGCGGCGCGCAGCAGCGGCGAACGCGCGCTGCCGCCGGTCAGGTAGATCACCTGCGGCGCGGTCTGGCTGCTGGCCAACGCGGCGCTGACCTGCTCCTGGATGCGCATCAACGGCTGCGAGATGGCGTCGGCGAGCTGATCCTGGCTGATGCTTTCCGCCAGATCGGCCTGCACGAAGCTGAGCGGCGCGCTGATGGCCGTTTGGCCGGACAGGGCTATCTTACTCTCTTCGGCCGCGCGCACCAGCCGGTAGCTCAGGCGCTGCTGGTACACTTTCAGCAGGCGTTTGACCTTTTCCGGCTCCGCCGCGTCGAGGATCAGATCGCGCAGCACGCGGCCGTTGGCGGCGCTGTAGAAGTCGTTTTGCGCCGGTACGTCGTTGGTCGCCACCGCATTCCAGTAAGGCAGTGCCGGCAGGGCGATGCCTTTCCCGGTTTCGCCGCCCAGGCCGAACAGCGGCATCAGCTGTTTGAAGGCCAGCATGATGTCCAGATCGTTACCGCCGACCCGGCAGCCGCTGTGGCCCAGCAGGCTCTGCTGACGATCGGCGCGGTCGCGCCACTGCGGCCCCATCAGCAGCACCGAGCAGTCGGTGGTGCCGCCGCCGATGTCCACTACCAGCACGGTTTGCTCTTCGCTCAGCGTCGCTTCGAAGTCCAGCCCCGCCGCCACCGGCTCGAACTGGAATTCAATCTCTTTGAAACCGGCGCGTTCGGCGGCGCGCTGCAAAATGCCCTGCGCCTGCCGGTTGGCCTCTTCGCCGCCGATGCCCTGGAAGTTGATCGGTCGGCCGATCACCGCCTGATCGATACCGGCCTGCAGCACGTTTTCCGCCTGGCGTTTGATGTGGAACATCATGGCGCAGACCAGGTCTTCGAACAGGGCGATCTGCTGTGGCTTCAGGCCGTTGGCGCCGAGGAAGGACTTCGGCGAGCGCACGAAGTACACCTCTTCCGGATCTTCCATGTAGTGCGCCAGCGCCTGCAGGCCGAACAGCACGCTGTCGCCGCCGACCGGAATGTCCTCTTCGCGGTTGTAACTGATGGCGCGGCGCAGCAGCTGCTGGCTTTCTTCGCTGCCGGTCGGCACCTGCCAGTGGCGATGCAGGCACTCGCTCACCGCTTCGCGGGTCGGCGCGCACAGCATTGAAGGCAGATACGGCTCGTTGTTTTCCAGCGTCAGCAGCTCGGGGCCGTGGTCGCGCATCACCGCGACGGAACAGTTGGCTGTCCCATAGTCGAATCCAATAAACATCTCTTTTTTGTCCCCATGCCAATGAAGGGGGGCGACTTTACCCGAGACGGGGCCGGTGGGCAATGCGCTGATGCGCGAGTGTTGAAAAATTTAGCGGGCGCGGCATCGGCATGCTTAACTTAATGTCCGAATTCCGCACGTCAGCGCGCCAGCCGAGCCCCATAATGCAGAAAAAACCGAACCCGAGCGTTGCCATGAATACCCAACAGCAAGCGTTGTACGACGCGCTGCGCGCGCGTGACCGCAAATTCGACGGCCGCTTTTTCGTCGGCGTCTCTTCCACCGGCATTTATTGCCGCCCGGTGTGCAGCGCCCGCACGCCGAAGCTGGAAAATTGCACCTTCTATCCGAGCGCGGCGGCGGCCGAGCTGGCGGGCTTTCGCCCCTGTCTTAAATGCCGGCCGGAACTGGCGCCCGGTCTGGCGCTGATCGATCTGGGCAACCGCTATGCGCAGGTGGCGGTGCAGCTCATCGAGCAGGGCTATCTGTCCGAACACAGCTGCGAAGCGTTGGCGGCGCGGCTCGGCATTTCCGATCGCCACCTGCGGCGTATCTTCGCCGAGCAGTTTGGCGCTTCGCCGATCGATTACGCGCAGTCGCACCGGCTGCTGCAGGCCAAACGCCTGTTGGCGGACACCGATCTGCCGCTCAGCGAGGTGGCGTTCGCCGCCGGTTTCGGCAGCCTGCGGCGTTTCAACGAGCTGTTCAAGGCGCGCTATCGCCTGATTCCGTCGGCGCTGCGCAGCGGCGGCGCGCGCGGTGAACGGGCCGCCGCCAGCGGCCTGGTGTTCCACCTGGGCTATCGGCCGCCCTATGACTGGGATCGCATGTTGAACTTCTTGCAGGCGCGCGCCGTGCAGGGCGTCGAGCGGGTCGAGGGCCGCCGCTATCTGCGTTCGATCGCCGTCAGCCAGGGCGGTACGGAGTATTGCGGCTGGCTCAGCGTGCAGCCGGAAGAAGCGCGCAACCGGGTCAGGGTAGAGATCGCGCCGGCGCTCAGTTTGGTGACGACGGAGGTGCTGCGCCGCGTACGCTTGCTGTTCGATTTGGACGCCGCGCCGGATCGCATCAATGAGGCGCTGGGTTCGCTGGCGGCCGATGCGCCGGGGCTGCGCTTGCCGGGCTGCGTAAACAGCTTCGAGCAGGCGGCGCGTGCGGTGCTGGGGCAATTGGTCAGCGTGAAAATGGCGGCAACCTTCGCCGGACGGATGGCCGAACGTTGGGGAGAACCGCTGGCAGCGCCGCACGAGGGCATCACCCACGTTTTCCCTAGCGCCGAACGGGTGGCGCAGCTGCAGCCCGAAGCACTGCGTCCGCTCGGGGTACAGCTGAAGCGCGCGGCGGCGCTGATCGAGATCGCCCGCGCGCTGGGCGAAGGGCGGCTGCAGCTCGACAATGTGCTGGATATCGAACAGGGCATCAAGGCGCTGACCGCGCTGCCGGGCATCGGCAGCTGGACCGCCAGCTATATCGCGATGCGCGCCTGGTCTTGGCCGGACGTGTTTCTGGCCGGCGACTACCTGATCAAACAGCGTTTCCCCGGCATGACGCCGCGCCAGATCGAACGCTATGCCGAACGTTGGCGCCCGTGGCGTTCTTACGCCACGCTGCACCTGTGGCACAACGACGGTTGGGCGCCGGAAGGGGAGGAGTGAGGCGCATTCGGGCTAGCGCGGGGCGTCGATCAGCTGCAGCAGGCGGCTCATGCCTTCGCGCATCAGGAACGCCAGCAGCTTTTCCCGCTCGGCCGGCGTCAGATGGTAGTAATATTCGATCCAGACCCGAATCGGATCCTGGCGTTTGATGTCGTAGTCCGGATGGTCGGCCTCGCGCAAGGCCGACAGGCTGCGCGCGCCGAACGGCAGGCTGTCGATATGGTATTCCAGCGCTTTACCCTGTACGCCGCTACGGCGGCGGCTGACCCAGCCTTCGCGCCGGGCCATCAGATTGACCCCTTGCGGGGTTGAGGGCAACCCCGCCTTCCCCATCAGTTCCCTGGCGGAAAACCATTTCTTTTCCATAGTCCCTAATCCCTGAGCTATACACATGTCGAGGAAAATCAACGGATACGTCGATGTCCGCATGGGAGCTTCATCTTACTTAATCGTTTAAGCTTCAGGTGTTATTTATATCACTAATCTCGTATTGGTTAACATAATGTGAAAGACGAGAGGTGCGGCGCCGCCCGTGAGACGGCGCCGGCGAGGGAAGGCGTTAGCGGATGCCGAAGTAGCCGTCGCTGAGCAGAACCGCCAACGGCTGCTCCAGCGCCACCTGATCGCCGTCTGCCAGATCGATGCCGACATCGCGCAGCGCCTGCAGCGTCACCGGCTGGTGGGCCGGCCCGGCGAGCGTTTGCGCCTTGATCCGATGCGCCGCGCCGTTGAGCATCGAGACCATCAGCTCATCCATCTGGTTGCAGTGCACGTTGGTGATAAAGCGTTCATCGATGCGAATGATGTCTATCTTCTGATCGCCCAGCTCATCGAAGGCATTGATGTTATGCCCAAAGCCATTGACGATCAGTCGGCAACCCAGCTGCTGCAGTTCGCGCAGACACGCTCGGCACTGCGCGGCGTGTTCCAGCACTACGGCTTCATCAACGCTGAACAGCAGTGCCCGCGGCGGCAGCGAGGAAGCGCGCACCGTTTCCGTCAGGAAGCGTTGGAAGTCGTTGTTCAGCAGGCTGTCGGTAGCCAGCGGCAACGCGAGCGACAGCCCCTTGCGCTTGATATCGTCGGCGCACGATACCAGTAGCTGCGTCACCGCCCAGCGGTCGATATCCGGCATCAGGCCGTACAGCTGCGCTGCGGCGATGAACGCCTCGTGCGGCAGCGGCCGATCGTCCGGTGCCATCACCTGCAGTTTCACCTGGTGGAACGCGGCCGACAGCGGCGTCGCCGGCGGCGCGACCGCGCGGGTCAGCAGCCGCAGCTGCCCCTCGCTGATGATCGTCTGTACCTCCTGTGGGTTCAGCAATTCATGCTGCCGTTCCAGCAGCTGTTTTTGCCGCGTTTCGTACAGATAAACCTGGCCGCGGCCGTGGTGCTTGGCGGTGTAGCAGGCGATGTCGGCCTGGGCCAGCAGTTCGCTGCTTTTGGCGTCGCCGCCGATGCGCGTGATGCCGGCGCTGGCGCCGACGCGATAAATTTTCCCTTCCCAGTAGAACGGATGCTGGCTGATTTGGTTGACTACCTGCTGCATCAGCGATTTCGCCTGCTCCAGCCGGCAGTCGAACAGGATCAAACCGAACTCGTCGCCACCCAGCCGAGCCAGGCAGTCGCTGTTGCGCAGCTGGTGCCGCATCAGCTGGGCGATGTCCCGCAGCAAGGCATCACCCGCCGCGTGGCCGGCGGTGTCGTTTACCGCTTTGAACCGATCCAGATCGAGGAACACCAGCGAATGCGGCGACGATAGTTCCCCGCCGGCGGCGATCGCCGCCTTCAGCTGCTTCTCGAAGCGGGTGCGGTTCGGCAGGCCGGTTAGCGCGTCGTGCGAGGCGCTATAGCTGAGTTTTTTCATCAGTTCGCGCGAGGCGGTGACGTCCTGCAGCACCATCACCGCGCCCATGGTTTCGCCATCGAGGGTTTTCAGCGGTGAGACCGACTGCTGCACGTCGAAATAACGTCCGTCGCGGCTGTGCAGCACCAGCGCGTAATCCGCCGGCCACTGCCGCGGGTATTGCGTGAGGTTTTCGATTTCCGGGCCGTCTTTGCCATTGGTCAGGCGCACCACTCCGGCGACCGGCATGCCGATCGCTAGCTCGAGCGGCCAGCCGCACATCTGCTCGGCCACCGGGTTCATAAAGGTGATGCGCAGGTGGCTGTCGGTGGAGATCACCCCTTCGCCGATGGCGTCGAGGGTGATGTGCAGGCGCTCTTTTTCTTCGTGCAGCGCCTCGGCGAGGATCTTGAGCTCGGTCATGTCGATATTGGTGCCGATCATGCGCAGTGGCTGGCCGTGGTCGTCGAGGATCACGTTGCCCTGGCCGCGAATATGGCGCAGCTTGCCGCCGCGCGTGGTAATGCGAAATTCCATAACGAAAGGCTTGGGATCGGCCAGCAGCGCAGCCAGCTCGCGATCGGTGCGCTCGCGATCTTCCGGCACCAGCAGGGTGCGCCACAGCGCCAGCGTCGGCGTTTGGTCGGGGTTGAGATCGTAGAGTTCGAACATGCGCTGATCCCAGGTGAAGTTTTCCTGGCTCATCACCCATTCCCAAATGCCGACGCCGCCCACCTGGTTGGCCAGCGTAATGCGCTCCACCAGCCGGTTGTTCTCCGCCTCGCTGTGTTTGAGGCCGCTGATGTCCTCGACCTGAGAGATGAAGTACAGCGGTTGCCCTTCGGCGTCGCGCACCAGCGAGACGGCCAACAGCGCCCAAACGGTCTGGCCGTCGCTGCGGATATAGCGTTTCTCCATGGTGTAGCTGCTGATGTGGCCGTCGAGCAGATCGTGCAACTGGCTGAGATCGGCGTTGAGGTCGTCCGGGTGGGTGATGGCCTGGAACGTCAGGCGGTGCAGCCCTTCTGGCGTATAGCCTAGCAGTTTACACAGCGCCTGATTGACCTGCAGCCATTTGCCCTCCGGCGACACCAGCGCCATGCCGATGGCGGAATACTCCAGCGCGCTGCGAAAGCGGCTTTCGCTCTCGACGATGTGCTGTTTCTCCACCCGAAAGGTGTGCATCACCATCGCCATCGCGTGTGCCGGGATCAGGATCAGCAGCATCGGTAAGTACAGGCCAAGCTCACCGAAGACGTGTGCAGAGGCCTGCAGATGCAGCACGCCCAGCGAGATCAGCACCGTGATCAGCAGCAGGGTGCAGAAACAGACGGCGAAGGCTTCGAAGCGCGGCAGCGCGATGGCGGCCCACAGCAGCGGCAGGATGACGAAGGTGAACGGGAACGGCAGATAGGTCAGCGCCAGGTAGCTGAAGGCCAGGGAGCCCATCAGCGTGAGTAGCAGCGGGTAGGGGTTCAGCGCCGCCAAGGTGCGGCGGTGATAGGTGAGGCCGAGCGGTGCCAGCGACAGCACCCCTATCGCTTCGGAGATGAACCAGATGCCGAACGATTGCCAGAACGTTTGATCCGGCGTGGGCGAGAGCCCGGCGGCCAGCAGCGCGCTGAACAGCGGGGTGAAGATCACCGCGCACACCACAAAGCGCAGCCAGCAGCCCAGATCGCTCAGCGGATCGTTCGCCGGCAGCGTGCGGCGCAGCAGCAGGGCGCAAACCGCCGCTTCCAGCAGGTTGATGGCGGCCAGCTTGACGGGAGTGGCGCTGACGCCGAACAGCAAGAAGCTGGCGAGCACGATGCCGAGGCCGCTGGCCAGCAGCGGCAGGCCCCAGTGGCGCGGGGCGTGGCGGTACAGCACGGCGATCGCGGCGGCGGTCGGGAACCACAGTGGCGTGAAGTGGCGGGCTTCGCTGGACAGCGACAGGCTCAGCAAGGCGAGCAGAAACGTCGCCAACGCCACTAACAGGGAATGCGTCAGCATGACGCCTTTGTGGGTGCCGAACGTGTTCGGCGCGCTGATCTCCATAGACACCCTTACCGATGGCCTCTGTCAGTGATTGGATTCATGACGTGGATGAATTAAGACGATTTATTGGCAAAGGGTAGTACAGCGCGAGAGGAAAACCTACCGGGAAGGCCGACTTTGCTGCGTTAACGCAAGCCCGGCGACAGAATGACGAAAAAGCCGGCGCGGGGCCGGCTTTTGGCGTATTACAGCAGGAACAGGGTGGCGAGGCCGAGGAAGATGAAAAAGCCGCCGGTGTCGGTCAGCGCGGTGATGAGCACGCTCGAGCCGACCGCCGGATCGCGGCCCATTTTGAGCATGGTCATCGGGATCACCACGCCCATCAGTGCCGCCAGCAGCAGGTTGAGCAGCATCGCCAGCGTCATCACGCCGCCCATCGCCGCGTCGCCGTACAGCAGCCAGGTGATCACGCCCATGATGCCGCCCCACACCACGCCGTTGATGATGGCCACCCCCAGCTCTCTGAGCATCAGGCGCGAGATGTTGCCGACTTCGATCTGGTGCAGCGCCAGCGCGCGCACGATCATGGTGATGGTCTGGTTGCCGGTGTTGCCGCCGATACCGGCGACGATCGGCATCAGCGCCGCCAGCGCCACCAGCTGGGAAATGGTGTGTTCGAACAGGCCGATCACGCGCGAGGCGACGAACGCGGTGCAGAGGTTGATCGCCAACCAGGCCCAGCGGGTCTTGACCGCCTTGCTGACCGGGGCGAACACGTCTTCTTCCGGGCTTAAACCGCCCATGCGGCGCAGGTTGGTGTCGCTCTCTTCGTTGACGGCGTCGACGATCTCTTCGATGGTCAGGCGGCCCATCAGTTTGCCCTTGGCGTCAACCACCGGGGCGCTGATCAGGTCGTAACGCTCGAACGCGCCGGCCGCTTCATCGGCCTTGTCTTCGGGCTGAAAGGTGGCGGGATCGCTGTCCATCACGTCGCGCACCGGGATCTCCGGATCGTTCAGCAGCACCGCGGTCAGCGGCAGCTCGCCCAGCAGGGTGTTTTTGCGGTCGGTGACGAACAGTTTATCGGTGGCATCGGGAATGGTTTTGCGCATGCGCAAAAAGCGGTGCACTGCGCCGAGCGTGACGTCCGGCCGCACCGTCACCAGTTCGAAATCCATCATCCAGCCGACGCTGTCTTTGGCGTACTGGCTCATCTCGCGCACCTGGGCGCGCTGCTCCGGCTCCAGCGAGGTCAGCAACCGGCCCATCAGGTTACGCGGCAGGTATTGTGCCAGGTAGGCCTGTTCGTCGACGTCCAGCGTTTTGATCGCTTTGAGCAGGTCTTTGTCGCTCATTTCCTCGATCAGGCTGTCCCAGACTGGCTCGGCGACCTCCACCAGCGTCTGGCCGCGCTTGCTGTTGCCCACCAGCCGCCACAGCGCCATACGTTCATCCTGCGGCAGCGCTTCCAGCAGGTCCGCCAGGTCGGCGGCGTGCATGTCGTCCAACAGGCCGGTGATTTCCGCCGTCTGGTTCAGCAGTTCGCTTTGGCTGAGGGCGTGCTCATCCCCTGGCCGGCCGAGAATGCCGTCGACCAATTCCTTATTGTTCAACAACAGAGTGAGAATGCGCTGGCGGTGTTCAGCGACTTTTTTGACGTTATGGGTTGCGGCTGACATGGTGTTCCTTAACGGGCGCTCGGCGTTCCTGACGCAGGCTCATTAAAAGATAGAGCATAGCGAGTGCCGGAGTCATTTTTATGAAACGGACGGGGCGCGGCGGTTATTCAGAGGAGGCGTCCTGTTGCGGCGCGCTGACTTCGGCGGCGTTTTGCGCAGCGGCCTGCTTTTTTTCCTGATGATGAGGCACCGCCACCACGGCGGCGTACAGCAGTCGGCCGACTAAAATGATAAAGCTGATAAACAACACTATCTTCGTCATCTGTCCGGTGGTTTTCTTGCGCATATATCACCCGGTATGCCGGTATCCTGTGTTATTCGCTCGAGAATTTGTAACCGGATTTTAGGCGCTGATGACAAAAGTTGTCCATTTTTTTCCGGCGTGCGGCACGGCGCATTAGGGTTTCGTTTAGGTTGTCGGGGCGAGGGCGGAAAGAAAAACCCCCTGTCTGGCAGGGGGCGGGGGGATCAGGCGGAGCGCTGTTCGTCTTGCGAGCCTTCTTCGTCGATCAGCAGCTTCCAGCCGACGACGTCGTTCCAGTAGGCCTGCTCGCGTTCGAAATCGAGCTGCACCAGGTTGTTCTGCGCCAGGTAGCCGGCCGGGAAGCGCAGCGTCCAGTGGTTGTCGTCGGTGGTCAGGCGCAGCGTTTCCGGCGTGGTGGTCGACTGACGCTGGTTGTTGAGCAGGGTGCTCAGACGCAGCAGCTGGATCAGCGGCAGGTAGTGTTTCTTCTTGAACAGGTTGAGGCGAGGCAGCTCTTCCAGCTTGATCGCCTTGCGGTGGAAGCGCACCAGCGCCGCCAGCAGCAGTTGCTGTTCCTGGTTGAAGCCAGGCAGGTTGGAGTTTTGCAGAATGTAGGCCGAATGGCGGTGCATGCCGCTGTGGTTGATGCTCAGCCCCACCTCGTGCAGCATGGCGGCCCATTTCAGCAGGGCTTCCAGCTGCGGATGCGCCAGCTTGGTGTTCTGCGCCATCCACTGCGAATAGAGCAGCTCGGTGGTTTCCAGCACCCGCTTGGCCTGCTCGCGATCGATGTTGTAGTGATCGGCCAGGCTCTTGGCGGTGCGGCTGCGGATGTCCTGGTGGCGGAAACGGCCTTCCATTTCATACAGCACGCCTTCGCGCAGCGCGCCGTCGGACAGGCGCAGATCGCGGATCGCCAGCGCATCGAACACGCCGCACAGGATAGCCAGCCCCGGCACGAACACCGATTGGCGATCTTCCGACAGCCCCGGCAGGCTCAGTGAACTGAAGCTTTTGAACTGCAGCACCTGCTCGGCGAGCATTTCCAGGCGATCCAAGGTGATGAGACCGTCTTTTTCCCCCATCGCCACCAGCACTTCGTGGGCGGCCTTGATGGTGCCCGAAGCGCCCAGCGCATACTGCCAGCCCTGAATGCGGTACTGCCAGGCCAGCGTTTCCAGCTTCTGCGCCGCCGCCAGCCGCGCGCGGCGGAAGTTGTTTTTGCTGATCTCGCCGCCCGGGAAGAACAGCTGGGCGAAGCTGACGCAGCCCATGCGGCGGCTTTCCGCCAGCAGCGGCTCGAAGTCTTCGCCGATCACCAGCTCGGTGGATCCGCCGCCGATGTCGATCACCAGCTTGCGGCCTTTCTCCGGCTGAGTGTGCTCCACGCCCATGAAAATCAGGCGCGCTTCTTCCTGACCGGCGATGATTTCGATCGGGTAGGGAATCACTTTGGCGGCGCGCTTGAGGAACACTTCGGCGTTCACCGCCTGACGCAGGGTGTGAGTCCCGACGATGGTGACGTTATCCGCCGGAAAGCCCTGCAGCCGTTCGGCAAACAAGGCCAGGCAGGCCAGGCCGCGCTCTATCGCCTCTTCACTGAGTACGTTGTTGCTGTCCAATCCGTCGGCGAGATGCACCCGCTGTTTTAAACGGCCCAATACCTGTAAGGCGCCGTTGACGACGCGGGCGATCACCATGTGGAAACTGTTCGACCCGAGGTCGATGGCGGCGATTTCCTGCGGTTTGTTCGTTGCAGTGTTTTTTAGCGGCATAGTTGCTGGCCTACTGTCCTGGTTGTTCCAGAGCTTTTAAATACTCGTAAATAGCCACCTGAGCACGCACTTTGCGGCGGTTGCCGCGCGGCACGTACTGGTTGCTCAGTTCTTTATCCACATAACGGGCCTTGACCGTATCGCTGAACAGGATCTCCAGGATGTCCAGAACGCGCTGTTTCAGCGCCGGATCCAGCAGCGATACCGCCACTTCGATACGGTAATCTATGTTGCGGGTCATCCAGTCGGCGGAGGACAGATATACCCGTTTGTCACCTTTATTGTCGAAAACGTAAACCCGATCGTGTTCCAAAAAGCGATCGACGATGCTGATCACCTGAATATTGTCGCTGATCCCCGGCAGGTTGGGAATCAGGGAACACATGCCCCGCACCAGCAGGCGGATTTTCACGCCGGCGCCGGACGCGGTATATAACCGATCTACCAGCCCTTTATCCACCAGATTATTTATTTTCAACATAATGCCGGCCTGTTCCCCGGCCTGGGCGTTGGCGATTTCGTTGTCGATCAGCTCATACAGCTTCAGGCGCGAGTTCTGCGGCGATACCATCAGGTTGTCGAAGGTGACCGGCCGGTAGGGGTTCTCGATAAAGTTGAATACCCGGCGCACCTCGTTGGTGATGCGTGAGTCGGCGGTCAACAGCGAATAGTCGGTGTAGATGCGCGCGGTTTTTTCGTTAAAGTTGCCGGTACCGATATGAGCATAGCGCACAATGTCATCGCCTTCACGGCGCGAAATCAGGAACAGCTTGGCGTGGATTTTCAGGCCCGGCGCCGAGAAGATCACGTGCACGCCGGCTTCGGTCAGGCGCTTCGCCCAGTGAATGTTGGCCTCTTCGTCGAAGCGCGCCTGCAGCTCGACCACCACCGTGACCTTCTTGCCGTTGTGCGCGGCGTGGATCATCGATTCGATGATGCGCGAATCTTTCGCCACCCGGTAGATGTTGATCTTGATAGCCAGCACGCTCGGATCGAACGACGCCTGGCGCAGCAGCTCCAGCACGTGCTCGAAGGTGTGGTACGGGTAGTAGAGCAGCACGTCTTTTTCGCGAATGGCGTCGAAGCCGTTGCGGAAACCGTCGAACCAGATGTGGCGCAGGCGCGGCAGCGGCTTGTTGACCAGGTTGGCCTTGCCGACGTTCGGGAAACTGATGAAATCTTTGAAGTTGTGGTAGCGGCCGCCAGCGATCACCGAATCGTAGTTGGAGATGCCCAGCTTGCCGCGCAGCAGTTCCACCATTTCGTTCGGCATGTCGCGCTGATACACGAAGCGCACCGGTTCGGCGGTCAGGCGCTGTTTCAGGCTGGAGGACATCAGTTCCAGCAGGCTGGATTCCATTTCGGTGACCAGATCGTACTCCGCGTCGCGGGTCATTTTCATCGAGTAGGCGTTGAGCGCGTCGTAGTCGAAGAAGCCCTTGAAGATATCGTCCAGGCAGTAGCGCAGAATGTTGTCCAGCAGGATCATCGGCTTACGGCGGCGAGGCGCTTCCGGCGGCAGATTGACGAAGCGCGGCACCTTGTCGGACGGGATCTCCAGCAGCGCATAGTCGATGCGCGCGCCGCGAATGATCTCCACCGCCAGGTAGGTGTAATCGTCTTTCAGGAACTGCACCAGGTTGGTGTCGTGGTTGATCAGGATCGGCGTGATGTGCTGGCGCAGATGCTGTTTGAAATATTGCCGCAGCCAGATTTGCTGGTTCTCGGACACCTGGCGTTCGTTGATCAGGAAGATCTGATTGCGCGCCATTTCCAGCAGCAGATCGTTGTACAGGCCGTCGAACTCCTGATCGGTTTTCAGCACCTTGGCCTGGATCTTTTTCAGAAGGTGGCGCGAGGCGCCGGCGGAGCCTTGCTCTTCGCTGATCAGGATGCGCCGTTTGAGATCGGCGAAGCGGACTTTATAGAACTCGTCGAGGTTGTTGGAGTAAATGCCCAGAAAACGCATACGTTCAATCAGGGGATTGCTCTTATCTGCGGCTTCCTGCAACACGCGTTCATTAAAGGATAACCAGCTTAGTTCTTTTTCGATGTAGAGCTTTTCCTGACCCATTGCCACTCCAGTTCAAATTTAGAATAGGATCCGGGACGCAGCGCCCGGATGCCGCTCTAGTGTCCTTCATCATTATTGCGAGAGATTGACAGGAAAGTCCAACATATCCATTGCGTTGGCACGCGGCGTTTTTTGGCGGCAATAAATTTTCGCCGATGCAGGGCGCAGGGTGGTGGAATGAGCAGCATGAAATGAAGGTTAGCAGGCTTATTCTTGGTGGTATTAGACGTATTTGCGTTCATTTTTCAGCAATATATCAACGCCATATTGTCTGTCTGCAATGTAAAAAACCTGGAGTGTGGCGGGTAACTTTGTCATGCAAACGTCATAAAACTGACATAAGATGCCCGGTTATCTTACGGCGCAAGCCCGATTACATCAGCGACAGCGAGACACATGACACAGACGACGGCCAATCAACATCCCCGAGATCGCATGCGCGGGCGCATCGACCGCGGCGTGCAGGCGGCAGTAACCGCCAGCGGGCTGATGGTGCTGATGACGTTGATGCTGATCTTCGTCTATTTGCTGTTTGCCGTGCTGCCGCTGTTTAAACCGGCCTCGCTCGGCCAGGCGCAGCCGCTGCCGATCGCGGCGTCGGCCCCGGCGCTGGCGCTGGGCATGGACGTGCAGCAGCGCGTCGGTTACCGCATCGACGCGCAGGGCGCGGGGCAGTTTTATCGCCTGACGCCGGCACCGAACGGCCAGCCCCAGGCGCCGCTGGCGCAGCAGACGCTGCTGGCCAAACCGGCGCTGCTTGCCCAGGCCGCCGGAGAGCGCGATCTGTTTGCGCTGGCGCAGGCCGACGGCCGGTTGGTGGTGGCGCGCGCGGATTTCGCGACGGCGGAAAACGGCCGGCCGCAGTGGTTGTTCCCGCTCGGGCAGCAGCCGTTGGCGCTGGATCCGCAGCGCAAGCCGCTGAAACTGCTGTCGCTGGCGGATGCCCATCGCGAACAGTATCTGCTGGCTGGGGTGACTGACGATCGGCGGCTGGTGTTCGGCCGCTTCAGCCCTGACCGGCCGCCGCAGTTCAGCGAGCGGCCGCTGGAACAGGATGCAGAACAACTGGTGCTGACGCCGGATGGCCGCCAGCTTTACCTGCTGACCGGTAACCGGCTGGCGCGTTATCAGATCGACGGCGCGCAGCTGCAGCTGCGTGAAACGCGCACCCTTGGCGAACATACCCCGTATCAGATGACGGCGCTGCCCGGCGGCAGCGCGCTGCTGATCAAGGGCGCCGACGGCAATCTGCGCGAGTGGTTCGAAGTAGAAAAAGAGCAGCGCTGGCGCCTGACGCCGGTGCAGCATTTCGACCATGGCGCCGACGGGCAGGAGCTGACGGTGGCTGAGCCCTATCGCCGGGTGTTCGCCACCCTGCGGCCCGATGGCGGCTTCTCGCTGTTCTCCACCATTCAACCGCAGCCGCTGCTGAATACCCGTTTGGGCGCCGAGGTGCAACAGATGGCGTTCGCGCCGCGCGGCGATGGCCTGCTGCTGGAGAGCGCACAGGGCTGGCAGCGCTATGCGCTCGACAACCCGTATCCGGACGTTACCTGGCGTTCACTGTGGGGCAAGGTGTGGTATGAGAACTACCCGCAGCCGGCCTATGTTTGGCAGTCCACCTCCGGCGAAGACAGTTACCAACCCAAATTCAGCCTGATGCCGGTGATCTTCGGCACCTTCAAGGCGGCGGCTTACGCGATGCTGTTCGCCATTCCCCTGGCGCTGGCCGGCGCCATCTATACCGCTTACTTTATGACGCCGGGGCTACGGCGGGTGATCAAACCGGCTATCGAAGTGATGGGCGCGCTGCCGACGGTGGTGATCGGGCTGGTGGCCGGCATTTGGCTGGCGCCGATCATCGAGCAGTATCTGTTGGCGGTGCTGGCGTTGCCGCTGCTGCTGGCGGCGGCGGTACTGCTGTGCGGCGCGTTGACCCATCGCTTTATGCCGCGTTGCCGGCCGGGTGTCGATCTGCTGTTGCTGCTGCCGCTGCTGGCGTTGACGGTGTGGCTGGCGCTCAGCCTGGGGCCGCGGCTGGAGGTGGCGCTGTTCGGTGAGCCGCTGCATTTCTGGCTGGGGGATAATTACGACCAGCGCAATGCGCTGGTGGTGGGCGTGGCGATGGGCTTCGCGCTGGTGCCGATCATCTTCTCGCTGGCGGAGGACGCGTTGTTCAGCGTGCCGGCCACCCTGAGCCAGGGCTCTTTGGCGCTGGGCGCCACCCAATGGCAGACGGTGATCAAGGTGGTGCTGCCTTCCGCCAGCGCCGGCATTTTCTCCGCGCTGATGATCGGCTTTGGCCGCGCGGTGGGGGAAACCATGATCGTGCTGATGGCCACCGGCAATACGCCGATTATCGACGGCAGCCTGTTCCAGGGGCTGCGGGCGCTGGCGGCCAACATCGCCATCGAGATGCCGGAGGCGGTCTCCGGCAGCAGCCATTACCGCGTGCTGTTCCTGACCGCGCTGGTGCTGTTTGTCTTCACCTTCGTGTTCAACACGCTGGCGGAGGCGGTGCGCCTGCGGCTGCGCAAGCGCTACACGCCGAATCAGGAGGCACCATGAAGAACTGGGTGAAGAGCGGCTCGCCGTGGATTTGGCTGACCGCCGGTTCGGTGGCCGTCAGCCTGTTGGCGCTGATCGGCATTCTGTTGCTGCTGGCTGGGCAAGGGATGCGTTATTTCTGGCCGAGCCCGGTTTATCAGTTTGAGCTGAATCAGAACGGCGCCGGGCCAGTGACGGTGATCGGCGAGCTGTATCAGCAGCAAAGCATTTCGCGCCGCCAGCTGACGGAAGCGGGCGTGACGCCGCCGGGCGAGGCGCAAAGCGTCGAACGCTATCTGATCAAGGTCGGTAACCGCGAGCGCGAGGGGCAGGATTTTCGCACGCTGCTGGCCAGCGACATCCGCAGCCAAAGCACGCCACGCGGCCTGCTGGTGCTGGAGCGCGACAGCCACGGTACCGCCTACGGTTATCTGGCGGGGCTGCTGGAGGATGGGCAACCGCTGACCGGCCGCAATCTGGGGCAGGCGTTGCAGCAGCGGCTGCCGCAAATCGCCGCGCTCTCGCGCCAGGCGCACGATATTCAATTCCGCGATATGGCGCGCATCAATCAGCAGTTTGACGCGCTGCGGCTGAGGGAAAAGCGCCTGCAGCGCGACGATAAGCTGGACGCCCGTGCGCAGGATGCCATCAAGGCCGAGCGGCTGGAGTTACAGCGGCAATACCAGCTGCTGTCCGAACGCCTGGCGGGGCTGAACCGCGATCGCCAGCGCGATGCGCTGCTGCTGCGCGACATGCACGGCCAGACGTTGACCATTCCGCTTAGCCAGGTGCGCGATGCCTGGTACCCGAACGCCATGAACACCAGCGAGAAGCTGGCGCACTGGGGCGAGCAGGTGAAGAAGTTCCTCACCGACAGCCCGCGTGAGGCGAACACCGAAGGCGGGGTGTTCCCGGCCATTTTTGGCACGGTGTTGATGGTGATCCTGATGTCGATCGTAGTGATGCCGTTTGGCGTGATCGCGGCGGTATATCTGCACGAGTATGCCGGCAACAATCTGCTGACGCGGGTGATCCGCATTGCGGTGGTCAACCTGGCCGGCGTGCCCTCGATCGTCTATGGCGTCTTCGGCCTCGGCTTTTTCGTTTATATGATAGGCGGCACGCTCGACCAGCTGTTCTATCCTGAATCCTTGCCCAACCCGACCTTCGGCACGCCCGGCGTGCTGTGGGCGGCGCTGACGCTGGCGCTGCTGACGCTGCCGGTGGTGATAGTCGCCACCGAGGAAGGGCTGTCGCGCATTCCCACCTCACTGCGGCAGGGCTCGATGGCGCTGGGTGCCAGCCGGGCCGAGACGCTGTGGCGCATCGTGCTGCCGATGGCGGCGCCGGCGATGATGACCGGCCTGATTCTGGCGGTGGCGCGCGCCGCCGGGGAGACCGCGCCGCTGATGCTGGTGGGGGTAGTGAAATCGGTGCCGGTACTGCCGGTGGACGAGATTTTCCCGTATCTGCACCTGGAGCGGAAGTTTATGCATTTGAGCTTCCAGATCTACGATATGGCATTCCAGAGCCCGAGCGTAGAGGCGGCGCGGCCGCTGGTGTTCGCCACCGCCTTCCTGCTGGTGACGATCGTGGTGAGTTTGAATCTGGCGGCGATGGGTATCCGCCATTCGTTGAGGGAGCGGTACCGAGCATGGTCGCAGTAACAATGACGCTATTTTTGGGGAGTGCGTAATGGGTTTGATGACGCCAGGCAGTTTGCCCCGGCTGGATGTCCAGCATCTCGACGATGAACAGACCGCGCTGGCGGTCAACGGCCTGAACCTGTTTTATGGCGACAAACAGGTGCTGCACGATATTTCGCTGCGTATCCCGAAGCACCGGGTGACGGCCCTGATCGGCCCTTCGGGCTGCGGTAAATCGACGCTGCTGCGCTGTTTCAACCGCATGAACGATCTGGTGGACAACTGCCGCATCGAGGGCGAGCTGCAGCTGAACGGCGCGGCGATCTCCGGCGCGCAGATCGACGTGGCGGCGCTGCGGCGGCGGGTGGGCATGGTATTCCAGCGGCCGAACCCGTTCCCGAAATCGATCTATGAAAACGTGGTGTACGGCCTGCGGCTGCAGGGCGTGCGCGACCGGCGTTTGCTGGATGAGGCGGTGGAGCGCTCGCTGCGCGCCGCCGCGCTGTGGCATGAGGTGAAGGACCGGCTGCGCGAAAATGCGTTCCGCTTGTCCAGCGGCCAGCAGCAGCGCCTGGTGATCGCGCGCGCCATCGCCATCGAGCCTGAGGTATTGCTGCTCGACGAGCCGACCTCGGCGCTGGATCCGATCTCTACGCTGACTATCGAAGAGCTGATTTCCGCACTGAAACAGCGCTATAGCGTGGTGCTGGTGACGCACAATATGCAGCAGGCGGCGCGCGTCTCCGACTACACCGCCTTTATTCATCAAGGCCGGCTGGTGGAGTACAACGACACCGACGCCATTTTCACCTCGCCGCGCCAGCGCCGCACCGAGGATTATATTACCGGGCGGTATGGTTGAGTTCTGGGGGCGTTGCATACGGCGCCCCTTTTCCCGTCTTTGTGTTTCCTCCGATTATTCTCGCTAACACGCCAAGCACGTCTTTTCACTGGCTACATTAATAAAAATAATTCTCATTTGCATGGACGGAGCCAGGGAATTGTTTATAATTCGCCAATCTGTGTAAATCAGTGTAAATGGATGTGTTTTAATGTGTGCATGGAGGCTTGGCGCCTGGTCGCTATTATTAGCGTTTTGCAGCTCGGCGTGGTGCGCGGAAATCACCAGCCCTGCCGATCGCGACAGCATTACCCAACAGCAGAAATCGTTGCTGGAACAGGCGCAGCAGCAACGCGAGGCGCTGCAAAATAACGTTGAACTGCCGGCGCTACCGCTGCCTGAGCCGGCCAGCGCAGGGGCGGTTTGCCAACCGGTGCGGCAGATCGTTTTTCAGGGCGCCGAACATCTTTCCTGGTCGGTAAAAGAAAGCCTGGCCCGCCCGTATCAGGGGCGCTGCCTGACGCTGGAACACATCAACCGTCTGGTGCGCGAAACCACCAATGCTTATCTGCAACGCGGCTATGTCACTTCGCAGGCCTGGCTGCAGGAGCAGGATATCTCCCGCGGCGTGTTGACCGTCAGCGCCAGCGAAGGGCGAATCGAGTCCATCACGCAAAACGGTGAGCAGACGCTGGCGTTGAAGATGGCGTTTCCCGGTCTGGTTGGTGACGTATTGAATCTGCGCGATATTGAGCAGGGCATGGAGCAGCTCAACCGCCTGCCGTCGCAACAGGTGACTATCGATATTCAACCTGGCGAGCAACCCGGCTTTTCCAAAGTGGTTTTGCTGCGTGGCGCCACGCGTGCACCGGTCTCTTTCTCTTTCGGCGCCGATAACAGCGGCCAGAAAAGCACCGGCACCGGGCAGATGAACGCCGCCTTCTCGCTGGATAATCCGCTGCGTCTCGCCGATCAATGGTCGCTTTCCGCAGCGCGCAATAACGATTTCAGCCCGCATCATCGCAGCCGCAGCCTGAACGGCAGCGTCACCTTGCCCTATGGCTATTGGCTGTTCAGCTACCAGTACGCCTGGAACGATTTTTTCCAGCAGGTGCCGTTCAACGGTGCCGCTTACCGCTATCAGGGCAATAACCAGACCCAGCGTCTGGGCGCCAACCGCACGTTGCTGCGGGATGGCAAACGCAAGCTGGCCGTCGATATCGGGCTGGCGCGACGCACCACGGAAAATAAGCTGGCGGGGGAACGGTTGGGCGTCAGCAGCCCGACGCTCAGCATCGCCAGCCTGGGCCTTAATTACAGTGCGGTTACGGGCGGCGGCTATATGACGCTGAACCCGACGGTAAGCCGCGGGCTGCGCATGCTGGGCGCTACCGTCGACGATCCTGAGCGCAACGGGGCGCCGCGCAGCGAGTTCCGTAAGCTTGGCCTCAGTGCCAGCTATTTCTATCCGCTCGCACCCTCCCTCTATTACCTGACCTCGGCCTACGGGCAAACCAGCGCAGACAACCTGTATTCCGGCGAGCGCATTTCCATCGGCGGGCAATACTCGGTGCGCGGCTTCAAGGAGCAGTACCTGACCGGTAATCGCGGTGCGTACTGGCGCAATGAACTCAACTGGCAATGGCGGACGTTGCCGGGGCTGGGGGCGCTCTCTTTGACCGGTGCGTTAGACGCCGGCTGGCTGCAGGGGCGCGCCGGGCAGATCGACGGTGGCAACGTCGCCGGCGCGGCGCTGGGCGCCACGTTAAGCGGCCGTTGGTTCAATCAGGCGATCACCGTCGGTAAACCGCTGACGCACCCAGACAGCCTGCAACCGGATCGTTGGGTGGCCTACTGGCAAGCCACCGTCACCTTATAACGCCAGCACACAGCAGGAGCGCCTCGGCGTTCAAAACAACATCCTTTCGAAGGAATGAATATGGATAAGCTCAACCCTCCGTTGGCGCGCGGTGCCAGCTATTTGCTGATCTACCTGACGGCTTTCCAGCCGTTGCACCCGGCGTTCGCCGCCGGCATTACCGCCGCCAACGGCAATACGCAGGTGGTTATCAAGCCGGGCGACGTGCCGGTGGTGAATATCGCCACGCCGAACGGTGCAGGCATCTCGCACAACACCTATAAAGATTTCAACGTTGGGCCACAGGGCGCCGTGTTGAATAACGCCACACACGGCGGCAAAACGCAGCTGGGCGTGGAGATCTCCAGCGCGCAGGGCAACACCTACCTGAAGGGAAAACCGGCGGAGTTGATCATCAATGAGGTGATCGGCGGCAGTCGTTCCGAGCTTCAGGGCAAGCTCGAGGTGTTCGGCAACAAGGCCAACGTGATGATCGCCAACCCGAATGGCATCACCTGCGACGGCTGCGGCTTTATCAATGCGCCGGGCGTAACGCTGACCACCGGCAAACCGCAGTTCGACAAGCAGGGCGCGCTGGAAGCGCTGGAAGTGAAAAAAGGCGGCGTCACCATCGGCGGCAAAGGGCTGGACGGCAGCGGCGCCGACTATGTCGATATCATCAGCCGCGCCACCGAGCTGAACGGCAAAATCAACGCGCAAAATCTGTCGCTGACCCAGGGCGCCAACCGCATTAGCTTCAAAGACGGCAGCATCAAACCGATCGCCGGTGAAGGCGCAAAACCTGTGCTGGCGGTGGATACCAAAGCGCTGGGCGGCATGTACGCCAACAAAATCCGCCTGGTGGCCAACGAGGATGGGGTGGGGGTGAACCTGAAAGACCTCACCAGCAAACAGCGGGATATTACGCTGAGCGTTAACGGTAACCTGGTGCTTAACGGCACCACGCACAGCAAGGGTGATCTTAATGTCAGCGCCAAGGGATTGCACATTACGCCGGGCGCTGTCGTGCAGGCGGACGGCAACGCCACGTTGGCGACGACGACGCTGGTGAATGACGGGCAAACCAGCACCAGCGGCGATATGCGTATCTTTGGCGACCATATCCGTAACGCGGGGGAAAACGCCAAGTTGCACGCCAATAAAAATATGTGGATCCAAAAGGATGCGCAGGGCAACAAGGCTAAATCCGTCGAGAACCGTTCGGCGAAAATCCTGACCAACAGTGGCGATTTGGTGATACGCACGGAGAGTTTAAATAACGTTCGCCAGCAGTTCGCCATTTCCTCTACTAACGCGCCGAAGGACAACAAGGATATCGATCGTTGGTTGGCTGATGGTGTGTACGAGGGGCAATTCGATTACCAATTTTTTGATTATTTGGCGGACTTTGAAGATAAAAATTTCACCTGGTTGGGACATGTTGATTTCAAAAAAACGCCCTGGGTTAACAGTGAACGCGTGCGTTTTACCGTAGTGACCGACAGCCGTCCCGCAGAAATCATTTCAGGGAAGAATGCCTACATTAATGCGTCGGAGCTTTGGAATCACGTCAGCACAATAAAAGCGACTAACGACCTGATTTTAACTGGCAATAATCTGGGCGTGCGCAGTGAAATGACGGGGGACATGAACGACTATGCACTGTTCGAACCGAAGGTGCCGAATCCTAAAGTTGTTCTGGGACATAAATGGCAGGATCAGAAATCGTCGATCCCGGAATATGTCATTTATGTCAGAAAAGGTGGGCAAAAGAGCTGGTCGGCTTCTGGCTATCCTTTCTCAGCCATGTTGGCCGGTGGCAGTTTGGTCGCGGATTTTAAAAATCAGATAGAAATTAAAACTTCGACGCCGGTGGAAAATCAGCTTAGTGAAGTGGTGGCTTCGGGGCGGCCTGACTCGCTGGCAGCTCACAATATTGTGCTGCATGCGGGACGCGTCATCAGTACCGATAAAATAAACGCGCGTAACGACCTGACTGTGGTTGCCGACGATCTGTTTTACACCGACGGTGCTGAGCTGACTGCTGGCAAGAGTCTGAACGTTGCAGCAGTGAATGAGCTGGATGCCCGTCAAAGCTATCTGAAGGGGCATAATGTCACTTTGACCAGCCGCAACGGCAACGTCAAAGTGCACACTGTACCTAGCCCGCGCTATTTCGGCGTCGATGGTGCCCGCTGGCTGAGCCAATTGAATGCTGCCGGGGACTTAACCTTAAATGCCGGGCAAGGCATTTATCTACGTAACACGCACTTCGCGCCGCAAAGCCAAAATATTGCAATGACGGCGAACGGCACGGTTTCGATTGTCAGAAATGACGAGGCGTTGAATAACGATCGTTTAGCGCAGAATTTATCTCCTGAACAACGACAAACGCAGTTCAACCAACTGCTAAATGCTGGACAGTTGAACGCCAGTGGTTCAGTGCTGCTCAACAGCGGCGGTTATCTGGCGCTGCGCGGGACGCACATTAAAGCAGGCAAAGATGTCACGCTGTTGGCCGGCCATAATGCCGATCTGAACTATCGCGAATTGGGGGGGCAATTTAGTCGCTTCTTCCCCTCTTCTCGCACGCCTGAGCTGGGTAGCCGGGTGCACGCCGGCGGCAATTTACTGATTAACTCGGCCCGCGACATCGGCACCCAGGGAGGCACGCTGTCCGCCAACGGCAACATCACGCTACTGGCCGGGCAGAACCTGTGGCTGTCGAACGTGGCCTATTCCGCCATCGATGCCGGCAACGACAACAACAAAGACGATCGCCATGTGGTCACTACCCTCAGCGCCGGGAAAAACCTGACCGCGGCGGCGAATAACCAACTGCTGACTTACGGTGCCAGGTTGACTTCCGGCGCCAACATGGCGCTGACCTCCGGTGGCGACATGCGCTTTGAGGCGGTGCAGAACCACACCTACCGCGAGGGCGGCAACGAGTTCACCGAAACCCGTACCCAGCAAGGTACCGAGCTGAATGCCGGTGGCCTGATGACGGTGATTTCCGGCGGCAGCATTCTGTTCCAGGCGACCAAGCTGGTGGTTAAAGGGTTGGGAGCTAACTGGAAACCGCCGGTAGCGGTGACGGACTGGGGCAGTCGTATTGCGGCGGCGGAGCAGGCGGTTAGAAATGCAGAGCAAAATGTTAATCAAAGACAGGGTGCACTGAACAACGTTAAAAGTTCCCCAGAAGGTTTATTGTTAGACGATCCGGCTAGGCATCCTCTGTCAGAGAAACTTGCTGGCGTGATGACGGTAGCGGGCAACACGTCTTTCCATTATGACTGGGGAAATATTGAAGTAAACAACCGTGCAGATTTGGAAAAATTAATTAATGGGGGAGGGAAGGCATTTGACCCATTCCCTGACGGCGTCGATCCGGCCGAGACCTCCGGTGATGGCTATGAAATTGCCCTGGCTCTTCAGAAAAAGCAGATAGAAGCATACGAAAACCTGAGACAACGTATAATTAACAAAAATAATGAGATAACTGCAGCACAGCAAGCGCTATCTTCTGCGTCAGGTGAAAAAGCAAACGCAGAGCGAGAGTTAGCTGCTATTCGTCAGCAAGCTCAAACCCAAAATGCGAACGAAGCCAAACAAAAAGCTCAGGTCGACGCCCATAATCAGGCCGAAGCTATGCGTGTCGGCAATATGGATATTGCCGCCAAGGGTGGCTATCTCTACGCCCAGGCGATGGAGGAGTCCAGCCACTACGAGAAAAAGGAAACCAAGCGCAAATGGTGGGGCAAGAAAACCGAGGTTAAGCAGACCCGCCATGACGTGACCAACAAGGTTACCGAGTTTACCGCCGCCGGCAATATCACGCTGATGAGCCGCGACGACAGCACCTATGAAGCCAGCAAAATCGCCGCCGGGCAAAACGCGCGCCTGACCAGCTCCCGTGGACAGGTTAACTTCCGCGCGGTGAAAAACACCTCTTTCGAACAGACCGTCAGCAATTCGAAAGGCTTCTTTATCAAGCAGGCCAATAAAGGGTACGAAGACAATAAGTGGGTGCTGCCGAGCATCCATACCGGTGGCGCCTTGACCGTAGAGGCCGCCAAGGGCGTCAGCGCCGATGTGAAGGTGAAAAACGGCCAGGCGTTGCAAAGCGCCATCGACGCCCTGGGCAATACGCCGGGCACCACCTGGGTCAAAGATCTGAACAAGCGCAACGACGTGCAGTGGAGCAAGGTCAAAGACGCTTACGACAGCTGGGATTACAAGAGCCAGCACCTGAACCCGGCGGTGGCGGCGGTGATCGCCATTGCGGCCGCGGCGGTGACCGCAGGCAGTTCACTGGCGGCTACGGCGGCTTCCAGCGTTTCCGGCGCCGTGGGCGGCGGGGCGATAACCAGCGGCGCGGTCACGGCCGGGATGTCTTCGCTGGCCTCCCAAGCGGCGGTGGCGTTGGTGGAGAACCAGGGCAACCTGTCAAAAACCCTGCAGGCGCTGGGCAGCAATGAAAACGTCAAGGCGACCGCCACGGCGATGGCGATCGGCGGCGCGCTCAACGGCTTCGACAGCGCTATGGGCTGGAGCAAGGATGCGGCAGGCAAACCGCTTAACCCGAACAACATCAAACTGCCGCAGCTGAGCAACGGTGACTGGAGCAAGGTGGCGCAGCGGGTGGCCGGGCAATCGGTTATCAGCTCCAGCCTGAATACCGCCATCAATGGTGGCAGCTTCAAAGACAACTTGACCAATGCGCTGCTGGCGAACATCGGCAGCCAGGTTCAGGCCGAGGGCGCCAACCTGATTGGGGATAACGGTCAGGTTCTCGATATACCGGGCCGGGCCGTAAGCCATGCCGTTCTGGCGGGCGTGGCCGCAGAAATCGGCAAAGGCAATGCCAAGGGGGCGGCGGCCGGGGCGCTGGCGGCGGAGCTGGCCGGGGTGATATTGGGCGACAATATCATCAAGCCGGAGGAGTGGCAGAAGAAATCGGAACAGCAGGCACAGATGGCACGAGTGCTGGGCGCTGCCGCAGGCGCAGTCTTCACCAGCAAGTCTGATGGTGCTTACAGCGGTGCCACCGGTGGTGAGAATGCGTTCCGATACAACTATCTCAGCCACAAACAGCAAGAATTGATGGAGAAGGATTTGGCGGCCGCGAAATCGCCGCTTGATAAAGCGGTGGTGTTGGCTAGTTGGGGAATAACGAGCCATACCCAGGATGGCGCCTTTGCGGCGGGTGTAGTCTCGGGGATCCCGGTTGAAATCAGCGATACGGTGGATGGTTTAGTCGCCGTGGCCAGCAATCCACGTGAGGCCGCGGATGCATTAATAACTCTGATAAAGAACGATGACCGCTTCTCGATTATCGGCGAAAGTGTAAAACAGGAATACCTGGGGCGGGTCGAAGCATTCAAGACAAAATATGAAAACGCGGGCGTGGATGGCGCTTATGGTGCAGGTCTAGAGTTCGGTAAACTGACGATGGCTGGGCTAGAGCTGTTTGCTGGGGCCGCCGGCGCAGGTAAGCTGGGTGTTAAGGTGACCACCAACACCATTAAGGCAGCTGAGAAGGCTGCATTTAAATCGCCCAATCTCGTTGGTCTAAGCCAACAGACGCAGAAGTTAATCAAAGATGCTGAGGGGATATCTACGGCGAAAGGGATACAAGTTACTTCACCACGCGATTTAAATGAGCAAGTTCTTTGGAATATAGTGAGAAACAACCCAGAGCACGGAACCCCACTGAAAGGATTGAATAATGACTCTCGTTTCCCGGTTGAAGCAGGATTCCAGAAAATGGATGCAACACATTATTTGCCTGATGGAAGTACAATAAGCATTCATTATCAGTTCAACTCGAACACAGGCAAGGCGTATGATATGAAGATAACCTCACCCAAACGTAGTACTATTCAACCCGGCCCCTCATTGAATGAAGGTAAAAAGCCATGATAGTTCAAATGAAAGATGGTAAAGAGATCAATGTGTTTGCTATTTACTGGGTCGAGTTCAACTCACAAACAGTAGTTTTGGGTTTGCCGAGAAATAGTGGTGGGTTGACGGCAATTAATATGGATTCAGTAACTGTTGTTGATCCTCGATTGGAGGGGCAGTTTGTTTATTATGATCATGGGGTTTTTCATCATTCTCTTATTGACGAGAGTCTATTGGATGATGTGCTTGAATATGATGAGAAAGCATATGTTCGGTTCTTATCTATTTTGAAATCAGAAGGGCTTATAGACCAAGATTTTTACTGAGAAAAACCACCTTTGTCAGGCTACAGATTTTTCGGTGAAAATGTGAAATTTAATGAGAACGGCTCTTCGGAGCCGTTTTCTGTTTTTATCGTCCCCGCCCCGAAACCCGCAATACCAGCCCTACCAACAACAATGCAGCACCCGAGGCGTAGAGCGGGAACCAGCGCGTCCACCAGAGTGGGGAAAACAGCGGGGTGTTATTGGGATCTGCAGGCGCGTAGCCGCTATAGGTATTCAGGCCGGCGGCGATGGCGAGCATCGCCAGGCCGATAAAAAGCAGCAGGTTTGAAACGGTTGTCATGGTATTTTTCCTTTGTAGAGGCAGAGGGTAACTCTTACTATCACTATTAATTATTGTTCGATTAATTATCTCGGGGAATATTATTTATTTCCGTATTCATCAGGCTATTTCCTGGCGATAAAATAGCATGCCTTAATACTAGCCACTTATTTCCCAATAAAAAACCCGCTTTCGCGGGTTTTCTCTTTTTCTTGCTGATCGTCACTTCACCAGCGGCTTATCATTGGGCGTTTTGAACTTCGCCAGATATTGCGGCTGGAAGATGCACATGCGCAGCACGGTACGGTATTCGCCGTTGACGAAGAACTCGTCGATCAGCTCGCCTTCCACGTTGAATCCCAGCTTGCTGTAGATGTGGATCGCCTTCGGGTTCTCCTTGTCGACGATCAGGTACAGCTTGTACAGGTTCAGCACCGAGAAGCCATAGTCCATTGCCAGACGGGCGGCGGTGCTGGCGTAGCCTTTGCCCTGGTGGGCGGGATCGATGATGATCTGGAACTCTGCGCGGCGGTGGATGTGATCGATCTCCACCAGCTCCACCAGGCCGACCTTGGCGCCTTCGTGCTCGATGATAAAGCGGCGCTCGCTCTGATCGTGGATGTGTTTATCGTAGAGATCGGAAAGCTCGACAAAGGCTTCGTAGGGTTCTTCAAACCAATAGCGCATAACGCTGGCGTTGTTGTCCATCTGGTGGACGAACGACAGATCGTCCCGTTCCAATGGGCGTAACCTGACGCTGGCAGTGCTGGACATGTGGGCTCCTCTGTGCCGTGAAATTGTGCAAAGTATAACTTCACAGAATGGATGAAGGCGAAAAAAAACGGCGCCGCATGGGCACCGTTTAGGCAAGGTTCAGGCTGCGCGCATCAGTCGGCGGCGTGACCCTGCTCAGGCAGGCGTTCGCCGTCCAGCCAGGCGGCGCCATCGCGCATTGCCAGGCGGCCGTCGATGAACCAGCTCACCACCAGCGGATAGATCGTGTGTTCCTGGGTTTGCACCCGTTCAACCACGTCATCCTCTTCGTCGTCAGCGAAAATCGGCACCTTGGCCTGCAAAATCACCGGGCCGCCGTCGAGCTGTTCGGTCACGAAGTGCACCGAGGTGCCGTGTTCGCTGTCGCCGTTGTCGATGGCCTGACGGTGAGTATGCAGCCCCGGGTATTTCGGCAGCAGGGAAGGGTGGATGTTCAGCAGGCGGCCGGCATAACGCTGTACGAACTGCGGGCTGAGTATGCGCATGTAGCCGGCCAGCACCACCAGATCGGGCTGGTACTGGTCGATAGCGTCCGCCAACGCGGCGTCGAACGCCGCGCGATCGGCGTAAGCCTTGGCATCCAGCGCCTGAGCGGCGATGCCCGCGGCCTCGGCGCGTTGCAGGCCGTAAGCCTGCGCCTTGTTGCTGAACACCGCCACGATCTCGGCGGCGATGCGGCCCTGCTGGCAGGCGTCAATCAGCGCCTGGAGATTGCTCCCCTGGCCGGAGACCAACACCACGATCTTTTTCATCAGTTGATGACCACTTGTTGTTCGTCGGAAGAGGCGGTCAGTTTACCGATTTTCCACGCTTTTTCACCTGCCGCGGTCAGCAGCGCGATGGCCGCTTCCACTTCGGCTTCCGGCAGGGCGATGACCATGCCTACGCCGCAGTTGAAGGTGCGGTACATTTCATGACGGCTGACGTTGCCAGCCTGCTGCAGCCAGGTGAACACCGCCGGCCACTGCCAGCTGGCTTCGTCGATCACCGCCTGCATGCCTTCCGGCAGCACGCGTGGAATGTTTTCCCAGAAGCCGCCGCCGGTGAGGTGAGCGATGGCGTGTACGTCCGCCTTCTCGATCAGCTCCAGCACGGACTTCACGTAAATCTTGGTCGGCGCCAGCAGGTGGTCGGCCAGCGGTTTGCCTTCCAGCTGGGTGGCGGTCGGATCGGTGTCGCTCACTTCCAGGATTTTACGCACCAGCGAGTAGCCGTTGGAGTGCGGGCCGGAAGCGCCCAGGGCGATCAGCGCGTCGCCGGACTGCACTTTGCTGCCGTCGATGATCTCGGATTTTTCGACCACGCCGACGCAGAAACCGGCCACGTCGTAGTCTTCGCCGTGGTACATACCCGGCATTTCAGCGGTTTCGCCGCCCACCAGCGCACAGCCGGACTGTTTGCAGCCCTCGGCGATGCCGGTGATCACGCTGGCCGCGGTGTCCACATCCAGCTTGCCGGTGGCGTAGTAGTCGAGGAAGAACAGCGGCTCGGCGCCCTGAACCACCAGATCGTTGACGCACATCGCCACCAGATCGATGCCGATGGTGTCGTGGCGTTTCAGATCCATCGCCAGACGCAGCTTGGTGCCCACGCCGTCGGTACCGGAAACCAGCACCGGCTCGCGGTATTTCTGCGGCAACGCACACAGGGCGCCAAACCCGCCCAGACCGCCCATCACTTCCGGGCGACGGGTCTGTTTAACTACACCTTTGATGCGGTCTACCAATGCGTTGCCTGCATCGATATCGACACCTGCGTCTTTATAGCTGAGAGAGGTTTTGTCGGTCACTGCGCGATTCCCCACGACGGTTTGCGGTTTGAAAACTGTGCTTCCGATGTTGATTCCGGAATAAGGCGCGGCAATTCTAACAGCGCAGGCAAACGTTTGCGAGCGGCTTGTGAACCGGCTCCGCTTTTTCGTCATCTATACTGATATTCAAACTTTTGTTGATCCCGATCGGGCTATTGTGGGTGGCGCGGCGAAAAAAAGGAGGTATAATCCCGCGATTTTTTTGGCCGCAACCACCTTAATAGGAGAAAAATGATGAAGATCGTTGAGGTGAAACACCCGCTGGTAAAACACAAGCTTGGCCTGATGCGCGAAAATGACATCAGCACCAAACGCTTCCGTGAGCTGGCCTCAGAAGTGGGTAGTTTACTGACCTATGAAGCGACCGCCGATCTGGAGACGGAAAAAGTCACCATCGAAGGCTGGTGCGGGCCAGTTGAAGTGGATCAGATCAAAGGGAAAAAGATTACCGTAGTGCCTATCCTGCGCGCTGGCCTGGGCATGATGGAAGGGGTGCTGGAGCACGTGCCGAGCGCACGCATCAGCGTGGTGGGCGTTTACCGTGATGAAGAAACCCTGGAGCCGGTGCCGTACTTCCAGAAGCTGGTTTCCAACATCGAAGAGCGCATGGCGTTGGTCGTTGACCCGATGCTGGCCACCGGCGGTTCGATGATCGCCACTATCGATCTGCTGAAGAAAGCCGGCTGCCACAGCATCAAGGTGCTGGTCCTGGTGGCGGCGCCGGAAGGCATCGCCGCGCTGGAGAAAGCGCACCCGGACGTTGAGCTGTACACCGCCTCCATCGATCAGTGCCTGAACGACAAGGGCTACATCGTGCCTGGCCTGGGTGATGCGGGCGACAAGATATTTGGTACTAAGTAAACATTTGAGCCGACTTAACGAGTCGGCTTTTTTTTGACTAAAACCTATAAAACCAATAAACCGAGGAAAAGCACACATGACCCGTCGCGCCATCGGCGTCAGCGAGCGCCCGCCGCTGCTCCAGACCATTCCGCTCAGCTTCCAGCACCTGTTCGCCATGTTCGGCGCCACCGTGCTGGTGCCTATTCTGTTCAAGATCAACCCGGCGACCGTGCTGCTGTTCAACGGCATCGGCACGCTGCTGTATCTGTTCATCTGTAAAGGCAAGATCCCGGCCTATCTCGGTTCCAGCTTCGCGTTTATCTCGCCGGTGCTGCTGCTGTTGCCGCTCGGTTATGAAGTGGCGTTGGGCGGTTTCATCATGTGCGGCGTGCTGTTCTGCCTGGTGGCGCTGATCGTGAAAAAGGCCGGCACCGGCTGGCTGGACGTGATGTTCCCGCCGGCGGCGATGGGGGCGATCGTCGCCGTCATCGGGCTGGAGCTGGCGGGCGTGGCGGCCAACATGGCGGGGCTACTGCCGGCGGAAGGTACCAGCGCCGACTCGACCACCATCACCATTTCGCTGGTGACGCTGGCGGTCACGGTGCTCGGCTCGGTGCTGTTCCGCGGCTTTCTGGCAATTATCCCGATCCTGATCGGCGTGCTGGTGGGCTATGCGCTGTCGTTCTTCATGGGCGTGGTGGATTTGACCCCGATCCGCGAGGCGCACTGGTTCGCGCTGCCGACCTTCTACACCCCGCGTTTTGAGTGGTTCGCCATCTTCACCATTCTGCCGGCGGCGCTGGTGGTGATCGCCGAGCACGTCGGCCACCTGGTGGTGACCGCCAACATCGTGAAAAAAGACCTGATCCGCGATCCGGGGCTGCACCGTTCAATGTTCGCCAACGGCATCTCGACGGTGTTCTCCGGCTTCTTCGGCTCTACGCCGAACACCACCTACGGCGAGAACATCGGCGTGATGGCCATCACCAAGGTCTACAGCACCTGGGTGATCGGTGGCGCGGCGGTGCTGGCTATCCTGCTGTCCTGCATCGGCAAGCTGGCGGCGGCGATCCAGGCGGTGCCGGTGCCGGTGATGGGCGGCGTTTCGCTGCTGCTGTACGGCGTGATCGGCGCCTCGGGCATTCGCGTGCTGATCGAGTCCAAAGTGGATTACAACAAGGCGCAAAACCTGATTCTGACCTCGGTGATCCTGATCATCGGCGTGAGCGGCGCCAAGGTGCATATCGGCGCGGCGGAGCTGAAAGGCATGGCGCTGGCGACCATCGTCGGCATTGGCCTGAGCCTGCTGTTCAAGGTCATCAGCCTGTTCCGCAAGGAAGAAGAGGTGCTCGACGCGCCGGACGAACCGGCGGGGCAGAAGTAACGAAAAGGGCAGCCCAGGGGCTGCCCTTTTTATTCGTGTTTCTGCATTATATCCGTTGGGATAAAGTAGCTGATAGCATTAACAACATCGGTTAAAAGGAAAGAGGGTATGGAGTACTACGGATATATTTTGCTCAAATTTGTGATTGGCTTTGTCATTGTTATCACCCACCTGAACCTGTCGGGAAAGACCCAGCTATCGCAGATGACCCCAGTGGATTTTATCGGTAACTTTGTGCTCGGGGGCATTATTGGGGGCGTTATCTATAGCGACAGCATCCCTTTGTACCAGTATGTCGTTGTATTACTTATCGGTGTAGGGCTAATTTCTCTGTTGAATGCAATCAGTAAACATTGCAACTTCTTTCGTTCGGTCACTATAGGCAACCCGATACCAATTATAAAAAACGGCCGCTTTTTGATGGAAAATATTTTAGCCAAGAAAAATAAAATCGACATCTTGAACGTTTCCTCACAGCTGCATGCGCAGGGGATTCACGCCTTTCAGGAGATTGTCTATGCGCAAATTGAGCCGGGCGGTCAGATAACTGCGGTATGCGAGGGAAATGAACTGCCTTCAGTTATCATTATGAAAAATGGCAGGGCCAGGCCTTATGAGCTGCAGGAGATTAGTAAAGATGAGGAGTGGTTGAACCAAACTATCCGTGAACATGGCATAGAGCCGAAAGATATTTTTATTGCTGAGTTTTGGGACGGTAGGACAGCATTCATTCTTAATGACGGACGTATAGTTAAATAGTGAAAAAGGGGAGCCTCAGCTCCCCAATGTCATATTAGCTGCGAATTTTGCGGTACACGAACAGCACCACGATGGCGCCGATAACCGCTACCACGAAGCTGCCGAAGTTGAAGCCGTCAACCTTGCCGTAGCCGAAGAAGGTGCTGATATAGCCGCCGACTACGGCGCCGATGATCCCCAGCACAACGGTCAGGATAAAGCCGCCGCCGTCTTTGCCGGGCATGATCCACTTAGCCAAAATACCGGCGATCAGGCCGAAGATAATCCAGGAAATAATCCCCATTTACTGCTCCTTTCTTTTGTGGCTGAGAATAGCTTACTGCTGGGTGGCCGGCTGCGTATTGCCGTTCACCGCCGCATCGGTCTCTTGTTTCAACTCTTGCGCTTTGTTTTCGGCGCTGTTCTTGATGGCTTCGGTCTTCGCCTTGGCCTGCTCGGTCAGATCGTTAGCGCCGTTGATGGCGTCGTTTTTGATTGCCTTGGCCTGATCCACCAGCTGCTGGCTTTGTTTGCCGGCGTCATCCTTGATCGCGGCGGCCTTGGCCTTGGCGTCGTTGGTGATGGCGTCGGCCTGCTTGGCGGCTTCATCTTTAATCGCCGAGGCTTTGTCCTTCAGCTGGTCAGCCTGCGTGGCGGCCTCTTTTTTGATTTCATCCGCCGTCGCTTTCGCTTTGTCCGTCAGATCGTCCGCTTTTTTCTGGGCGGCGTCTTTCATTTGCTCGGCGCTGTCTTTGGCGTTATCCAGGTTGGCGTCAACCTTGGAAGAGTCATCACAGCCGGCAACCAACAACCCGATAAAGGAGGCTAACAGCACTTTATTCCATACTTTCATCGTCTATATCCTTGCAGAAACCTTGTTGATGGTGATTGCGTTTTGCCTACCTATACTAGGTCAGGTTTTACTTAAATTACAAATTTAACCTGCGTAGGCATGGGGTTAGGGTTTGATATCAGACTATTCTTGCCGGTGAGGAGGCCGCAATCGATTAAACGGCGCTAAGGCATTGCTCACTATTGCGGCATAAGATCCTGCCGGTTCAACAGCGCCCGTTTTCTGTGTTAAACTGCCCGCGTTTTTCTGCCAGTTTTGGTTGAGGTGCTTCTCTGAATACGCCGGCACAGCTTTCACTGCCACTTTATCTTCCCGATGATGAAACTTTCGCCAGTTTTTATCCGGGCGAGAACCCATCCCTATTAGCCGCGATCCAATCCGCCGTCCGTCAGGAACATGGCAGCTATATCTATTTTTGGTCGCGTGAAGGCGGCGGGCGCAGCCATCTGCTGCATGCGGCCTGCGCCGAGCTTTCGCAGCAGGGGGAAGCGGTGGGCTATGTGCCGCTCGACAAACGCGCTTACTTCGTGCCTGAAGTGTTGGACGGCATGGAGCAGCTGGCGCTGGTTTGCATCGACAATATCGAATGCATCGCCGGCGACGAAGAGTGGGAGATGGCGATCTTCAACCTCTACAACCGCATCCTGGAGACCGGCCGCACCCGCTTGTTCATCACCGGGGATCGTCCGCCGCGCCAGCTGAACCTGCGCTTACCGGATCTGGCTTCGCGCCTGGACTGGGGGCAGATCTACAAGCTGCAGCCGCTGTCGGACGAAGAGAAACTGCTGGCGCTGCAGCTGCGCGGCAAACTGCGCGGCTTCGAGCTGCCGGAAGACGTGGGCCGCTTCCTGTTGAAACGGCTGGATCGCGAGATGCGCACGCTGTTTATGACCCTCGATCAGCTCGATCGCGCCTCGATCACCGCCCAGCGCAAGCTGACCATCCCGTTCGTTAAAGAGATTCTGGGGCTGTAGCGAGCCATCAAGTCTGTTTTTCCGCGTGTTCCAGCAGGGAGCAGTAGTGCTCAACCTGCTGGCGTTGCCGATCGCTTCGCAGTTGCAAAGCGAGATTGATATGTTCCAGACACTGCGCATTGTCTGCAAGACGTGGGTCGATTTTCCCCTGCTGTGCCAACCAGGCCGCCACGTCAGCCCAGCGCCATAACGGTGAGGTGCCGCCGAGCCGCTGAATAGGGGAAGGGAAGCCGCCGGGGCCGCGAGTCCCGTCTTTTAGCATGGCGATCGCCTGACGCGACAGTTCAGTGAGCTCGGCAATATCGCTTAATCCCACCAGGCTGGAGTCTACCGATATCACCTTGGCGCCAATATTTGCAGACTCGATATCGCTGATGGCGCTGCAAATTGCGTGGGCAAAGTTTTCGCTTTCTCGATCAAACTCGAGGTAGACGGCTTTACCGTAGAAACAGATCAGTGCGTCATCGCATCCCGCCGCATACAGCGCATCCTCCAATCCGGTGGTATCGGCGGTGACCCCGCCCAGCGTCAATGCGAAATGATAGAGCGTCATGGTGATTCTCCGGTTATTTTTTCTGCGACAGCGCCAGGCAGTGATCGACTTTGCGCCGGATCTGTTTGGCATGCAGCTCGGGATTTTTCGGCGTGCTCCAGATGCTCATCATATGTTCTTGATGACCGACAAAGGCGCAATGAAGTCGGCCAAAAGCATGCCCCTTGCTGGGACGAAAATGCCAGCCCTGAGAAAGGGCGTAATCTAACGCCGCCTGGATGTGCTTGTCTGGGTGTTTTTTCATCGCTCGTCCAGTGATGCGATCAGAGTAGATGGGGTGTTGATGGTTGTCAACGCTTGTCTTGCCGTAAGGCTCGGCATTTGTGCAGCATAGCAACAGGAGAAGCGGGGGATGATGAAAAGTATTTATATAACAAACAATTAAAAATAGCCCTGTTCAGGGCTATTGGTATTTTGCGGTTCAATAAGAGACTTGCCGGACGATTACAAAATCTCCAGCACCTGCTCCGGCGGCCGGCCGATACGCGCCTTGCTGCCTTTCACCACGATCGGGCGTTCGATCAGTTTCGGGTTCGCCGTCATCGCTGCCAGCAGCTGTTCTTCGCTCAGGCTGTCGTCCGCCAGCTTCAATTCCTTGTACAGATCTTCTTTTTTGCGCATCAGATCGCGCGCGGATGTGAAGCCTAATTCTTTCAACAGCTTTTTCAGCTCATCGGCCGACGGGGGCGTTTCAAGGTACAGCACCACCTTGGGAGCGACACCGTGCTGCTCCAGCAGAGCCAGGGTTTCACGGCTCTTGGAGCAGCGCGGGTTGTGGTAAATCGTGACGTTTTTCATGGCGTTCATTCCTTGTTGAATCAGCTGCGCTGGTATTGGCGGAAGCGCTGTTGCAGTTGGCGCAGTTGGTCGATGCGCGCATCGTAGCGCGCCTGTTTCAGGCTGCCGAGTTTCTGCAGCGAGCTGGCATTGCTGAGCAGGCCGATGGCCTGATCGAGCCGGCCGGTCAGCGCCAGGCTTTCGGCGCGGGCCGACAGCTCTTCATCGCGCAGCCCCTGGGCGGCGCTGGCCTGCGCCAGCAGATCCCAGCCGTTCGGATCGTCCGGATGGGCAAAGGTGTAGCGGTTCAGGATCTTCGAGGCCTGCGCCGGCTGGTTGCCTTCGACATAGGCGTTGGCCAGATTGAGCTGCAGCACCGAGTTGTTGTTCTGGGCCGCGTTGGCCGCCTGCAGGCGGGCGATGGCCTGCGGCGCGCGTTTCTGGCCGAGATCGATGTCGGTCATCAGGTCAATCAGCCAGACGTTTTTCGCATCCTGCGCCAGCATTGGTTGAATGATGTTGCGTGCGTCGTCGTATTTTTTCGCTTCATAGAACAGGATGGCGCGACCGTATTTGGCGGCCGCCTGTTCGCGCACGTTGCCCTTGCTGAGTGAGCCGAGCAGCTCTTCGTTCAGGCCATAGCCTTCCGAACTGTACATGCCCAGTGCGCGCACCTTGGCCATCAGGTAGTCCTGCGAAGACTGCACGATGTGTTTCGGCATCTGGTTGGCGCGGTTGCGCGCATCGGAAAGGCGGCTGTCCGGCAACGGGTGCGTCAGCAGCATTTCCGGCGGCTTGGAGGCGTAGCGCGACTGATCCGAGAGTTTTTGCAGGAAGTCGGGCATCGCTTCGGGATCGAAACCGGCGCGCTGCAGCACCTGAATGCCGATACGGTCGGCTTCCTGTTCGTTCGACTGGGTAAAGCTGATCATGCCCTGCTGGGTGCCGGCCAGGGTGCCGCTCAGCGCCGCCATGCCCATGGTCGGGTTGGCCATCGCCAGCAGGATGGAGCCGAGTGCGCCCACCCAGGTCAGCGGAGCGTTGCGCTGCTGATCTTCCATTGCGCGCGCCAGGTGGCGCTGGGTGACGTGCGAGATTTCGTGCGCCAGCACCGAAGCCAGTTGGCTTTCGTTGTCGCTGACGCGAAACAGCGCGGAATGCAGCACCACGTTGCCGCCGAAGAAGGCGAAGGCGTTGATCTCGTCGTTGCGCACCAGATAGAAATGGAACGGCGTGCGCACTGAATAGGCGCTGGCCACCAGCCGGTTGCCCAGTTGGTTGATGTACTGGCTCAGCAGCGGATCGTTGATCAGCGGGGCGCTGGCGCGCAGTTGGCGCACGTAGAAATCACCCATCGCCAGCTCTTGTCCGATGCTCAGGGTGCCGCCGGCGGAGGTGCCCATATCCGGCAACTGGTCCTGGCTTTCCGCCTGTGCTGGAGCCAGGGCGGTGGCGTTCAGCGTGCCGAGCAGCAGCACCGCTAACGCGGTTTTGGTCAACCGGTTGGTCATAGTCAGGCGTTTCCCTTAAATAATCATTTCTAAGACGTCAGCAGCAGACAAGAGTTCTTTATTCCCACGGCGCAATCCGCGCGAAAGTGCGGCGGCTCACAAACCGCGGCGGCGGCACCCATCACATCATAGTCAGCCGCAGGCGACAAGGAAACGTTAGCCGGGCGCGAATCGGGCAAAAAAGTTTTATTTTTCATTTTGAAGGGCGCTTTCTGCGTCGCCGGCGGCGTGCATTGTCAATAAAACGCGGACAAAGTTGATCCGTGTTTTATTGACAAGATAAACGCAGACTCATATAGTCTGCGTTATTGAAAGTTCATTGACGGTCGAAAACAGACATATGGCGTACATCACAACCAGCGTTGAATATGGCATCCACTGCCTGCTGTGGCTGGTCGGCGATAACCAGCGCGCGCTCAGCAGCCGCGAACTCGCCGAGCTGCAAGGCATCTCCCCCAGCTTTCTGGCCAAGATTTTCCCCAAGCTGGAAAAGGCGGGGATCGTCGTCGCCAGCGAAGGGGTGCGCGGCGGCTACCGGCTGGCGCGCCCGGCGGATGAGATCAGTTTTCTGGCGATCATCGACGCCATCGAAGGGCACAAGCCGCTGTTCGATTGCCAGGAGGTGCGCGGGCGCTGCGCAGTGTTCGACGATTCCCCGCCGGATTGGGCGGTCTCCGGCAAATGCGCCATCCACGCGGTGATGCTGCAGGCGGAGAAGGCGATGCGCGATGCGCTGGCGGCGCAGACCCTCGGCGCCGTCGCGGCCCGCTTTGGCCGCAAGGCGCCGCAGGGCTTCTTTGGTGAGGTCAACCTCTGGCTCGATGAGCGCATGACGGAACGCACCGCGCGCAGCGGCAAAACGGCGCGGGCCAAAACCTAACCACCGCCTTTCCTTAAAGCCAAACACACTTTTTCCCGCCTCTTCGGAAGGGGCGGGCGGGCCTTCTGCACCCTGCTACGGGAGCGGAACGGCATCGTTCATCCGAAAAAACTGCGGGCGGCCTTATCGCCCGGTTAACCCTGTATGAAGGAGTCATCCCATGACGCAGAAAATAGTGATTGCCGGTTCCGGTTTTGCCGGTTTTTGGGCCGCCGTGTCCGCCATGCGCGCCATTACCCTCGCCGGTAAGCATGACGATATCGAGGTGCTCATGGTTTCGCCGACGCCAACGGTCACCATCCGGCCACGCCTGTATGAAGCGGTGCTGGAAAACATGAATCCGGATATTTCCGCGCAGCTCGCCGCCGTCGGCGTGCGCCACCTGGCCGGGGCGGTAGCGCGCATCGATGCCGCCGCCAAGACGCTCACGGTGGCGCAGGCGACGGGGGGATCCCTTGAGCTGGCCTACGACCGCCTGGTGTGGGCCACCGGCAGTCGGCTCTCCGTGCCTGCGGTGCCGGGCTTTGCCGAATACGGTTTCAACGTCGATACGCTGGAAAGCGCGCAGCGTTTGGATGCCCATATCAAAGCGCTGGCGGCCAAACCCTCGACGCCGGCGCGCAACACCGCCGTGGTGGTGGGCGCGGGGCTGACCGGGCTGGAGAGCGCGGCGGAGATGCCGCAGCGGCTGCGGGATGCGCTGGGCAAAGACGAGAACGTGCGTGTGGTGATCGTCGATAGCGCCCCGGAAGTGGGCGCCGGAATGGGCGCGGAGCCGGGGGCGGTGATTCGCCAGGCGCTGGCGGAGTGCGGCGTGGAAGCACGAGCCGGCCTGCGCGTCTCGGCTATCGACGCTGAGGGGGTGATGCTGTCTAACGGTGAGCGTATCGCCGCCAACACGGTGATCCTGGCAGCGGGCGTGCGGGCGCATCCGCTGACCGAGCAGATCCCCGGCGAGCGCGACGGCAGCGGTCGGGTGATCGGCGACGCCTTCCTGCGCGCACCGGCGGCGGCGGGCATTTTCGTGACCGGCGATACGGTGAAGGCGGCGACCGACGATCTCGGCAATCACAACCTGATGACCTGCCAGCATGCGATGAGCCTTGGCCGCGTGGCCGGCCACAATGCGGCGGCGGAGCTGGCGGGGTTGCCGACTCACCCGTACAGCCAGCCGAAGTATGTGACCTGCCTGGACCTGGGGCCCTGGGGCGCGCTGTATACCGAAGGCTGGGAGCGCCAGGTGCGCTTTACCCGTCAGGAAGGCAAAAAGATTAAGCAGGAGATCAACACGCAGTGGATTTATCCACCGGCGGCGGATCGCGAGGCGCTGTTTGCCGTCGCCAATCCGGATTTTGTGATTGTGCCTTAAGGAAGTCAAAACGGGAGCGGCAACGCTCCCGTCGTCATTTTCCCAGCGGCAGGAACGAACGCTCCGGCACCACGGTTTTCATCACCAGCGTGGAGCTCAGGCGCTGCACGCCTGGCAGAGCGGAGAGTTTCTCGTCGTAAAGCTGTTGAAAGGCGGGCAGATCGCGGGCGATCACGTGCAGCAGATAGTCCGGATCGCCAAACAGCCGCTGCGCCTGCACCACCTGTGGAATGTCCATCATGGCGTTTTCGAAGGTTTCAACGGCGCGGCGATCGCCTTCGCGCATGGTGACGAACACCAGGGCGGAAAAGTTATAGCCCAGGCTGCCGGGATCGAGCTGGGCGCGGTAACCCCTGATCACCCCGGACTCCTCTAACGCCCGCACCCGGCGGTGGCAGGGAGAGACGCTCAACCCGATCCGCTCGGCCAGCTCGGTCACCGACAAACGCCCGTCGGCCTGCAGTTCAGCAAGAATCTTGCGATCAATCTTATCCATTTGGAAAAATTTCCCCGCTTATGCCGGTTTCAGGCAAGTAATTGAAAGCACATTTTAACGCCTTGAGGATATTCTTGCCATCTGTTGAACGGTTTTGACGGCCGCCGCGGCAGGCGGAGGCCGTTCTTCTTCCAAGAGGAAAGCGCAATGGTTCTTTGTTCGGAATGGCGCGGCGCGTTTGAGAGGGCGCCGGCATGACGCTCGCTCTGTTCGCCGCTTTTTGGGCGGTGTCGATTTTGTTGGTGATCACGCCGGGTATGGATTGGGCCTATGTGATCTCGGCGGGCATTCGCGGGCGGGTCGTGGTGCCCGCCGTCGCCGGTTTGCTGTTCGGCCACCTGCTGATGATTGCGATCGTGGTGGCGGGCGTCGGTGCGCTGCTGGTCGGCAACCCGTTGGCGCTGACGGCGCTCACCTTGCTGGGAGCGGCTTATCTGTTGTGGATCGGTTTCAACATGCTGCTGCACCCGCCGGTGCCCGGCGCCGGTGAAGATCAGCGTTCCGATTCCTGGCTGCGCTGGGCCGGCAAGGGCGTGTGCGTCAGCGGGCTGAACCCCAAGGTGTTTCTGCTGTTTCTGGCGCTGCTGCCGCAGTTTACCGACGCCCGGGCCGAATGGTCGGTGCCGATGCAGATGCTGGCGTTGGGCGTGGTGCATTTGATCAGCTGCGGCCTGGTGTACCTACTGGTGGGATTCGGTTCGCAGTCGGTGCTGCGCACGCGCCCGCAGGCTGCGAAGGTGGTGGGGCGCATCTCCGGCGCGGCGATGATCGTCATCGCCCTCGGGCTGCTGGCCGAGCAGGCGCTGAAATAGCGCCTTGAAAGGCCCGCTGGTGCGGGCCTGGCGGTATCAGGCTTTGACGGCGAGCAGCACCGATGAGGCTTTAATCAGGGCGATGGCGCGCGAACCGTTCTTCAGCGCCATCTCCTGCAGGCTTTCATTGGTGATCACCGACGTCAGCACAAAACCGGCATCCGCTTTGAGGTGCACTGTGCTGTTGACCGCGCCGTGCTCAACCGCAATCACTTCCCCGGCAAACTGGTTGCGGGCGGAAAAACGCAAACCGCAATCCTCCGTCGCCAGGATCACCCACGGCGCTTTAATCAGCGCGACGGCCTCTTTACCGATGGTTAACCCCAGCGACTGTTGGCTTTGTACCGTGACGATGGCCACCAGTTTTTCACCGCCCTGCAGGGTGATCTCCACTTCGTCATTGACGGCGCCTTTGGCGACGGCAGACACGGTACCGGCTAACTGGTTACGGGCTGAAACGGGCATAGATTCTCCTTGAAAGGGGCAAACGGTAAAATTTGTCGCCAGCATGGGCCCTAACCGCCGCGATTGCCAATGTCGCGGGGGAAGAGTGTGAACTGGGGCGGCCTTGCTGAAAAGTTAACGTCGGTAGATGTCCGGTCGGGCGATCTGCCAGACAAAATCGGGGCAGTTGATGGCACTATACCCCACTTTTTCATAGAGCCAGGGGGCGGTGCTGGTGACCAGCATGATTCGCCGCAGCGTCGCCATCAGCGGATGGGCCTGGCAGCATTCCGCCAGCCACAGGCCCAGCCCGCCTTTTTGATGCGTCTCCAGCACGTAAACGTCGCACAGATAGCCGAAGGTGGCGTAATCGGTGACCAGCCGGGCGAAACCGATTTGTCTGGTGCCGTGATACAAGCCGAAGCACAGGCTGTGGGAGAGGGACTGGCGAACGGTCTCTTTATCAATGCCCTCCGCCCATGACGAACGGGTCAGAAATGCATGAATGGCGTCAATATCCAGCAGGCTGGGCTCGGTGCTGACGAGATAGTCAGCACGCCGCCACTCCCGTGGGGCAGGGATTGTCATGAGGGTTCTTCTCCTGTGCAAGCGTTAAGGTCTGGGCCGCCGTTCAGGCGTGCAGTTCGGCGACCGTCATGGTGAAAATCAGCGTGTCTTCGCCCTCGTTGGCGTAACGGTGAGGGCCGTCCGTTCTGGCGACCGCCGAACAGCCTGGCGTAATCCTGAGCTCTGTTTGTTCGACGGCAAGGCTCAAGACGCCTTGTTCAACGTGCAGCAGCTCGAAGGTGCCCGCTGGATGGCCGCTCGATGCATAGGCTTCCCCCGGCGCCATTTCCCAGTGCCACAGTTCTATCATGTTTGGGCCGCGGGTGCCTGCCAGCAAGCGGGCCGAACCGCCGCGATCGCCGTGCCACAGCGTGGGAATGTCTTGGCTTTCAATCAGGTAGGCTGCGGGGGCGCGGGTCACGTTGACGATGTCCGCCACCGACAGGCCCAGCGCTGCCGCGAGCTTGCACAGGATGGCGATGCTGGGATTGGCGCTGCCTTTCTCGATCTCCACCAGCATGCCCTTGCTGACGCCCGCCCGGCGCGACAGTTCGTCCAGCGACAGCTTTTGGCTTTTTCGCTGCTGTTTGATGCGGTGCGACACCGCTTCGCTGACGGTTTGCACGTCGGCGCCGAACTCGGTCGGTCTGTTGACTTTTTCGCTCATCGGTCAATATCATGGAATAAAATGGTCAATATAGGATTATTCAATGATTTTAGTCGATCCGTCAATCGATCCGGCCGTCGCTGCGCTGGCGCCCGGATTCCGGGCGTTAAGCATTACCGTGGCTGCGGCTCCCATAACCAACCCGGACGTGGGGGCGTTGGCGTTGGCGCAGGCCTGTCGCGCCCTCGGCGAGGAGGACGCGCCCTGGGCTGAGGCGCATCTCTCGGCCTGGCGCGATGTCTTCATGCGGTTTGGCGCCAAACCCAAGCGTACGCCCTGTTCCGCCGATGCCTTGCGCAAGCGCGCGCTGCGCGACGGCACGATGCCCAGCATCGATCCGGTGGTCGATCTTTACAACGCCGTCAGCATTCGTTATGCGGTGCCGGTGGGGGGCGAGAATATCGCGGCTTATGTCGGCGAGCCGCGGCTGATCGTCGCGGAAGGCAGCGAGCTGTTCGATACCGTCAAGGAGGGCGCGGTGATCCATGAATCGCCGGAGGCGGGGGAGGTGGTCTGGCGCGACGATCGCGGCGTGACCTGCCGCCGCTGGAACTGGCGTCAGGGCGTCAGAACCCGGCTGAGCGCCGAGGCCGAACGGATGTGGTTCATCCTGGAGAGCCTGCCGGCAATGCCGTTGGTGGCGCTGCATGCGGCGGGCGACGAATTGACTGCCGGTTTACGACAAATGATGCCCGGCGTTGCGATAGAGCAACGGCTCATCGGCTGCGCCTCGTAACCGGCCTCAGCACTGGCGGCGGACCAAACCGGTGATCAGATCCAGCGCGTCGTCCGCCGCCGCGACTTCGCTCTCGCTGAGCGCCTGCCGTTCGATAAAGCTCTCGATGGCTTCCAGCAGGGAGAAAACGCTGATTTCGTCTCCTATCTTCACGACTTCGCAGACGCCGCGCCCAATGGCCAGGCAGATGGCTTCATCAAATTCAAACGGCTTGTTGTTCATCTCTCCCCCTACGGCGTTTGGGATTATGCCGGTTATGCTACCGGTTTTTGGCCGGCGACGGTCTGACGAAAATCCCATTTCTTTTCGTTGATGCTTACGGGCGTACGATCGCGTGTATTGGGGAAATTCTGATTTCCTTACGGCAGTCAGATTTCCCTTGTGACCGCCGTGGCGGCGCGGTATTGTCGCCAAATGACGACAATACCGCCTCATTGTCCGCATAAAAAATTTATGACGTTATCATCCCTTCATCCCGCTGCCGTGCGGGATTTTTTTATGAGGTTTATCTCAAAGTGCGGATAACCTCGACGCGATCGCTTGCCATGTTCTGGGAATAATCCTAGCTTGAAATAGTCATTTAGGGTTAGCAATCCCTCATGACCTCCTTGTAATACTTGATGCACCAGAACGTCTTCTCCCCCGCTTAGGCGGGGGTTTTTAATGATGTGCATCGGCAAAGGCCGTCAACGTAGAACCGACAGAGTTCGTGACGATAATCAACTTTAAGCATCAGGGGACGGGACAATGAAAAATGATTTGGCGGCGGCGATCGCGATTGGCTGTGTGCTGTTGTTCGCACTGGCGGTCGGTTCGCCCCTCTCCATCAGCGCCTCGCTGTAATCTGCCGCGGCCCCATCCGGGGCCGTTCACCCAGTCTGTCGCCGCGTCTGCGGGTTTTTGCGCCAATCGCTCGCCGGCGCGATAAATTCAGCCAAATCGCTGTTGATGTATGGCCAACTTTGAGTACTCTGAGTGCGTTGCACACCCCGCGTGCGCCCGTTCTATCTATGCTTTAATCAGGCCCATCACAGGAATCGCCATGCCCGCCCGCCAAATCTCGAGGAGCCCGCTCTGATGCTGGAGATGTTATTACAGTGGTACCGCCGCCGCTTCACCGATCCGCAGGCTATCGCGCTGCTGGTGATCCTGGTCGCCGGCTTCCTCATTCTCTATTTTCTGCACGGCATTCTGACCCCGTTGCTGGTCGCCATCGTGCTGGCCTATCTGCTGGAGTGGCCGACCGCGCGCCTGCAGCGCATCGGCTGTTCGCGCACCTGGGCGGCGAGCATCATGCTGCTGGTGTTCGCGGGCGTCGCCATGCTGCTGGTGTTCGTCGTTGCGCCAACCGCCTGGCAGCAGGGCATCAATCTGATGAGCGATCTGCCTGGCATGCTCAATCAGTTCTATAACTTTGCCGCGACGCTGCCGAAGCGTTACCCGGCGCTGGTGGATGCCGGCATCATCGACATGATGGCGGAGAACCTGCGCAGCCGGCTGTCCGGCATGGGCGAGTCGGTGGTGAAATTCTCACTGGCGTCGCTGGTCGGCCTGTTGACGCTGGCCATCTACCTGATCCTGGTGCCGATGATGATGTTCTTCCTGTTGAAGGACAAAGAGCAGCTGCTAAACGCAGTGCGCCGCGTGCTGCCGCGCAATCGTGGCCTGGCGGGGCAGGTTTGGAACGAGATGAATCAGCAGATCACCAACTACATTCGCGGCAAGGTGCTGGAGATGGTGATTGTCGGCGTGGCGACCTACCTGGTGTTCGCCGTGCTGGACATGCGCTACTCGCTGTTGCTGGCGGTGCTGGTGGGCTTCTCGGTGTTGATCCCCTACATTGGCGCGGTGCTGGTCACCATACCGGTGGTGGTGGTGGCGCTGTTCCAGTGGGGCGTCGGCGCCGATTTCTGGACGCTGATCGTTGCCTACCTGGTGGTGCAGGGGCTGGACGGCAACCTGCTGGTGCCCATTTTGTTCTCCGAAGCGGTCAACCTGCATCCGCTGGTGATTATCCTGTCGGTGATCGTATTCGGCGGGATGTGGGGCTTTTGGGGCGTGTTTTTCGCCATACCGCTGGCGACGCTGGTGAAGGCGGTGATCCATGCCTGGCCGGATGAACTGCGGGTCGAAGTGGAAGACAAGGCCGACTGACAGGGAAGAAACGAAGCGCAGCAGGCCGCTGCGCTTCGTGAGAATTACTGCTGCAGGTAGCTCAGAACGATGTCGTGGTGATTGGTGGTTTTGAAATCATCAAACACTTTTTCAATCTTGCCTTTGCCATCGATCAGGAAACTGATGCGGTGAATACCGTCGTAGGTCTTGCCCATGAAGGTTTTCTCGCCCCATACGCCAAACTGTTGCGCTACCTGATGATCTTCATCAGACAACAGCGTGAAGTTGAGCAGCTCCTTTTCAGCGAAGCGCGACAGTTTTTCCGGTTTGTCGGTGCTGATGCCCAACACTTCGACGCCGACCTTTTTCAATTCTTCCATGTTGTCCCGCAGGCCGCAGGCTTGCACGGTGCAGCCCGGCGTCATCGCCTTCGGATAGAAATAGACTAATACTCGCTGTCCCTGGAAGTCGGCCAAATTAATTTCCTCACCGTCCTGGTCAGGCAAACTAAATTTCGGCGCTGTGTCACCGGCTTTCAATGGGCTCATCACTACTCTCCATCTTTCTCATCATGCTGTGGATAGTTCACCACGCTAATACTGCCTTGCGCGTTCAATTCTGTACATAGGCGATGGAAGGCTTGCTCAATATTTGAGGCGTCCCGATCGCCGGAGCTATGGGCGGTGATTTGGATATACAGCTGCGGCGGCAGGTCGCCGTCCGCCGGCTGCGTGCGTGAGACCAGTTCGGCGATATTCATCTGGCTGGAGTCGAACAGATCGGTAAAGCGTTCGATGATGTGCGGCGAGTCCTTCACTTCCACCTGCACCCACACCGTGGCCGGCATCGGCGGCCTTTCGTGCGAGTTTGTGCGCTTCATCACGATCAGCAGATCCAGCTCCGCGCCTTTTTGCGGCAGGGTGGATTCGATCAGGGTGATGGCGTTCCAGCTGCCGGACAGCAGCATGATGAACGTGAACTCCTCTCCCAGCATGGCCAGACGGCTATCTTCGATATTGCATCCGCAACTGCTGACGTGGCGGGTGATGGTATTGACGATTCCGGGGCGGTCGGCGCCGAGCGCGGTAATCACGAGATAGTGTTCGTCTGACTGAGGCAAAATAGCGCTTCCTGTCGTGCTTAATGGGGTTACCATGGTAAACATAAAAAAAACCGCCTGCCAAGCGCTTACAACGCGGTTGTGCGCTTGCTTTTGGATAGGCAGCAAAAGTACCATGAGTGACCTGTTTGTGGAGGGGACGGCCAATGTTTACGGGAAGTATTGTTGCACTGGTTACGCCGATGGACGACAAAGGTGCTGTCGATCGCGCGAGCCTAAAAAAATTGATCGATTATCATGTAGCCAGTGGCACCGCGGCGATCGTTTCCGTAGGGACCACCGGCGAGTCCGCAACGCTTGCCCATGACGAGCACGTTGACGTGGTGCTGCAGACGCTGGAGCTGGCCGACGGCCGCATCCCGGTGATCGCCGGCACCGGCGCCAACGCCACCGCCGAAGCCATCGCGCTCACCACCCGCTTCGCCAATACCGGCGTAGTGGGCTGCCTGACGGTGACGCCGTACTACAATAAGCCGACGCAGGAAGGGCTGTACCAGCACTTCAAGGCGATCGCCGAGAGCACCGAGCTGCCGCAGATCCTGTATAACGTGCCTTCGCGCACCGGCTGCGACATGCTGCCGCCGACCATCGCTCGGCTGGCGAAAATCAAGAATATTGTTGCTGTAAAAGAAGCGACGGGGAACTTAAGTCGCGTTAGTCAGATCCAAGTGCTGGTTGACGATGAAGACTTCATTTTGCTGAGCGGCGACGACGCCAGCGGGCTGGACTTCATGCAACTGGGCGGCAAAGGGGTGATTTCCGTGACGGCCAACGTGGCCGCGCGCGAGATGGCGGAACTTTGCGCGCTGGCGGCGCAGGGCAAGTTTGCCGAAGCGCGCCGCTTAAATCAGCGCTTGATGCCGTTGCATCAGGATCTATTTGTAGAAGCAAACCCAATTCCGGTGAAGTGGGCCTGTAAGGCGTTGGGATTGATGGCAACCGATACGCTGCGTCTGCCGATGACGCCGTTGAGCGAAGCCGCCCGCCCGGTGGTGGAGCGCGCGCTGAAAAGCGTCGGTTTGCTGTAACTCTAAGGGAAATTTGATGGCTTATTCATTGCAAAAGTCGACGGTAGCAAAAGTAGTGGGCATCTCTTTGGTGATGATGCTGGCAGCCTGCAGCAGCGATCAGCGTTACAAGCGCCAGGTCAGCGGCGACGAGGCTTACCTCGACGCGGCTCCGCTCAAGGCGCTGAACGCACCGTCCGGCATGATCCTGCCGGTCCAGAGCGGCAACTATGACGTTCCCGCCACGACGCTGCAAGGCAACGTCGGCAAGCAACTGGACATTCGTCCGCCGGTGCAGCCGTTGGCGCTGCTGAGCGGTTCACGCGCGCAGTACGCCGGCGACAGCGGCACGCTGCTGCTGGAAAACAGCCCGCAGAACCAGAACCTGTGGTCACGCGTGGTCAGCCTGCTGCAGGCGAAGAACATCGCGATTGCTTCCCGTCAGGACGCCGGTCAGACCCTGACCACCGACTGGGTGAAGTGGAACCGTCTGGACGAAGACAACCAGTACGAAGGCCGCTATCAGATCAGCGTGCAGCAGCAGGGCTACCAGCAGGCGCTGGTGGTGAAAAGCGTTGGCCTGCAGCAGCAGGGCAAGACCGAGCAGGTGACCGACCAGTCTGAGATTCAGCGCTACAACGGCATGATGATCAACACCCTGATCGAAGGCCTGGACAAACAGGACAACCTGGCGAGCAGCCAGACGGCCAGCCGTTTCGGCGCGCTGGACGTGCAGAGCGGTGCCGATGACACCGGCCTGCCGATGCTGGTGGTGCGCGGCCCGTACACCGTGGTGTGGGATCGCCTGCCGGCGGCGCTCGAAAAACTGGGGATGAAAGTGGGTGACCGCAGCCGTCCGCAGGGCACCGTCGCCGTGACCTACAAGTCCCTGAGCAGCAGCGATTGGGATGCGTTGGGCGTCAAGGATCCTGAACTGGCGGAAGGCGATTACAAACTGCAGGTCGGCGATCTCAACAACCGCACCAGCCTGCAATTTATCGATCCGAAAGGCAAACCGCTGACCCAGTCGAAAAACGACGCGCTGGTGGCGGCATTCCAGTCTGCCTTCAGTAAAACCAGCGTTAAATAACCAAAAAGGGGCTTCGGCCCCTTTTTGTTTTGTCGATACGGTATCGTTTGCGTCGCAGGTTTGGCACAATAGTGTCCGGCACGCCAAAGAATTCATTAGGTCAATTCTATACCCCCTAATTTCGGGCCGCGCTCGGGAGACAACGGGGATACATCACTGGAGTAAGTAAGATGCAAAAGCTAGCTGAGCTGTATCGCGGAAAGGCAAAAACCGTTTACACCACCGAGAATCCCGATCTACTGGTGTTGGAGTTCCGCAACGATACGTCAGCACTGGATGGTCAGCGCATTGAGCAGTTCGATCGCAAAGGCATGGTGAACAACAAGTTCAACCATTTCATCATGAGCAAACTGGAAGAAGCCGGCATCCCGACCCAGATGGAGCGTCTGCTGTCCGACAACGAAGTGCTGGTGAAGAAGCTGGACATGGTGCCGGTGGAGTGCGTGATCCGCAACCGCGCCGCCGGTTCGCTGGTGAAGCGTCTGGGCATCGAAGAAGGCCTGGTGCTGAATCCGCCGCTGTTCGATCTATTCCTGAAAAACGACGCCATGCACGATCCGATGGTCAACGAATCCTACTGCGAAACCTTCGGCTGGGTGAGCAAAGAGCATCTGGCGCGCATGCGCGAGCTGAGCTACCGCGCCAACGACGTGTTGACCAAGCTGTTTGACGACGCGGGCCTGATCCTGGTCGACTTCAAGCTGGAGTTCGGCCTGTTCAACGGTGAAGTGGTGCTGGGCGATGAGTTCTCGCCGGACGGCAGCCGCCTGTGGGACAAAAACACCCTGGACAAGATGGACAAAGACCGTTTCCGTCAAAGCCTGGGCGGCCTGATCGAAGCCTATGAAGAAGTGGCGCGCCGCATCGGCGTGAAGCTCGACTAAGCATTGGCACCGCCATTCGGGGCGATCCGGCCGGATCGTCCCGCTATTCTGCGTTTTTCCAGAAAATTTCTACATTTCCTCCGCGGCAGACCATTTATAATGATGGATGCGAGATGACTAAAACCTATCCCACTCAGGCTTGAAGCTGCCTTTGCGCTTACGATCGCGGCGCAACTTCAACGAGCAGGGGAAATATCTGGAGTATATTTATGCGTTGGCAAGGGCGTCGGGAAAGTGACAATGTTGAGGATCGTCGCGGGCAGTCTTCAGGTTTGGGCGGCGGTGGCGGCGGTTTCCGTGTGCCGGTGCGCGGCAAGGGCGGCATCGTCATTTTAGTGGTGGTGCTGGTGGCCGGCTATTACGGCATCGATCTGTCGCCGCTATTGAACGGCGGTAACGTTGCACCGCAGGGTCAACAGCAGAGCGCCAACATCAGTCCGAAAGACGATGAGCTGGCCAAATTCACTTCGGTGGTACTGGCCTCCACCGAGGATAACTGGAAAGAGATTTTCCAGCGCATGGGCAAAACCTATCAACCGCCGAAGCTGGTGATGTATCGCGGCGTCACGCGCACCAGCTGCGGCACCGGCCAGGCGGCGATGGGGCCGTTCTACTGCCCGGGTGACAGAACGGTGTATATCGATCTGTCTTTCTATCAGGACATGAAAACCAAGCTGGGCGCCGGCGGTGATTTCGCCCAGGCCTATGTGGTGGCGCATGAAGTCGGCCACCACGTGCAGAACCTGCTGGGCATCGAGCCTAAGGTGCGCCAGATGCAGCAGGGCGCCAGCCAGGCGGAAGTGAACCGTCTGTCGGTGAAAATGGAGCTGCAGGCGGACTGCTTCGCCGGCGTGTGGGGCAAATACGCCGAGAAGCAGCAGATGCTGGAAGAGGGCGACCTGCAGGCGGCGCTGAACGCCGCGCAGGCGATTGGCGACGATCGGTTGCAGCAGCAGAGCCAGGGCCGCGTCGTGCCGGACAGCTTCACCCACGGCACCTCGCAGCAGCGCTACACCTGGTTTAAACAGGGCTTCGACAGCGGCGATCCCAATACCTGCAACACCTTCGCATCCCGTTAACGCCTCAAGTGCCGGAGCCTGACTCCGGCATTTTTTTCGGATTGAGGTACAGCCTTATGTTACAGGCAGCGCAACAACTCATGCGGCGGCAGGGCATCCGGCGCCTGCTGGTGCTCAGCGGTGAGCCCGACTGGTGTCGCGAACAGGCGCAGCGGCTGGCGGCGACGCTGCCGGGCGACTGGCCGTGGGTGGGAGAAAACCCGCCGTCCGGCCTGACGGCATTGGCGAGCGGCGCAGTGCGCCAACTGCTGGGGCAGGAGCGGCTGCACGCGGTGTTCGACGCCGGTCAGTCGCTGGACGTGGAGGCGTTGGCGGCGCTGAGCGGCGCATTGCGTGCCGGCAGCTGGCTGCTGTTGCTGACGCCGCCCTGGCGGCAATGGCCGCAGCAGCCGGACGGCGACAGCCTGCGCTGGAGCGATTGCCCGCAGCCAATTACCACCCCGCATTTCATCCACCACCTGCAGCAGCATCTGGCCGATGACCGAGAAGTGACGATCTGGCGGCAGGATGAGCCCCTGACGCTGGCCGCGCTGCCGGCGCGTGAGGATTGGCAACCTCCGGATGGCCGGCCGACCGAGGAACAACAGACGATCTTGACGGCGCTGCTGCAGGCCGAATCCGGCGTGTGGGTGCTGACCGCCGCCCGCGGCCGCGGCAAATCGACGCTGGCCGGCATGCTGGTGGCGCAGTCGCCGCTGACCTGTTGGATCACCGGGCCGAGCCGCGCCGCCACTGAGGTGGCCGGGGAATGGGCGCAGGGGCGCGCGCAGTTTTGGGCGCCCGATGCCTTGCTGGCGCAGTGCCGGGAGGGGGACGTCAGCGCCGTGGGGTGGCTGCTGGTGGATGAAGCGGCGGCGATCCCCGCGCCGCTGCTGCAGCAGCTGATCGGTTATTTCCCGCGCGTGCTGCTGACCACCACGGTGCAGGGCTATGAGGGCACCGGCCGCGGTTTTCTGCTGAAGTTTTGCGCCGGGCTGCCTTCCTATCAGGCGTTGAGTCTGCAGCAGCCGATGCGCTGGGCGCAGGGGGATGCGCTGGAGCGGATAACGGACAATGCGCTGTTGTTCAACGAGCTGCCCGCCTGGCCGGCGGATGGCCAGACGATCGATTACAGCCAGGCGGAGCCGCGCGAACTGTGCGCCGAACCGCAGCGGCTGGCGCGTTTCTATGCTCTGCTGAGCAGCGCGCATTACCGCACTTCGCCGCTGGATTTGCGCAGGCTGATGGATGCGCCCGGCGTGCACTTCGGGCTGGCGCAGGCCGGGCAGGAGGTGGTCGGCGCCGTGTGGCTGGTGGACGAAGGCGGCTTGAGCGCCGAGTTGGCGCACGATGTGTGGGCCGGCCGCCGCCGGCCGCGCGGCAACCTGGTGGCGCAGTCGCTGGCGGCGCATGGCGGCCAGTGGTGGGCGCCGACGCTGCGGTCACGGCGTATTACCCGCATCGCGACGCTGCCGGCGTTGCGGCGGCAGGGTATCGCGCGTCAGCTGGTCGAGCGGCAACGCCGCCAGGCGCAGGGGCTGGATTTTCTGTCCGTCAGCTTTGGCTATACCGAGCCGCTGTGGCGCTTTTGGCAATCCTGCGGTTTCGAGCTGGTGCGCATCGGCAGCAAGCCGGAGGCCAGCAGCGGCTGCTATACCGCGATGGCTATCTTGCCCCTGAGCGAGCAAGGAGAGGCGCTGCGGCACGCGGCGCACAAGCATCTGGCGCGCGACTGGCCCTGGCTACGGCAGCGCATTGAACTCGCGCTGGCGATCCCGGGCGACGACGGCGACACGCCGCTGGGCGAAGAGGATTGGCGCGAGCTGGCCGGGTTCGCTTTCGCCCATCGGCCGCTGGAGGCCAGCCTGGGGGCACTGCAGCGTTTGCTGTTGGCCAGCAATCTGCCGCTGCCCGCGCTGCGCGGCCATCTGCAACGGCGGCAATCCCCGGCGGCCTGCGCGGAGCTGGCGGGCGTCAGCGGGCAGAAAGCCTTGCTGCGCCACTGGCGGCACGAAGCGGCGCAGGCGCTGGAACAGCTGAATGCGCAGCACTGCCGCTACTGGCGCGACTGGGCGCAGTCATTGCAATAAATTGAATAACTCGCTCAATAAAACCCGATTTTCCCGATTTCTCAACGGCGTATAGTCACTGTCAGCGGTGAGGCGACGACTGTCGCCGCATCAGGTTGGGTTACTATTAAGGAGTCATCGATGAAACATGAGCATTTCGTTGTCCAAAGCCCGGCGACCCCGGCGGCGCAGCTGATCTTGCTGTTTCACGGTGTCGGCGACAACCCGGTGGCGATGGGGGAGATCGGCAGCTACTTCGCCAAAGACTTTCCTCAGGCGCAGGTGGTGAGCATCGGTGGCCCAGAAGCGTTCGGCAACGGCGCCGGGCGCCAGTGGTTTTCGGTGCAGGACGTGACCGAAGAGAATCGCGCTGCCCGTATCGCAGACGTGATGCCGCAGTTTGTGGCGGTGGTACGCCATTGGCAGCAGCTGAGCGGCGTAGGCTATGCCGGCACGGCGCTGGTGGGGTTCTCGCAGGGGGCGATCATGGCGCTTGAGGCGCTAAAAGCGGAAACCCGGCTGGCCGGGCGCGTGGTCGCGTTCAGCGGGCGTTTCGCCCAGCTGCCTGAGCAGGCTTTCGGCGACAGCGTGGTGCATTTGATCCACGGGGAAGAGGATGCGGTGATCGCGGTGCAGCACGCTCACGCGGCGGCAGAAGCCCTACGGGCCGGCGGCGCCGATTTTACGCTGGACGTGGAGGAAAACGTCGGGCACGCGATCAACCAGGGCATGATGAACGCCGCGCTGGAAAGGCTGCATTATTATGTGCCGCAGCGCTACTGGGACGAGGCATTGTCCGGCAAGCGCGGCGAGCTGATCGCCTTCCGCTAAAAATTCAGGGCGCCGATGAGCGCCCTGATGTTATTTCTTTTTCGGCCAGTCGTCTTCGTCATCCCACTGGGCGTTGTTGTCGCGGTGCGGCGGTATCTCCGGCTTGTTGGCCAGATAGCTTTTCACGTCGACGCGGCGCAGTTCCTTAATGCCGCTGACGACCATTCCCACCAGAACCAGCAGGATAATCCACCAGTAATCAGCTAACCATTGCATAGCTACTCCTTTCCTTCACTGCGTATAAAACGCGAAAAAATCGATGGCAGATGGCGTTCGAGCCATTCGGCACCGGCGACCTCCTTATCTTGCCAGGCCGCCAGCAACAGCGCCGGGGTCAGCAAATGTTCGGCCTCTTGCGCCAGCGGCCGGTAGCTCAGATGCCACGGCTCTACCGCCACGCCACCGCTGTCTTCGGTAAAGGGGCGATAGAAACCGAACTCGGCCATATGTGCCGTCAGCCACTGGTTGAGCGGCGCAAAGTAACCGCCTTCTTCGTATTCCCACGGCTCCAGCTGCAGCTTTTGCCCTTCCGGCAGCAGCGACGGGTCGTACACGTCGAGATCGCTGCCCCAGTGATGGCGGCTGGCGCCCGGCAGGGCCGACCAGCGCAGGATCGCTTCACAGCGCTCGGCGGCGGACAGCGGCGCAACGTCTATCGGGCGGCTGTCCTTATCTAATACTGGCCGCTGGCCGCAGAATTTGCCATTCCAGATAGCCAACTGCCGGTCAAAATCGCGGAAGGTGCTGGCGGGCTGGAGATCGAATCCCGCCTCACGCGCCGCCAGCTGCATCGCCAAGAAGGCGTTGGCCGCCTGCGGCTGCAGCCGATGATTCCCGCTCAGCGGCGCCAGGTGTTCGGTTGAGCGGCCGGTGAGCATCTCTGCGTTGATCATGCGACCAATTGCTCCATGATGCGTTGATACATGCGGCTCAGCAGCTGCAGATCCGCGGCGTTGACACATTCGTTGACCTTGTGGATGGTGGCGTTGACCGGCCCCAGTTCCACCACCTGCGCGCCCATCTGCGCGATGAAGCGGCCGTCGGAGGTACCGCCGGTGGTCAGCAGCTGCGGCGTCAATTCAGAATAGTGCTCGACGGCGTTGACCACCGCATCCACCAGTGCGCCGCGCGAGGTGAGGAACGGCTGGCCGGACAGCCGCCACTCGATGCTGTAATTCAACTGGTGGCGTTCCAGCAGCTCTTCCACGCGCTGCTTGATCATCGCGTCGGTGAGTTCGGTGCTGAAACGGAAGTTGAACTGCACGTAAAGATCGCCTGGGATCACGTTGTTGCTGCCGGTACCGGCCTGCACGTTGGCGATCTGCATGCTGGTCGGCGGGAAGAACTCGTTGCCGCGATCCCATTCGATCGCCACCAGTTCATTCAGCGCCGGCATGGCGCGGTGCACCGGGTTGTCCGCCAGGTGCGGATAGGCGACGTGCCCCTGCACGCCGTGAATGTGCAGGTTGGCGGTGATGGAGCCCCGTCGGCCGTTTTTCACCACGTCGCCGACGCGCTCGGTGCTGGACGGCTCGCCGACCAGGCAGTAATCCAGGCGCTCATTGCGCGCCATCAGCGTTTCGACCACTTTAACCGTGCCGTGGGTGGCGCTGGCCTCTTCGTCTGAGGTGATCAGAAAAGCCAGGCGGCCCTGGTGATTCGGGTTGGCGGCGACAAAGCGCTCTGCGGCCACCACCATCGCGGCCAACGAGCCTTTCATGTCTGCCGCACCACGGCCATACAGCATGCCGTCGCGGATCGCCGGTTCAAACGGCGGGTTATCCCAACGCTTTTCATCGCCGGTCGGCACCACGTCGGTATGCCCGGCAAACGCCAGGGTTTGCCCTTCGCCGCGCCAGGCCCAGAAGTTTTGGGTATCTTCGAAGTCCATCGCCTCGACGGTGAAGCCGATCGCCTGCAGGCGATCGATCATCAGCTGCTGGCAGCCTTCGTCATTTGGGCTGAGGGAAGGGCGTTTAATCAGCTGCTGGGCCAGTTCGATAACCGGGCAAGTCATACGGCGACCTCGGCGATAAATTGCTGGTAAGCGTCGGCGTTGAAACCGAGCAGGGCGTGGCCGTTGCCGTCGTCCAGCAGCGGGCGTTTGATGATCGCCGGCTGCGCCAGCATCAGCGCGATGGCGGCGTCGGCGTTATCGCAGGCGTTGCGTTGCGCTTCATCCAGCTTGCGCCAGGTGGTGCCGCGAGTATTGAGCAGCGGCTCCCAACCCAGTTGCGCGATGAAACCGCGCAACTGCTGTTCGGTCAGGCCGTCGGCGCGGTAGTCGTGAAAATGATAGGTCACGCCCTGATCTTCCAGCCAGCGGCGGGCTTTTTTGATGGTGTCGCAGTTTTTGATGCCGTACATCGTCAGCGTTGTCTGTTGCGGTTTGTTTGCCATGGCGTAAAGCTACCTGTCTCGTCGAGTCGATACTGAGCGGCGGGCGCGATCTTTGGCCCTCTCGCCGCCCGGCGATAGCAGAGATAATGCCAGTAAAGCGGCGGCGAGATCCAGACAACGATGCGGGCGAGGCGCGATTGGGTGCCAGAGAGAGGGAGAGGCGACGTGATTGAGCGGCGGCCTTCGCCGGCGGTGCTCTCGAAGAGATGCCGGCGAAGGCGTTCAGCCGCAAATGCGAATCTGAAGAAGAGGGCGTTACTCTTTATTTATTCTTATGTTTAAACGATCGGTTAAACAGCGCACGCGGGTAATGTGTAATAGCGGTTTTATCCGGCTGGCGCCGAGTTTTTTCATTATTCTTGACTTGTAATGATTGGCTGTTTTATTTCTGATATTCATGGCACTACTGATGTCGGTCAGCGATTTCCCCGTCGACCATTCCGAGAGGAAAAGCGACTCGCGCTGGGACAGTTGCGGCGGTTCGGTATAATGATTGTAACGCTTATAGAGATCGTCGATAAGGCGGCTGAAACGGCTCAATGATATAAGGTTTGATAATATAATGGTCTTGCTGTCGACAATCACCATTTCATGCGGGCAGTCGGTGATAATGACTATTTTGTAGGTATTGGGGTTAGCATATTCAACACGATAACGCGCTTCAAAATTGGCGATGGTGACATCGATAAAGCAGACTCTTTTGCGGCTAAAACCGGCCGGTGCGCGTTTTTCCGCCCAGGTTTGCTTAATGAGTTGTCGGATGCCGACAGTGGTATAGGCACACTCGCTGAAAATATCAATTTCCATTTTATTATAGTCCTTTGCTTTCTATTTCCCGGTGAGGATTGATATCTTAAAACATAAAAAAAGAAATAATATAAATAATTTCATGTTGAACTTATCTTGCGCCGCAAGCCAATGAGCGGTAGCTGGGCGCGAGTTTCGCGGGGGAGTCATATACTAGCATGATTTATAACGAGTAAAATTTTTTTTAACCGACGCCCTAAGCAATGTGAGATCGATAAAATAGAAATCCTCTATTAATACCGTGGTTATTAAAAGGAATTAACATAGTTTATAGCTATTAAATTTTTAAGTTCGATCGTTTTTGTCGATCGTTTGTTGGCGGCTTTTGGGGCTAATGAATTAATTATTAAGATATTTCTTAGTTTTGTTACGTTCGGCGGTTTTATTTCAATCGGTGATAGAACCGGTTATGAAGCGGTGTGGAAATTAGCGTGGAAATGGATGTAAAGATAAATCTAAACAAAGAAAATGCGATGTTTTTAGCTACAAACAGCGCATAAATGTGGGTGATTGATACGGAGAGCTAGCGTGAAAGAATGTCATATCGAAATTTCCGATCGGGTAACACCGGAAATAACGTCCTGTATCGCGGAAGGGTTGGACCGTTTTAATGATGAACATATCGGCTATGGCGATCGTCAGCCGCTGGCGGTGGTGGTAAAAGATCTCGACAGCGGGAAAGTTCTGGGGGGAATTACCGGGCGCTCATCACTAGGGCTGCTGTTTCTCGATCTTTTTTATCTGCCGGAAGCGCTGCGCGGCGCAGGGCTGGGCAGCGAGCTGTTGCGCCGCTTTGAGCAGGAGGGGCGCCGACGCGGTTGCCTTTCCGCCGTGTTGTATACCATCAGCTTCCAGGCGCCGGACTTTTATCAGCGGCATGGCTGGCAGCGTATGGGGGAGGTGCCTTGCTTGCCGCCGGGAACCAGCCGCGTCTTTATGAGCAAAACCTTGTGATGTGCGATTAACGTACGTAGCCTCCCTGTTGCAGGCGCAGCAGTGAGGCACCGTCCGCATACACCATGCCGGTGGTTAAATCGTGAAAGCCGTACTTTTTATAAAAGGCCAGTTTTTCCGGCACGGAATAGATGAAAATCTTGCCGAGCGGCGCCAAATCTTGCATCACCCGATCCATCAACCTGCGCCCCAATCCCTGCCCCTGATAACGCGGATCGATCACCACGTCGGCCAGATAGGCGACCGAGGTCAGATCGCTGATGGCATGTGCGGTCGCTATCAGCTCATCGCCGATAAACCCCCAATAGCAAAACTGACTGTGTTGGTAAACGCGCTGCAGCGTGTGCGGATCGCGTTTGCCCAGCCCGGCTGCCTCGAGCAACTCACACAGCCGCTGCCAGTCGATGGCGCGGCGTGTCAGGTCGGTGATAATTTCCATCGTCTTCCTCTAACCAATGAGACTGAGATCGGCGGCATAGTGCCGAATGGCGCGCTGATAGCCGCGGATGTCGGGGTCTGACGAGGTTTCCGCCAGCAGCAGCAACAGATCGGATACGGCCCGTTTGCTTTCACCCAGGTTGTACAGCGTCATGGCGCGAAACAGCATTAGCTCATTGGCCTGCGGGAACTCGGTCAAGACCCGCGTCGAAAGCGCGCAGCGACGCCGGATATTCTCCCAGGGCGCGGTAAGTGCTACCGAGACCCAGCCAGGCCTCGCGGCGCTGTGCGGGCGGCAAATCGCGAGCCAACGCCGCGAGGTAGCAGGGAATAGCCTGCTGCTCCAGGCCCTGTACGTCGTAAAGGCAGGCCAGCTGAAAGTGTAGCATCGCCGCTTCCGGCTCTGCTGCCAGCTGCCGTAACGCCAGCGCAGTAGCTTCCTGATAGCGGCCCTGCGTTTTCAGCTGTGAAAGAGACAAAGAGGTGGGCATGATCGGCGCTCCATTGGCGTATTTTTATACCTTTTACACGCTATCGTGGAGAAATTGATATCACAAGGGAATAGCTGCACTGAGTATTGATCAGATAAATACGAAAATGTGCGCTAACCCCGGTTTCCGGGCCCGGCATCGTTCCCGTTTCCCTTCACATGGTCAAAAAACAGGCGTAGAATCCGCTTCGTCAAATAATTGAGGTTGTAAAGTATTATGGTTGATCGTGAATTAGGAAACTGGAAAGACTTCATTGATGAGATGTTGGGCAACTGACACAGCGTTGAAGCAGGTGGCAAGGTTGAGTCATTGGAACGTCACTGAAACACCTTGGGAACGAGATTATCGTTCGAAATAAAGCAGCATCGGTTCACCCGACGCTGCTTTTTTATGCCCTGTCGATCACTCCCCGGCGGCCGTCGTATTGCCTGCAGGATGCGCTTTGCCCGGGAAACGGCGCCGTACCAGCACGAAGAACAGCGGCACGAAGAAAATAGCCAGCAGAGTGGCGGAGATCATGCCGCCCATGACCCCGGTGCCGACCGCATGCTGGCTGCCGGAACCGGCGCCGCTGCTGGTGGCCATCGGCAGCACGCCGAAGATAAACGCCAGCGAGGTCATCAGGATTGGCCGCAGACGCATGCGTGACGCATCGAGCGTGGCGGACATCAGATCCTGCCCTTTATGGTTCAGCTCATTGGCGAACTCGACGATCAGAATGGCGTTTTTCGCCGACAGCCCAATGATGGTCAACAGGCCGACCTGGAAATAGACGTCGTTCTCCAGGCCGCGCATCCAGGTGGCGGCGACCGCGCCGATCACCCCCAGCGGCACCACCAGCATCACCGAGAACGGGATCGACCAGCTCTCATACAGCGCCGCCAGGCACAGGAACACCACCAGCAGCGAGATGGCGTACAGCGCCGGCGCCTGCGAGCCGGACAGCCGTTCCTGATAGGACATCGCGGTCCATTCCAGGCCAAAGCCGGTCGGCAGTTGGCTGACCAGTTTCTCCATTTCCGCCATGGCGGTGCCGGTGCTGACGCCGTTGGCCGCCTCGCCGACGATCTCCAGCGCCGAGCTGCCGTTATAGCGCTCCAGCCGCGGCGAGCCGTACTCCCAGTGTGAGGTGGCGAAGGCCGAGAACGGCACCATGCCACCCGCGCTGTTGCGTACATACCATTTGTTGATGTCATCCGGCAGCATGCGGAACGGCGCCGCGGCCTGCACATAGACTTTTTTCACCCGGCCGCGGTCGACGAAATCGTTGACGTAGGTCGAGCCCCAGGCGGTGGAGAGGGTATTGTTGATGTCGTCGATCGACACGCCCAGCGCTTGCGCCTTGCGTTGATCGATGTCGATTTGCAGCTGTGGACTGTCGTCCAGGCCGTTGTGGCGCACGCGCGACAGCAGCGGGTTTTGCCCGGCCAGCTGCAGCAGCTGATCGCGCGCCGCCATCAGCTTGGCGTGGCCGAGCCCGGCGTGGTCTTCCAACTCCATATCGAAGCCGGAAGAGTTGCCGAGGCCGGTGATCGCCGGCGGGCTGCTGGCGATCACCCGCGCTTCGTTAATCTTGTTGAATGCCAGCGTGGCGCGATCGATGATGTCGAACGAACTGTTGGCGCCAGAGGTGCGCAGATCCCAGTCTTTCAGCCGGACGAACAGGCGCGCCACGTTTTGGCCGTTGCCGCCCGGGCCGGAACCGATGATGGCGAACACCGACACCACGTCCTGTTTCTCTTCGGTCAGGAAGTACTGCTCGACCTTTTCCACCACTTTAGAGGTTTGCTGCAGGGTCGAGCCCGCCGGCAGCTGCACCTGCACGGTGAAGATGCCGCGGTCTTCCTGCGGCAGGAACGAGGTCGGCAGCTTGATGAACAGCAGCGCCATGCCGCCGAGCAACAGTAGATAAATCACCATGTAGCGGCCGCTGGCGTGCAGGATACGCCCCACGCCGCGCTCATAGCGTTCGGCGTTGCGGTTGAACATGCGGTTGAACCAGCCGAAGAAGCCGCGCTTGCCGTGATGGTGCCCCTTGGCGATCGGTTTGAGCAGCGTGGCGCACAGGGCCGGGGTCAGGATCATCGCCACCAGCACCGACAGCACCATGGCGGAAACGATGGTGATGGAGAACTGGCGATAGATGGCGCCGGTGGTGCCACCGAAGAACGCCATCGGTACAAACACCGCCGACAGCACCAGCGCGATGCCGACCAGCGCGCTCTGGATTTGCCCCATGGATTTGCGCGTGGCCTCACGCGGCGGCAGGCCTTCCTCGCTCATCACGCGTTCGACGTTTTCCACCACCACGATGGCGTCGTCCACCAGCAGGCCGATCGCCAGCACCATGGCGAACATGGTGAGGGTATTGATACTGAAACCGCAGGCGGAAAGGATGGCGAAGGTGCCCATCAGCACGACCGGCACGGCGATGGTGGGGATCAGCGTGGCGCGGAAGTTCTGCAGGAACAGGTACATCACCAGGAACACCAGCAGGATGGCTTCCAGCAGCGTTTTCACCACGTCCTTGATCGAGGCTTTGACGAACGGGGTGGTTTCATAGGCCACCTTGGCTTCCAGCCCATGCGGGAAGTACTGCGACAGCTCGGCGATCTTGTCCTTCACCAGCTGGTCGGTCTGCAGTTCGTTGGCGCCGGAGGCCAGCTTGATGTTCATGCCTGCGGCCTGCATGCCGTTGTAGCGGCTGAGGTAGTTGTAGTTCTCGCCGCCCAGTTCGACGGTGGCGACGTTGCCCAGCGTCACCAGCGAGCCGTCCTGATTGACCCGCAGCGTGATCTGGCGGAACTGTTCCGGCGTCTGGAGCTGCGACTGGGCGTTAATGGTGGCGTTCAGCGCCTGCTTGTCGACCGACGGCGTGCCGCCCAGCTGGCCGACCGCCACCTGGGCGTTCTGCGACTGAATGGCCTTGACCACGTCCTGGGTCGTGAGCTGGTAGCTGTTGAGCTTGTTGGGATCGAGCCAGATGCGCATGGCGTATTGCGAGCCGTACACGTCCATGCTGCCGACGCCGTTGATGCGGCTGAGCGGATCCTGCAGGTTGGAGACGATGTAATCGGCAATGTCCTGCTTGTCCATGCTGTTGTCGGTGGAGACGAACGCCACCATCATCAGCGTGGTGTCGCCGGATTTCGACACCGTGACTCCCTGATTCTGCACCGCCTGCGGCAGACGTTTGATCGCCGCCTGCAGCTGGTTTTGCACCTGCTGCATCGCCTCGTTGGGATCGGTGCCGGCTTCGAACGTCAGCGTGACGGTGGCCTGGCCGGTATTGGTGCTCTGCGACGACATATACATCATGTTGTCGAGGCCGGTCATATTCTGTTCAATGATTTGGGTAACGGTGTTTTCCAGCGTTTGCGCCGAAGCACCTGGGTAAGTTGCGCTGATGCGCACGTTCGGCGGCGCCAAATTCGGGTATTGTTCTACCGGTAGGGAAGAAATCGCCAACGCCCCGGTCAGGCAAAGAATAATTGCCAGCACCCAGGCAAAAATCGGGCGATTAATAAAAAAATTGGCCATGCAGCGCGAACCTCGTTATGACTTGTTCTATCTTTAAAACGCATCAGAATTATGCATTTCAGCGGCAGGGAAGGATTCCGGCGCTATTGCACTTTACTCGGGATAGCCGAGGAAAGCGTGGAGAAAAAAAGGAGATAGTGTAAATAACGGTAGCGGAAAACGGCGTGGGTGTACTGGCGTCGGTAATTGTACGCTATTAAGACATTTTTATTACTATCAAAGGCCTTGCGCATCTCTTCGCCGCAGGGAACCGGAAAGTAAAAACTGGACTTACCTTACAGCAGGAGCTTGGCATGGGAATTAACCCGGTATTTGCCCGTCGGCTTTATTTGTGCTGGCTGATCAGCCACAGTGAGCGGCCCAATGTGCCGCGGTTGATGGCGCTGACCGGCTGGCCGCGCCGCACGTTGCAGGATGTGCTGAAGGCGCTGCCCGGCATGGGCGTCGAGCTGCAGTTCGTGCAGCAGGGCGTGCGCAACAACGACGGTTTTTATCAGTTGGAAAGCTGGGGGCCGTTCAACAAGAGCTGGGTGCACCAGCATCATCAGGCGCTGCTCAGCGCCATCGAGTAAGCTGCCCCGGCGCATTGCCGGGGCGGGGCGATCATTGACTTTTGTGCTCCAGGTACATCACCGTCGCCGCCACGCGAGAACGCACGTCCAGCTTGCGCAGTATGTTGCGGATGTGCACCTTCACGGTTTCTTCAGAGATATGCAACTGCGCCGCCACCTGCTTGTTGGACAGGCCGCGCGCCACCTCTTGCAAGACGTCCAGCTCGCGTTCGGTCAAGGCGGCGAAGGGATCGCGTTGCTCGCCGCGCGCCAACAAATAGTCGGCCATGGCGTCGCTGATCACGTTCTGCCCTTCGGCGGCGGCGCTGATGTGTTCCAGCAGCTGTTCCGGCTCGCTGTCCTTCAGCAGGTAGCCGTCTGCGCCGGCGTCGATCAGCGCATACAGATCGCTGCGCGCGTCGGAAACCGTCAGCACGATGATGCGCGCATCCACGCCTTCGTCGCGCAGGGCCCGCAGCGTGTCCAGCCCGGACATGCCCTTCATGTTCAGATCCAACAAGATCACGTCCGGCGTGTGCTGCAGTGCCAGCGCAACCGCCTCACTGCCGTTGCCGGCCTCTGCCACCACGCCAAATCGCGCATCCAGTCCCAGCAGTTGTTTGATGCCGCGCCGCATCAACGGATGATCGTCAACGATCATGACTCGGTATTGCTTCATCACCATGAAATATGCTCCCTGTAGCAAGTAAAGCCACTCAAACGCGCCCTGGGGCGTGCTTCACAGTGGGACTGTCTCTTCAAAAATAGCGGCAATCTTCGCCGCAAACCTCCCCGGGCGGCCTTCTGCCCGGCGGCAGCCGTAACGCAAAGTGAACAGCGGCGAGGTCAGGGCGGGAATGTCAGGCAGACCGCCGTGCCGCCGCCGTTTCTGCGCCGAATGTGCAGCGTTCCCCCCAATCGCGCCGCGCGTTCGCTCATGATGGTCAAGCCGTAGTGCCCTTCCGGTTCCTCCAGACTGGCGATGCCGCAACCGTCGTCGATAATGCTGAATACGTTGTCGCCTGCGGCGTTGACTTCGCAACGCAGGGTTATCTCGTTCGCCCCGGCGTGCTTGACGGCATTGAGCACCGCCTCGCGCACGATCTGCAGCGCGTGCACCTGCTGCTGGGCATTGAGCGCCTGCGAAGGTAGCCGACAGTGTAACTGAATCCGCGCGGGGGTTAGAGCCTTTAATGGCTGCAACAGCTGCTCCAGCGCGGCGTTCAGGTCCGCCTCCTGAATATTGAGACGGAAGGTGGCCAGTAATTCTCTCAGTTGGCGATAGGCATCGGCCAGCGTGCGATCGAAATCGTCGATAATCACCTGCGCCGCCGGCGCATCGGTGGCGCGCCTGAGCAGCGTAAGCTGAATGCGCAGGAACGACAGCGTCTGCGCCAGCGAATCGTGCAGCTCGCGGGCGATGGTCGCGCGCTCTTCCATCAACAGCAAATATTGGTGCTGCTTTTGCGCCCGGTTGAAGTAGACGCCGCGGCCCAGCATGTTGGCCAGGCTCTGCATAAGATGAGGATGCGGCGGGTGCGCCTCGGGCTGCCAACGCAGCTCGCCAAGCGGTTTGTCGCTCTGGGTGATCGGCAGCGTGTTCCAGGCTTGCGTCGGCGCCGCTTCCCCTTCGTTCAGTTGCCATTGGCCGTGGTCGTCCGCCACGTTCAGCCGGATGCAGCGCAGCCGTTCGCTTTGGCGCACAATGCGCAGCACATTCTCGAACGCCTGCTGATCGATCTGGCGCACGCTCAGCGCCTGCGAACAGCGATACAGTACCTCCAGCGTTTCGTTGGCCTGCTGCAGGCGCCGGGTTTTTTCCTGCACTTTCAGCTCCAGCGACTGATAGAGCCGGGCCAGCTCGTCCGACATGGCGCTGAAGGTTTGCGACAGCACGCCGAGCTCGTTCGGCAGCGCCACGTCCAGCTGCGGGTGGCTGAAGTCGCGCTGCTGCACGCGCTGGCTGGCGTCGACCAGATGCTGCAGCGGCGTGACCACCTGGCGGCGCATAAAGCGAATGCAGAACAGCACCAGGCCAATGATGGCGGCGTAACCGATCACGCTGACGGCGGCCACCAGGGTGAGTTTCAGCTCGGAATAGCGCTGCAGGGCAGAAACGAAATGATCGACGCGGTTGACGTAGCCGGCGACCTCCGCCCGGTAGGCAGCCGCCTGCCCGCCGCGGATCTGGCGCTCCATCGTTTGCCATGCCCGTTGCAGCGCCAGATAGTGATTCCGCACCTCGGCCGGTACGTAAAACCGCGCCAGCTTTTGCAGCACCGGCGCCTGTAAAGATTGCCGGTACTGCTGCAGGTGCAGCTCCAGCTCCGGGCTCTGCTGGTCGAGATCGAAGGCCAGCCGGTAGCTTTGCATGCGCAGCGAACCGGCGATATTGATCGCTTCGGCGTCGCTCTGGCTGCCGGCGACGGTGGTCAACGCCAACCCGGTGGCGAGCACCGACAGTATCACGATGCCGAACAGCGCTCTGGCCAGGCTGCCGGTCACGGAACGTTTAACAAGCAATCACGGATCCTTCTCTCAGGTGAGGCGCTTCGCCAGTTTCATTCGAAAGCAAAACTATAACTTTTGCAACTAAAATGCACCGCGATTTGTATCAAGTTGTCAACAAAACGGGAACAATTGTCGTCGTATAATCAAATGAATAGCGAAATGCCCGCCGATGTTCAGCGGCAGGCTAATTTCCGCTGACGATTTGCCTTTGGGGGGCGCTTCGTTCTGGCTCGCCCGGTGGGTGCGTGTGATTTTTGTTGCAAATCGTCTGCCGTGGCGCGGTGCAATCGCGGTATGATCTTCAGGTTGCTACTCAAGGGAAAAGGGCATGTCGTCGAAAATTGAGAATGTGAAGAAAGAGCTGCTGTCGGACAACTGGTATGTGCTGCACAAGTACACGTTCGATCTGAAACGCAAAAACGGCGGTTCGGTGCAACAGGTGCGCGAGGTCTACGATCGCGGCAACGGCGCCACCATTTTGCTGTACAACCGCGCCAAGGGTACGGTGGTGCTGACCAACCAGTTCCGCATGCCGACCTATGTCAACGGCAACGAAAGCGGCATGCTGCTTGAGGCCTGCGCCGGCCTGTTGGACGCCGATTCGCCGGAGCAGTGCGCGCGGCGCGAAGCGGTGGAAGAGACCGGTTTTCAGGTGGGCGAGGTCAAGAAAATCTTCGAAGCCTACATGTCGCCGGGCGGCGTGACCGAGATCGTGCACTTCTTTATCGCCGAATACCATGACGATGAGCGGCGCGCGGCCGGCGGCGGCATTGAAGATGAAGATATTGAAGTGATCGAACTGCCGTTCAGCGAAGCGGTGGCGATGATCGCCGACGGCCGCATTAAAGACGGCAAGACCATCATGCTGCTGCAATATTTGCAGATTCATCGGGTGATGGCATAAAAAAAGCCGGTCACGATGACCGGCTTTTTTATCGGCTTGCGCCAGGCCGCTTACTTCAGCAGCGCCTGCGCCTTGGCCACCACGTTGTCCACGGTGAAGCCGAACTCGGCGAACAGCTGCTCCGCCG